>NZ_JBBMEX010000001.1:0-384635 GCF_040096355.1 Maccoyibacter intestinihominis
TTCTATGTAGAGGACGCAAGCGGCAATCTTGTTCAGAAAGAATGCGTTGGAACAGAAAGCAAAAGTGAAACTGAAAAGCTGCTCCGTCAGGCAATGGATGATTATGAGAAAAAGAAATTTGTTGCCAAAGCGGAAAATCTCACAGTCGGACAGCTTTTGGATGTGTGGGCAGAGGAGGAATTAAAAACAGGTACGCTCAGCAATGGTACGGTGGAGAATTACCTCGGAACAATCCGAAATATCAAGAAACACCCATTGGCAGAACGGAAACTGAAAAATGTAACCTCTGAACATTTGCAATCCTTCTTCGATTTGCTTTCCTTCGGGGGAGTTCATCCCGACGGAAAAGAGAGAAAGGGTTACAGCAAAGATTATATCCATTCTTTTTCCGCAGTCATGCAGCAGTCCTTCCGTTTTGCAGTATTTCCAAAGCAGTATATTACGTTCAATCCCATGCAGTATATTAAACTGCGGTATCAGACGGATGAAGTGGATTTGTTTTCCGATGAGGATATGGGCGGAAATGTCCAACCAATTTCACGAGAAGATTATGAAAGATTGCTTGCTTATCTGCAAAAAAAGAACCCAGCCGCAATACTTCCAATCCAGATAGCCTATTATGCCGGGCTTCGTATTGGAGAAGCCTGCGGTTTGGCATGGCAGGACGTAAATCTGGAAGAACAATGCCTTACCATAAGACGCAGCATCCGATATGATGGCTCAAAGCGCAAATATATCATCGGACCAACCAAGCGGAAAAAAGTAAGGGTTGTTGATTTTGGAGATACACTGGTAGAGATTTTCCGTAATGCCCGGAAAGAGCAGTTAAAAAATCGAATGCAGTACGGAGAACTTTATCACACGAACTACTACAAAGAGGTCAAAGAGAAAAACAGAGTGTACTACGAATATTATTGCTTAGACAGAACGCAGGAAGTCCCGGCAGATTATAAAGAAATTTCTTTTGTCTGCTTAAGACCGGATGGTTGTCTGGAACTTCCGACTACTTTGGGGACGGTATGCAGAAAGGTGGCAAAAGCATTAGAGGGATTTGAAGGCTTTCATTTCCACCAGTTACGTCACACCTATACAAGCAACCTTTTAGCAAATGGAGCAGCCCCAAAAGATGTACAGGAATTGTTGGGACACTCAGATGTCAGTACCACAATGAATGTCTATGCTCACTCCACAAGAGATGCGAAACGAAAATCGGTTCGGCTTCTTGATAAAGTGGTAGGTAATGACTAAAAAAATTCCCTTATTTCCCTTGTGATTATCTCATAAGGGCAAAAATAAGGGAAACTACATATCATTTCACTAATGGACAGGCGGAAAAGCCTGTAAAATGGGGAAAGTTAGAGGAATAATTATATAAATGTAAGTTTTTCTTATTCAAAAAAGGCAAAGAGAAAAGCACTTGCGGATATCAATCTGCATATCCGATCGGGAGAAACGATCGGGATCATCGGTGGAACCGGTTCCTCAAAGTCCTCGTTGGTGCAGTTGATCCCGCGTCTTTATGATGCAACGGAAGGAACCGTAAAAGTCGGCGGTCTGGATGTAAAAAATTATGACATTGAAGCCCTGAGAAATCAGGTTGCCGTTGTATTGCAGAAAAATATTTTATTTTCCGGAAGTATCATGGATAATCTTCGCTGGGGTGATGAAAATGCCACAGAGGAGGAGATGAAGCAGGCATGTGAATTAGCACAGGCGGATGAATTCATTATGCAGTTTCCGGATCAGTATGCCTCCCATATCGAGCAGGGTGGAGCAAATGTTTCCGGTGGACAGAAGCAGAGACTTTGTATTGCAAGGGCATTGCTGAAAAAACCAAAGATATTGATCTTAGATGATTCGACCAGTGCGGTAGATACCAAGACAGATGCGATGATACGTCTCGCATTCAAAGAGTATATTCCTGATACGACAAAGATCATCATTGCCCAGAGGATTTCTTCCGTACAGGAGGCAGACCGCATCCTTGTGTTAGAAGGTGGCAGGATACAGGCAGTTGGAACACACGAAGAATTATTAAAAGAAAATGCGATCTATCAGGAAGTCTATGCTTCACAGAATAGAGGAGGTGAGACGGATGGAGAATAAAGAAATGCAGGCAGCACCGAAAAAAGGTGTTATCAGAAGGATCATCCGTACGTTGTTTTCGTTTTATCCGGTTTTGATGCCGGTTGTATTATTCTGTATTTTATTTAATGCTATTGTCAGTGCGATCCCGGCAGTATTTATGCAGAATATTATTGCAGTGATCGAGCAGAGCTATCAGAGCGGAGACTGGGAGGCAGTTGCAGGAAAAATCCTCGGGATGGCGGCAATCTTGGCAATCCTCTATGCCGTTTCCCTGATCGCATCCTTTACTTACTGCCGTTTGTTGGCAGTGATCACACAGGGTTCTTTGAAAAAACTGCGTGAAAAAATGTTTAACGGGATGCAGAACCTTCCAATTAAATACTTTGACACACACAGCCACGGAGATATCATGAGTTATTATACGAATGATATTGATACACTCCGCCAGTTGATCTCGCAGAGTATGCCGCAGCTTTTAAGTTCCGGGGTCATGGTCATTACGGTATTTGGGATCATGCTGTATTACAGTCTTTGGATGTCGCTTGTCATTGTGGCGGGTGTTATCATTATGCTGCGTGTCATTAAAAAAGTTGGTGGCAACTCGGCGAAATACTTTATCCGTCAGCAGGAATCGATCGGTAAGGTAGAAGGATATATTGAAGAGATGATGAATGGGCAGAAGGTTGTAAAAGTCTTTTGCCATGAAGAAGAGAGCAAGGCAGATTTTGATGCTTTAAATGAGGAACTGTTTGGAGTATCGGAAAGAGCAAATAAATATGCCAATACACTCGGCCCGATCTTGAATAATATCGGAAATCTGTTATATGTTGCAGTGACACTTGCAGGCGGATTGTTTTTAATGTTAAAAGTGCCAAATGTCAGCATTTCAGGACTGCCGTTTGCCATCAGCATCGTAGTGCCGTTTTTAAATATGACCAAACAGTTTGCGGGAAATATCAATCAGGTTTCCCAGCAGGTCAATGCGGTAGTTATGGGTATGGCAGGCGCAAGCAGGATCTTTGATCTGATCGATGAAGAACCGGAAGCAGATGAGGGATATGTCACCTTAGTCCGTGCAAAAGAAGAGGACGGAGTCATTCGGGAATGTAAGGAACGTACCGGAATGTGGGCGTGGAAACATCCGCACCGCAAGGAGGGAACGGTCACTTATACGAAGCTGACCGGAGATGTGCGCTTTTTTGATGTGGACTTTGCCTATGAAGAGGGCAAGACCGTGCTTCACAATGTGACGCTTTATGCGAAACCGGGACAGAAGGTTGCATTTGTCGGTTCGACCGGAGCGGGAAAGACGACGATCACGAATCTGATCAACCGTTTTTATGATATTGCCGATGGAAAGATCCGTTATGACGGTATCAATATCAATAAGATCAAAAAATCGGATTTACGTCGTTCCCTTGGCATGGTATTGCAGGATACGAATCTTTTTACCGGAACCGTGATGGAAAATATTCGTTACGGTAATTTAGAGGCATCGGATGAAGCGTGTATCGAGGCAGCAAAATTAGCCGGAGCAGATGATTTTATCACCAGGCTGCCGGATGGCTATGATACGATGCTGACCGGAAATGGAGAAAATCTTTCACAGGGGCAGCGACAGCTTTTATCGATCGCCCGTGCAGCAGTAGCCGATCCGCCGGTTATGATCCTTGATGAAGCGACATCTTCGATCGATACGAGAACCGAGGCAATCGTACAGAAAGGTATGGATGCACTGATGGAAGGCAGGACCGTGTTTGTCATTGCACACAGACTTTCGACGGTACGCAATTCGGATGTCATTATGGTCTTAGAACACGGCAGGATCATGGAACGTGGAACACATGAGGATCTGATCGCACAAAAAGGAAGATATTATCAGCTCTATACCGGAGCATTTGAATTAGAGTAGGGAAAAGGGAAAGACTATGGGAAAAATCGTAGTAGGAATACTGGCACATGTGGATGCGGGAAAAACAACCTTATCGGAGGGAATGTTATATACCAGTGGGGCAATCCGGACTATGGGAAGAGTAGATAACTGGGATGCCTTTTTAGATACCTATGCATTAGAGAGGGAAAGAGGAATCACGATCTTTTCTAAACAGGCAGTGTTCCCACTTGGAACCACGCAGGTGACACTGTTAGATACGCCGGGACATGTGGATTTTTCTCCGGAAATGGAACGTACATTGCAGGTGTTAGACTATGCGATCCTAGTCATCAGCGGAGCAGACGGAGTGCAGGGACATACCAGAACCCTCTGGAATCTGCTCAGACGTTATGAGATCCCGACTTTTGTATTCGTCAATAAGATGGATCAGAAGGGAACGGATGCAGAGGTGCTTTTGCAGGAGTTAAAGAACGTCTTAGAGGAAGGCTGCGTGGATTTTTCTGCAAAAAGAGATGTGCATTTTTATGAGGAAGCGGCAGTCTGCAGTGAGGATGCATTAGAAGAATTTTTAGAGATAGGAAGATTAAAAAAGGAGACGCTACAGGAGCTGTTTTTAGAAAGACAGCTCTTTCCGTGTTTTTTTGGTTCGGCACTCCGGTTAGAAGGAGTAAAAGAATTCGTAGAGCAGATGCAGGAACTGATAAAAGTCCCAGCGTATCCCGAAACATTCGGGGCAAAAGTCTTTAAGATCGCAAGGGATGAAGCAGGAAACCGTCTGACCTATTTAAAGATCACGGGTGGAAGCCTGAAGGTAAAAGCTGTGATCGAGGGGCAGAAGGTAAACCAGATCCGTATTTATTCAGGAGAAAAATACGAGGCAGTCAATGAAGTAGAAGCCGGAAGTATCTGTGCGGTGACAGGTCTGTCCGACACCTATCCGGGCGAGGGTCTCGGAGCGGAACAGGGGACGTATCTTCCGGTTTTAGAGCCGGTGTTAAATTATCAGGTGATCCCAACGGAAGGCGATGATCCGATCCTTTTATTGCCAAAACTTCGGGAATTAGAAGAAGAGGAGCCACAGCTTCATATTGTATGGGAAGAGGCATTGCAGGAAATCCATGTACAGTTGATGGGGGAAGTCCAGCTAGAGGTTTTGAAAACACTGATCTATGAACGGTTTGGCGCAGAAGTGGAATTTGGACAGGGAAACATTCTCTATAAAGAAACGATACAAAATACCGTGGAGGGAGTCGGACACTTTGAGCCGCTGCGCCATTATGCAGAGGTACATTTATTGTTAGAGCCGGGAGAACCGGGAAGCGGTGTGCAGTGTATGTCTGTCTGCAGTGAGGATTTATTAGACAGGAACTGGCAGCGGCTGATCCTCACACATCTGATGGAAACAGAGCATAGAGGGGTTCTGACCGGAGCACCGATTACCGATATCCGTATTACGTTAGTATCAGGAAAGGCACATTTAAAGCATACAGAGGGCGGAGATTTCAGACAGGCGGTGTACCGCGCCGTCCGTCAGGGCTTAAAGCAGGCAGACAGTGTTTTGTTAGAACCCTATTATGAGTATCGGTTAGAACTTCCATCGGAAAATGTGGGACGTGCCATGACAGATATCGAGCGGATGCATGGAACCTTTGGACTGCCGCAGACAGAGGCTGACAGAACCATTCTTACGGGAATGGCACCGGTCAGCACCATGCGGGATTACCAGAAGGAAGTCCATGCCTATACCAGAGGGAACGGAACACTGCAATGTACGCTAAAGGGTTATGCACCCTGCCATAATACGGAAGAAGTGCTTGCGGCAACCGGTTATGATTCGGAACGGGATACACTGCATCCGACGGGTTCCGTATTCTGTGCGCATGGAGCAGGTTTTCTCGTTCCGTGGTACGAAGTGAAGGAATATATGCATCTTCCATCCATTATGCAGGAAAAACCGTCAGATTCCTCCGAAGAAAAACAGACAGCTTACCGGGTGTCAAAAGAAACCGATGCATGGATCGATACGGAAGAGGTAGACCGCATTATCGCACAGTCCGTTGGTGCAAATAAAAAGCAAAAGACTCTTCCGAAAAAGAAAGTGCCGGAATATTATAAGTCTACTTCAAAGCCGAAAAAGCAGGAAGTGCGGGAAGAATATCTGTTAGTGGATGGTTACAACGTAATCTTTGCATGGGAGGATTTAAAGGATTTAGCACAGGTAAGCATAGACGGAGCAAGGGGAAAACTCTTAGATGTCCTCTGTGATTATCAGGGAATGAAAAAATGTAATTTGATCGTCGTGTTTGATGCCTATCGGGTGCAGGGACACAAGACAGAGATCAGCACCTATCACAATATCCATGTGGTCTTTACAAAAGAAGCGGAAACCGCAGACCAGTATATTGAAAAATTTGCTCATGAAAATGGGAAAAAATACAACGTCACGGTTGCAACTTCCGACGGCTTAGAACAGATCATCATCCGTGGACAGGGCTGTCGGCTGCTATCGGCACGCGAGTTAAAAGATGAGATAGAGCGAACGAAAAAAACATTGTTTGAAGAGCATCCGCAGGAGTCAAAAAAGCTATCCCTTTCCCTAAAGGATATGCTATAATGAGTGAAATGAGTCAAATCATAAAAATGAGGTGATTGCCATGCAGCTTGGAATGGATGTCTCTATCCAACAGACGCAGAAACTTGCACTTACCCCGCAGATGGAGCAGTCCTTATCCGTTTTGCAGATGGGAACCGAAGAATTGAACCAGTGTATTGAGGAAGAAGTTCTTTCAAACCCGATGTTAGACTATGCAAAAGAGCCTGAAAAAAAAGAGGTTCGCCGTTCGCAGGGGGAAGGGATCGGCTATTACAGCAGAAAAAAGACGGAAGATACCGATTATCAGTCGTATCTCAATGCGATAGCGGATGAAAAGAGCGAGGATACCGAATTAGCAGAATATCTGCGTATGCAGTTATATACAAAAAAAATCAGTCCACGTCGCCAGAAAATAGGCAAATATCTGATCGAGTGTTTAGAAGAGTCAGGATATTTAAAAATGGACATGGATGAGTTAGCAAAAGGCATCGGACTATCGAAAGAAGAGTTAGAGCGGGAAATCCGTTTTATGCAGACATTAGAGCCGTGTGGCGTTTTTGCAAGAGATTTAAAAGAGTGTTTGTTGTTACAGGTGGAGGGCGAAGAACAGATGCAAAGACAGGCACGTCTTTTGATCGAAAAATATTTAGATGAAATAGCACAGAATAAGATCCCGCAGATCAGCAAACAGACCGGACTTACAACGGCAGAGATCACAAAAACGATCCAATATATTAAGGAAGAATTAGAACCTGTGCCGGGAAGAGGTTATGGATGTGCAAACAGAAACGAATACATTTATCCGGATATTACGGTAAAAGAAGATGAAAAAGGTTACCGGATCATTTTAAATAAAGAAAAAGTACATACCTTAGAACTGAACAGGGAATATTTACCAATGTTAGGGCAGGTGCACAGCAGCGAGGAAAATAAATATTTAAAAGAACAGTATCAGAAGGCAAAAATACTGCTTCAGAATATCGGAAAGAGAGAAGAGACACTTGCAGCAGTAGCAGAGGCGATCGTGGACTGGCAAAGAGAGTTCTTTGAAAAAGGAAAAGCCTCTTTAAAACCAATGAACCTTTTAGACATTGCACAGGAACTGGATGTCCATGAGTCAACCGTCAGCCGGGCAGTGCGGGATAAATATTTAGAATGCCGCTGGGGGATTTTTGAATTAAAATATTTCTTTTCCAATAAAACCTCCGATGGAAATAACTGCAATGTGCTGACCTGTATTCAGGAGATTATCCGCAGCGAGAATAAGCAAAAACCATTATCGGATGCAAAAATCGCAGAGCAGTTAGAAAAAAAGGGGATTCGGATATCGAGAAGAACCGTGACAAAATATAGAGAGCAGATGCAGATACCAAATACGCAGATGCGAAAGGAATATGTGTAAAGAAAAAGGCAGGAAATGCATGAGTAAGACACAGAGAATTGAAGAAAAAGTAACGATACATTATGAAAAAGGTCTCCATGTCCGTGTGGCAGCGACCATTGTACAAAAGGCAGATCGTCTGCAAAATGAATATAACGTACTCTATTCCGTACACAGAGAGGGACTGCACAACGTACCGCTGACCAGTATTTTATTAGTAACGGCGTTGAAGGTCAAAAAAGGTGAAGAGATCTACTTAGTGACCGAAGGAGAGCAGGCAGAAGAAGCATCAAAAGAGATGAAGCAGTTCCTAGAGGGTGATTTTAATATCAGCCCGTCAGAACTGAATCAGGTGGACAATTTGTTGCAGGATAATGTCATCACGGCAGAAAATGTCTACAGTAACATCGAGAGCGGACTTTTAGTCGTAGACAATCAGCACACGATCATTATCTATAATACAGAGGCAGAGCATTTGTTTGGGATTCCGGCAAGAGAGGTGCTTGGAAGAAAAGTGACGGAGGTTTTCCCGGATTCCAGACTTCCGGAGGTTGTAGACACCAAAGAACCGATCTTAGGCTATACGAGAGAGATCGGCAAATCGACCATTGTAGTAAATACGACACCAATTATTGAAAATGATGAGATCAAAGGTGCCATCAGTACCTTTGAAGATGTGTCGAGACTGGTACAGATTTCGTGGGAATTTGAAGAAGTCAAAGAGCTAAAGGAGCGATATCTTCAGATATTAGAAGCCGTGCAGGACGGGATCTGTGTGTTTGACAGAGAAGGTACCGTTACCTATATTAATGGTTCCTATAATGAAATTACCGGAGAAAATATTTCTGAGGGCGATAACATCCATGAGATATCTCCAAATGGAAGCCGTATGCGGGTCTTAGAAAAAGGACAGAAGATCATGGGCGAGATCAGCCAGAAGAAAAACGGCAAAAGCGTAGTGGCAAATATCGTTCCGATCATTGTCAATCAGCAGATCACCGGAGGAATTTCCGTTGTAAAAAATTTAAGTGAGATAGAAGAACTGATCGACCGTATCAGTCATCTTTCCGCAAAGACAGAATACTTAGAAGAAGAGCTGCACCGCCGTAAAAAATTAAACCCTGCTTTCAACCGGATCGTAGGAGTCAGCAACAAACTCTACGATGCCATGAAATTAGCGGCTAAGACGGCGGACAATAATTTTAATGTCCTGATCCGTGGAGAGAGTGGCACCGGAAAAGAACTGATCGCAGAGGCGATCCACTATTCGAGTGAACGTGCCACACAGCCGTTTATCCGTGTCAACTGTGCGGCAATCCCGGAAAATTTATTGGAAAGTGAAATGTTTGGTCATGTCAAAGGTGCTTATACCGGAGCGATAAAGACCAAGATCGGTAAATTTGAACTTGCTGATAAAGGAACCATTTTTTTAGATGAGATCGGAGAACTGGATAAATCCATGCAGGCAAAAATGCTGCGTGTCATCCAGAAAAAAGAATTTCAGCGGGTCGGCGATGACCGCACGATCACCGTAGATGCAAGAATTATTGCGGCAACGAACCGGAACTTAGAAGAATTAGTCGAAAACGGAGAATTCAGAGAGGATCTCTACTATCGTCTGAACGTCATTCCAATCTGGCTGCCGCCGCTTCGGGAACGCCGGGAGGACATACCGGTACTGTCGGAATATTTTTTGAATAAAATCGCAGAAGAATTAGGCTGTGAGCCAAAGAAGCTGAGTGGCGAAGCCATGGATGCCCTGATCCACTATTCCTGGCCGGGAAATATCCGTGAATTAGAAAACGTCATGGAGCGTATCAATATCTTAGCAGATGGCAGGGAAGTGCAAAAAGAAGATTTGCCACACTACATCAGTGAAAATTACCACACGGCTGTCAATGATGAGGTACCGTCAGAGGCAGTCACGGAAAACGGACTTTATGACGCAGGACTGTCCTTAGGAAAAACATCCGCGGAAGAGATCGTAACAGGAAATGACGAGATCATGCCATGGGAATATTATGAGCGTGAGATCATAAGAAAGGCACTCAAAAAATACGGAAGCTATAACGCCGCCGGAAAAGCATTGGGACTGACCCATAAGACCGTGGCAGCAAAAGCGAGAAAATATCACATAGAAGAATAACGTTGGGTAAAAATTCCCAACCTATAGTCATAATTCCCAACAAGACTTCACATTAGGAAAAAATCCCAAAGTGAAGTCTTGTTTTTTCGCTATAGGATTAGGGTGTTAAAAGGAGGTTTCTAGTTTTGGGGTTGGGAGATGCACAAAACCGGGTTTGTTTTGTTCCGTTGTACGAAAATAAGAAAATCTAAGTCTGCCTGAGTCAGGCTGTGATGGAGTGACGTGTACGTCTTAGACACCCCGTCCGTGGGGTGCTAAGACTTTTGCTGCCGTCCATGGCAGCAAAACACTATACATGAACAGGCAGACTAAGATTTACTAATTTTCTCACAAAGTCACAAAAGCAGTCCCGGTTTTGTGCAAGTTGCCAGCCACTAAGTTGTGAGCCATCTTTTGCCTCATAATAAACACAACCTTCCGTCTACAATCCGTCCAATCCAAAATCAAGATTTTTTGAACATAAAAAAATAGTTATATAGTATTTATATATATATATTTATTTATCATAACCGTTTCGTCAGCAGTTTTTTATGCCAGATTCAGATTCACAGCGTATATGACAGCCGGCACCCGGCAGATATGACAGGAGACTTTTGTGCAATGGAGATGAAACTCAGGGAAATGCGTCGCCCACTGGCGGCGCATTTCCTGCATTCAGAGGTTCATCGGAATGGTCTGCACAAGGAACCTTGGAATATCTGCCGGGTGCCGGCTGTCTCAACACCCCGGAATCTGTTAATAAATATCTGCTGTCTCAACACCCCGGAAAACATCTGCTAAATACCGCCTGTATAAATCCTCCTAAATCAATAAGAATAATCCCCAATAACTAAAAAAAATAAAAAATAAATTTCCACACAAAAAACTTGGCACGAAATTTGCTATATAAATAAACAACAGAAAAAAATAACGACAGGAGGTTTTAAAATGGCTACAAAAATATATCAGTGTATGCAAAAAATCAGTGACGCAATCGTAGAAAACAAAGACTTTTTAACAGACCTTGACAGAGAGATCGGTGACGCAGACCACGGTGTCAACATGGCAAGAGGTTTTACAGAGGTTATGAAACAGCTTCCGGAAGATGAGGAAGATTATGGAGTAGTACTGAAAAAAGTTGGTATGGTTCTTCTTTCTAAAGTAGGAGGAGCTTCCGGACCACTTTACGGAACTGCTTATATGAAAGCCGGAGCAGCAGTCAAAGGAAAAACATCCATTACCTTAGAAGATGCAAAGGCAATGTTGACAGAAGTCATCGGCGGTATCAAGATGCGCGGAAAAGCAGTCAAAGGTGAAAAGACCATGTTAGATGCATTAGAGCCGGCATTGGACGCTCTGACAAAGGGAATCGAAAATGGTGATGATGCAGAGACCTGCTTAAACGCAATGTGTGAAGCTGCAAGGGAAGGCGTGGAATTTACAAAGACCATCCGTGCAACCAAGGGAAGAGCAAGTTACTTAGGAGACCGCAGTATCGGACATCAGGATCCGGGTGCAACATCTGCAACGATTACATTAGAAGCAATCCGGGATTTTTATCTGGAGAATAAATAGAGCAAACAGGAGAGAGGCTTGACATGGTAGGAGTATTAATCGTATCTCATAGTAAAAAAGCAGCAGAAGGTATCTATGAATTAGCAGTACAGATGGCAGGAAAAGATCATCGTGTGGTAGCAGTCGGAGGTATGGAAGACGGAAGTATCGGAACCGATGCGATCCGTATCAAAGAAGGAATCGAGCAGGCAAATGGCGGAGAGGGCGTAGTCTTACTCGCAGATTTAGGAAGCGGTATCTTAAGTTCCCAGATGGCAATTGACCTGTTAGAGGAAGATATTCCGGTTCAGATTGCAGATGCTCCGATCTTAGAAGGAGCCATCAGTGCAGCAGTACAGGCAGCGATCGGCGGCAACTTAAAAGAAGTGATCGAAGCAGCTGAGTTAGCAAAACAGGTATCAAAACTGGAATAAGATTCAGAATAAAAAAATAAATGAGGTGAGTAAATGAAATCAGCAACATACACAATTACAAATAAGATGGGAATCCATGCAAGACCGGCAGCAGATATTGCAAAGCTGGTCGGAAAGCATAAGAGTGATGTAACCATAGCAACAGCAACTAAAAAAGCAAATGGTAAAAGCGTATTAATGTTGACAACATTAGGAGCCAAAAACGGAACAGAAGTAACACTGACCGTTTCCGGCGAGGATGAAGAAGAAGTCTTTACACAGCTTGATGACATGTTCAAAAACCATTTTTATGAGGACTAGAGGTGAAGCAGATGCATAAGACAGGTAATGTTGTGGTAGAAGGAGTAGCAATTGGAAAAATCCAATTTCTCAATGCAGACTATGAGGAACAGATTAAACGCTATATGACAGGCACTGAGGAAGAAGAAAAGAAGAGATATCAGGAAGCGCACACGCTGGCAAAAGATGATTTAGACAGCCTGTTAGAAGACAGGGACAGTTTATCAGAAAGTGAAGCAGAGATCATAGAGGCGCATCAACTGATGATCGACGACATTACTTTTGAAGATGCGATCCTTGGTTATATCGAACAGAAAATGTCAGCACCATCGGCAGTCTTAAAAGCAGTCGATGATTTTAAGGCAATGTTTGAAGAGATTGACGATGAGTATCTGCGTGAAAGACAGAAGGATATCGTAGATGTCGGTAACCGGCTTTTAAGAAAATTACTTCATATGAAAGAGTTTTCCGTAGTAGGTGCAGATGTCATCTTATGTGCAAAGGACATTGAACCGTCCATCATGGCAGGACTTTCCGAAAAACAGGTCAAAGCGATCCTGTTAGGAAGCGGAAGCAAGACCTCTCATACCGTGATCATCGCAAAGGCAAAAGGCTTTGTGACCATGGTCGGTGTGGAGTTAGATGAGACGGAAATTGCAGATGGCGATGATATCATCGTAGATGCAGTCAAAGGCGAGATCATCTTAAAGCCTTCCGAAGAAGAGTTGAGCCGTTATAAAGAACAGGTTCAAAAACAGGAAGAGCAGAGAAAATATCTGATGGGAAAAGCAAAACAGCCTGCAGTGACAACGGATGGAAAAGAAATACTGGTATCTGCAAATATCAGCAGACCAACCGACATGGAAAAGGCAGTAGAGTATGGATGCCATGGAGTCGGACTATACCGGACCGAGTTTTTATTTATGGAATCGGCACAGCTTCCGGATGAAGAAAAACAGGTAGCAGCATACCGCTCCGTTGCAGAACAGGCAGGAGGTAATCTGTGTGTGATCCGTACACTGGATATCGGCGGTGACAAGCATTGTGACTGCCTGAGCTTAGAAGAAGAGGACAACCCATTTTTAGGTTTCAGGGCGATTCGAATCTGTTTACAGCAAAAAGACATGTTCAAAGTGCAGCTTCGCAGTATCTTAAGAGCGGGACTCTATGGAAAACTGGCGATCATGATCCCAATGGTTACCATGTTATCGGAAATCTTAGAGACGAAGCAGTTGATCGAAGAAGTCAAAGAAGAGATGCGAAAAGAAAACATACCATTCGCAGAAGATGTTCCGGTCGGTATCATGGTAGAGACACCGGCATCCGCAGTCATGGCACCGTTATTTGCAAAACATGTAGATTTTTTCAGTATCGGTACGAATGATTTAGTACAGTATACCTTAGCGGTAGACCGCGGAAACCAGTCGGTCAGCTATCTGTATGATTACTTCAACCCGGCAGTGATCCATTCTATCCACAGAGTGATCACGGCGGCACATGAGGCAGGCATCTGGGCAGGTATGTGTGGTGAGATGGCAGGAGACAAACTGGCACTCCCATTCCTGTTAGCACTGGGAATTGATGAACTCAGCATGAGCGCTTCCCAGGCACCGGTCGTAAAAGAACAGATCCGCAATCTTGAAAGTGGGATCTGTGATGTAGATAAGATCCTGTCACTGACGACCACCGAAGAGGTACGGGAATACTTACAGAGTCTGTTATAAGCGGTTGGTAAGAATGAACCTGGTAAAAAGTATCAATTGGGTAATAAATACCAAACAATCAGAACCCTAAAGCAAAAAGATGTGAAAAACAGAAGAAAAAAGTTGGCACGGTTTTTGCTTTATAAATAAGTAACATAAAAATCACAAAACGAAAAGGAGGAAATACCCTTATGAAGAAAATGATTAATAACCCAGACAATATTGTAGACGAGATGTTAAACGGAATGGTGGCTGCTCACCCGGATTATGTGAAAAGAGTAGACGGATGTGACGTACTTGTTCGTGCAAACGGATCACAGGGCAAAGTTGTATTGATCAGTGGCGGTGGAAGCGGACATGAGCCGGCACATGGCGGATACGTTGGAAAAGGTATGTTAGACGGAGCAGTAGCAGGTGCTATGTTTACATCTCCGACACCGGATCAGGTTTATGAAGCGATCAAAGCAGCAGACGGTGGAAAAGGTGTTCTTTTAGTAATCAAGAACTACACCGGTGATGTTATGAACTTCGAGATGGCAGCAGATATGGCAGCAGACGAAGGCATTGAAGTAGAAAAAGTTGTTGTAAATGATGACGTTGCTGTAGAGAACAGTACATGGACAACCGGAAGAAGAGGTATTGCAGGAACAATCTTTGTACATAAATGTGCAGGTGCATGTGCAGAAAAAGGCGGCAGCTTAGCAGAAGTAAAAGCAGTAGCAGAAAAAGTTATTGCAAATGTACGTTCCATGGGAATGGCAATTGCTCCTTGTACTGTACCGGCAGCAGGAAAACCAAGTTTTGAGCTTGCTGATGACGAAGTAGAGATCGGAATGGGAATCCATGGCGAACCGGGAACACACAGAGAGAAGATCCGCAGCGTTGCTGAGACAACAGATACATTATTAGAGAAAATTTTAGCAGAAGGCATTTACAATGCAGGCGACGAGGTAGCTGTTATGGTAAATGGTCTTGGCGCAACTCCTTTACAGGAACTCTATCTTGCAAACCTGAGAGTATCTGAGGTATTAGCAGAGAAGAATATCAAAGTAGCAAAGACATTGGTAGGCAACTACATGACATCTATTGATATGGCAGGATATTCCATTACACTGCTGAAATTAGATGCTGAACTGAAAGAACTTGTAAATGCACCGGCAGACACACCGGCATTCGTACAGGTTTAATCGGTTTGACATAAACAAGCCATAACCCCAAAATAGTATTACCCCCCTTTTATCAGACTGCCGTGGATTCCTTGCTCCACGGCAGTTACATTTGACATATTTTGCAAAATCCATTACTATAATAACAGTACAAAGAAGTAAAACCCTGCCGAAGCAGGGCTTTTTCTTTCCTTTATCAGATGCAATAAAGATATAAAAAATATTTTGCAGGGTCTATAAAGTAACAGGAACTTGTAAACAGACAAAAAAGAAAGGACAGGAGTATGACATTTGGGTATTTATTAATTGCAGCTATTTTGTTTTCCTGTATTCTGGCAGACCGGTTTTCCGGTAAGTTCGGAATGCCTGCCCTTATTTTATTTATGGCAGTAGGAATGATTTTTGGATGTGACGGACTATTCAAAATTCAATTTGATAACTATGGGGTGGCAGAAAAGGTTTGTGCCGCTGCCTTAGTCTTTATTATGTTTTATGGTGGATTTAATACAAAATGGCAGAGTGCGAAATGTGTGGCAGTCAGAGCGACGATACTTTCCACATTAGGCGTTCTGGTCACGGCAGGGCTGACCGGAGTATTCTGCTATTTTGTATTACATTTTTCCTATGTAGAGAGCTTTTTGATCGGCGCCGTTCTTTCCTCTACGGATGCGGCAAGCGTGTTTTCTATTTTAAGGGGCAAACATCTGAACTTAAGAGATGGAACGGCTTCCTTATTAGAGATTGAGAGTGGAAGTAACGATCCGATGTCCTATCTGTTGACGATGATCGGAATTTCGCTGCTAGGAAATGCCGATACGGGAAATATTCCGCTGATGATCTTTATGCAGTTAGCATTGGGTATCTTAGTCGGAGTGGTAGTAGCACTGATCGGAATCGTACTTTTGACAAAGACGAATTTTATTCCGGAGGGATTAGAGACGATCTTTGTCATTGCGATCGTGATCTTCTCCTTTGGTCTGGCAGAGCTGATCGGGGGTAACTCTTACCTGAGCGTATATCTGTTGGGAATCCTGTTAGGAAACAGCCGTATCCGAAATAAAAATATCCTGATCCCGTTTTTTGACGGTGTGACAGGACTGGCACAGATTTTAATTTTCTTCCTGTTAGGACTGCTGGCATTTCCACATAGAATGCCAGACATTATGGTACCGGCATTATTGATCGCATTATTCCTTACTTTTGTGGCAAGACCGATCGCTGTATTTGGCATCCTGCTTCCATTCCGGTGCAGTATCCGGCAGTGTCTGCTGGTTTCCTGGGCGGGGCTTCGGGGAGCGGCATCTATTGTGTTTGCGATCATGGTCATTGCAGGCGGCGGAGATATCTCCTTAGACCTGTTCCACATCGTATTTATGGTGGCACTGCTTTCCGTAGCTTTCCAGGGTACGTTGATCCCAAAGGTAGCAGAAAAATTAGATATGGTAGACAATTCTGCGGATGTCAGCAAGACATTCAACGACTATCAGGAAGAATCGGCAATGACACTGATGCGAATGTATATCCCAAAGGGACATAACTGGGAAAACCACAAGATCTGTGAAGTCAGCATCCCGACCGGAGCACTGGCATTGATGATCAAGCGGGACGGAGATACGATGATCCCGAACGGAGATACCAGGATCTTAGCAGAGGACAGTGTGATACTCAGCGTTCCGGCATATGAATCGAAAGAGGATGAACATTTAGAGGAAGTCCTGATCGAAAAAAATAATCCATGGTGTGAGCAGCGGATACGGGAACTGAATCTGCCGCAGAATCAGTTGATCGCACTCGTAAAACGCGGAGAGGAAAATCTGATCCCAAGTGGAAGCACCAAGATCCACGAGGGAGATATTGTGGTACTGTATCGGTAATTACATAGTCAATCGGGCATAAAATGCATAAACTAACAGGAAGAACTGCTTTGGAGACGTTATGCAGGAGTATTACAAATTTATCAATGAGCCGTTGCCGTATTCCTATAAGGCGATGGAGCCGTTTATTGACATTCAGACTATGTATCTGCACCATGATAAGCATTTACAGACCTATGTGGACAATCTGAACAGAGCACTGCGGGACTATCCGTTTTTACAGACCTTTACGTTAGAACAGCTATTGTGCAACTTAGAGAGTATGCCGATGGAGATCCGTACACAGATCAGAAATAATGCGGGAGGAGTCTATAACCATCGTTTTTATTTTAACGGATTATCAAAAGAACATGGACAAAGGCCACAGGGAGAGTTAGCGGAAGCAATTGACAGACAATATGGAAGCTATGAAAAATTCAAAGAAGAATTTACCGGAGCAGCACTATCGGTATTTGGATCCGGCTATGCGTGGCTTGTGACCGATCCGCAGGGAAAATTCAAAATACTCACAACGGCAAATCAGGATACACCGCTTGCAGGAAATCTTGCACCGGTTTTAGTCATTGACGTCTGGGAACATGCTTACTATTTAAAACATTTTAATGTGCGGGCAGACTATATCAAAGACTGGTTTGAAGTCGTGAACTGGAGATTTTCAGAAGAACAATATAAGAAGAATTCCCCACAGGTCAGGGGACATTAGTCCCGACCTGCACGGAAGAAAATATTTTTATCTTTCAAATATCTGGCAAGATACACAAACGGGGTATCGGCAAGACTGGTCACTAAAAAGATGACATAGCTTGACAGCGCAATGGAAACAATGGTCTTTGCACTGTAGATGCCCCAGAATGCACCAACGTTAAAAAGGATCGTATTCAGTGCCTGTGACACCAAAGTAGAACCGTTGTTGCGAAGCCATAAGAACCGACGGGCATCTCCCCATTTCCGGTTTGTAAAATCCCACCATTTATGATAGAGCCATACATCGAAAAGCTGGACAATGACATAGACTAAGATACCCACCAGCATGAGTCTTGGGGTGTTAGAAAAAATGGTCTTCATGGACGGCATGACAAAATCATTCTGATTCGGTGTGTAGAGCAGCCAGGACTGGCTGATACAGATAAAAATGACAGAGGTAGCAATCCCTAAATAAACGGCTTTTTGAGCCTCTTTTTTTCCGTAGAGTTCACTTAGGATATCGGTTACTAAAAATGTCGAAGCAAACAGGATGTTGCCCAACGTCATTTCCATACCGAAGGCATTGACGATGATCAGCACTTCGATG
The DNA here is from genome assembly GCF_040096355.1 of Maccoyibacter intestinihominis. NCBI lineage: Bacteria > Bacillati > Bacillota > Clostridia > Lachnospirales > Lachnospiraceae > Maccoyibacter > Maccoyibacter intestinihominis. The sequence continues at coordinate 18,383 of NZ_JBBMEX010000001.1, forward strand.
TTTGCCGCGATCGTTGCGATCGTGGTCCAGAGAAACAGTCCCTGCTCTTTAAAAAAGTAGAACGCTGCCAGTACAAAAGAAAATGTAATGAGCAGTGATAAGATTAACAGTAATTCATTTGGCATGTTGATTCCTCCTAAATAGCAGAACGTGTGCATCTTCGCCCGAAGGACTTTTTACTCTATAGGATTAAGGTGTCAAAAGGCAGTTTCAAGTTTTTTGATTGGCAACTTGCACAAAGCCAAGTCTATTTTGTTCCGTTGTACGAAAATAAGAAAATCTAAGTCTGCCTGAGTCAGGTTACGATGGAGTGACGTGTACGTCTTAAACACCCCGTCCATGGGGTGTTAAGACTTTTGCTGCCGTCCATGGCAGCAAAACACTATCTATGAACAGGCAGACTAAGATTTACTAATTTTCTCCCAAAGTCACAAAAGCAGTCCCGGTTTTGTGCAAGTTGCCAGCCACTAAGTTGTGAGCCGCCTTTTGACACCCTGATCCTATAGAGCAAAAAGGCACGCAAAGCGTGCCATACAGAACAAAATAGTTTGTGGCTTTTGCATATATGGATGCGCCAGTCACAAAAAATAGAAAATCAGAGGATTTTCTATCGAATCCCTAGTTTTGTTTAGAGACAGGATGGTCACGAACTGTCTTATGCAATTATTTTTTACGAGGGATATTATAGGCGGTGGTCGCAAATTTGTCAATAAAAAAACAAAATCTTATGTTATACTAAGAAAGATAAGAGGCAATGAACGGAGAAAATGTATGAAAAAGAGAGATTTTCTGATCTTAGGCATCATTATTGTAGCTGCCATCGTGTTAGGAGCACTCTGTGGCAGGCTGGTATTGAACCGGGTTGTATGAAAAAAATATTAAAATATCTGCTGTTTGTTCTGACATTCTGTGTCGTCTTTTTTATCAGTTTTAAAATCAATATCCATCGGTTAGAATTTGCTCCTATGAAGCTGATGGAAACAGAGTGGGATGACAGTGTCGGAACGGTTTATGTGGATTTAGATTATGAGAATGAAAACGGAAATACCTACAATCTGTATGTTCCGGCAAATCTGGACAAAGAAAAAGAACAGTATCTGATCTTATATATCCACGGTGGAAGTTTTAATTCCGGTGCTAAAGGTGATGGAGATATCTGGTGCAGATATTATGCGTCAAAGGGATATCTTACGGCAAGTGTAGATTATACGCTGCAGAACCAGGGAAAAGAGGCATCTTTATTTCTGATGAATGAAGAAATCGAAAATGCAGTAAAAGCCATTAAAAAAGAGACAGAAGAATTGGGATACCGGGTCACCGGCATGGCAGCCAGTGGAGTGTCTGCGGGCGGAACACTGGCGATGAATCTGGCTTATGGTGGCAATTCTGCCATACCGGTCAGATTTGTATTTGAGTTGGCAGCACCGACTTATTTTGTGGCAGAGGACTGGGGCAGTCTGATGAAATCGGACAATTTAGGATCAGAAGAAGAATTTTACCGGATGATGACCGGAAAGGAACTGAGTGCGCAGGAATACCGGCAGGAAATAAAAAAAATATCACCGACATGTTTGGTCGGTGAGGATTCCGTACCGACACTGATCGGGTACGGGCTGAAAGACCACTGTGTTCCGGCAGATCAGAAAGAATACCTGATCGATGCATTGGAAAAGAATGGGGTATCGTATGATTATGTCGAGTTCCCACATTCAAATCATCTGTTATATGGAGATTTGGACAAAATGCAGACATTTATGGATTTATCCTTGGAATACTGCAAAAAATATTTTCAATAGAAAAAAGCAGGATTGTAGAAAGATACAAAAGGAGTAGTAAGTTACAATGGAAGAAAAAGCATTAGCAGGCGACTTTACGCAGGGAAGTATTGCGAATAAGCTGATACGTTTTATGATACCGATCTTAGGAGCATTGGTATTGCAGGCAATGTATGGAGCGGTGGACCTTTTAGTAGTCGGACAGTTTGGAACAGATGCCGGGATCTCGGCAGTATCGACAGGAAGTAATGTCATTAATCTGGTGACATTCGTAATTTCCGAGCTGACGATGGGTGTGACGGTTTTGATCGGACGTTATTTAGGAGAGAACAGAAATGAACGGATCGGAAAAGTCATCGGTGGTGCGATCGTATTTTTTGCCATTATGGCTGCGGTACTGATGGTATTACTGCTGGCATTTGCCCCGCAGTTTGCCTCCTGGCTGAATGCCCCAAAAGAAGCGTATGATCTGACCGTTACTTATATCAGGATCTGCGGAGCGGGTATCTTATTCGTAGTAGCATATAATGTGATCAGCGGAATTTTTCGTGGACTTGGAAATTCCAGACTGCCGTTGATCTTTGTGGCGATCGCATGTGTGGTCAATATTGTAGGGGATTTAGTCTTTGTAGCCGTTTTTAAAATGAATGTGGCAGGTGCGGCATTAGCGACGATCTTAGCGCAGCTTGTCAGTGTGGTCATGTCCCTGGCAATTATAAAAAAACAGCAGTTTCCGTTTCATTTTTCCAAAAAGGATATCTGCTTTACTTCCGAGATCCGCAACTTTTTAAAAGTGGGATTCCCAATCGCATTACAGGAATTTTTGACAAACATCTCATTTTTGATCCTGTGTGCGATCATCAACGGAATGGGATTAGAGGCATCTTCCGGCTATGGAATTGCACAGAAGGTAGTATCGTTTATCATGCTGATCCCATCCTCACTGATGCAGTCCATGTCAGCTTTTGTGGCACAGAATGTCGGAGCAGGAAAAGAGGACCGGGCAAGAAAAGCAATGCGTACCGGAATGTTGTTAGGAGTCACGATCGGAATCTTTGTATCGGCACTCAGTTTTTTCAGAGGCGATATTCCATCCGCACTCTTTACAGGAAATCAGGCATTCATAGCAAGATCGGCAGAGTACCTGAAGGGATTTGCCCCGGAAGCGATCCTGACCTGTCTGGTATTCAGTTATATCGGGTATTTTAACGGACATGGAAAGACAATCCCGGTTATGGTACAGGGGATCAGCGCATCCTTTTTAGTGCGTGTCCCGCTTTCTTATCTGTTCAGTATACAAAAAGGTGCGACCTTAACAACGATCGGTTATGCCGTTCCATTGGCATCCGTTTACGGGATCATCTTTTTTACAATATGTTATCTGGTATTTTTAAGAAAAATGAAGAAGTGAAAAAAGAACGCCACATCCTAACCGATGTGGCGTTTAATTGCGTCAAAACTTTCTTTACTGATGACATGTTCCATCTTGCATGCATCCTGTGCAGCGATTTCTTTATCCACGCCAAGCGTCTCTAACCAGGTAGAGAGCAGAGTGTGACGTTCATAGATCATTTCTGCAATTTCCATTCCACTGTCTGTCAAAGTGATAAAACCGGAATCCGATACAAGAATATATCCGTTTTCGCGCAGGTTCTTCATTGCAACGCTGACGCTTGATTTCTTAAATCCCATCTCATTGGCGATATCTACAGACCGGACAACCGGAAGGGAATGGCTGAGAACTAAGATCGTTTCTAAATAGTTTTCTGCTGATTCGTTCATTGTCATGTGCAAAACCCTCCTCATTTGATATATTATAGCATACCTTAAGGTAGTTAATCAAACTTACTTTTTGAGAAAAAGTTATCAATAAAGTTCTTGACAACTAATGATAGTTAGCATATACTAACATCAAAATAAATGAAAATCATTATCAATTAGTCTTACAGAAAAGGAAAAGAGGATGATGAGTATGCCATTAACGATGGTGCCGACAGGCGAACCAAATGTAATCAAAAAAATTGGTGGAAAAGAGGAAACAAGAAGATTCCTTGAGAATCTTGGTTTCGTAACCGGAGGAATGGTTACGGTCGTATCTGAGATTGGTGGCAACATGATTGTGAATGTAAAAGATTCCAGAGTCGCAATCGGAAAGGATATGGCAAATAAAATCTTAGTGTAAGAAAGAGGAGTGAACATGGCAACTTTAAGGGATGTACCGTGTGGAAAAACGGTCAAAGTCAAAAAACTTGCCGGAGAAGGTCCGGTAAAAAGACGTATCATGGATATGGGAATCACAAAAGGTGTGGACGTATATGTCCGTAAGGTAGCACCATTAGGTGATCCGGTGGAAGTTACCGTAAGAGGTTACGAATTATCTTTGCGAAAAGCAGACGCAGAAATGATCGAAGTTGAGAGCTAAATTTTTTTGCCCATAGGTTAGTAAAAACTAACAAATAATAGTTAAAACCAACAGAAATCAGGCATAACCAATCGCAATGAGATAAAATAGGAAAAGGAGTTTTAGAGAATGGCAGTAAAAATTGCGTTAGCGGGTAACCCGAACAGCGGAAAAACAACATTGTTCAACGCATTGACAGGTTCTAACCAGTTCGTTGGAAACTGGCCGGGTGTAACCGTAGAGAAAAAAGAAGGAAAATTAAAAGGTCATAAGGATGTTGTTATCATGGACCTTCCGGGTATCTACTCTTTGTCACCATATACATTAGAAGAAGTAGTGGCAAGAAATTACCTGATCAATGAGAGACCGGATGTGATCTTAAACATCGTAGACGGTACAAATATCGAAAGAAACTTGTATCTTAGCACACAGTTGATGGAACTTGGTATTCCGGTCATTATGGCAGTCAACATGATGGATGTCGTAGAGAAAAACGGTGATAAGATACATATCAATAAGTTAAGTGAAAAACTCGGTTGTGAAGTCGTTGAGATCTCTGCATTAAAAGGCACGGGAATTTCAAAGGCAGCAGAAAAAGCAGTCGCATTAGCTCAGAAAAAGACAGCAAATGCAAGAGTACACGAGTTTGACGCTGTAGTGGAAAAAGCAGTTGAAGATGTAGAGAACAGACTTGACAGCGGTGTTCCACAGGAGCAGAAACGTTTCTTTGCCATCAAATTATTAGAGAAAGATGACAAGATCCAGGAGCAGATGAAAGTAGTTCCGGATGTTTCTGACATCATCAAACAGTTAGAGGACAGCTTAGATGATGATACCGAGAGTATTATCACAAATGAGCGTTATGTATACATTTCTTCCATTATTGGAGATTGCTGTACAAAGAATAAAAAATCAGAACTGTCCGTATCGGATAAGATTGACAGAATTGTAACAAACAGATGGGCAGCATTACCGATCTTTGCAGCAGTTATGTTTGTTGTATACTATGTATCCGTTACAACAGTCGGAGCACTTCTTACCGACTGGACCAATGATACACTCTTTGGTGAGTGGATCGTTCCGGGTGTTACAAGCGCATTAGAGAGTATTCACTGTGCAGACTGGCTTACAAGCCTGATCGCAGACGGAGTAGTCGGCGGAGTTGGAGCAGTTCTTGGATTCGTTCCACAGATGTTAGTACTGTTCATTTTCCTTGCATTCTTAGAGTCCTGTGGATACATGGCGAGAGTTGCATTTATCATGGACAGAATTTTCCGTAAATTCGGACTTTCCGGTAAATCCTTTATCCCGATGCTGATCGGTAGCGGATGTGGAGTTCCTGGTGTTATGGCTTCCCGTACCATCGAGAACGACAGAGACCGTAAGATGACCGTTATGACCACAACCTTCGTTCCTTGTGGCGCAAAACTTCCGATCATTGCATTGATCGCAGGAGCATTCTTCGATAATGCAGGATGGGTTTCCTGGAGTGCATACTTCGTAGGAATCGCAGCAATCATTTGCTCAGGTATTATTTTAAAGAAAACAAAAATGTTCGCAGGAGAGCCTGCACCATTCGTAATGGAGCTTCCGGCATACCATATGCCAACTGTTGGAAATGTACTCCGCAGCATGTGGGAGCGTGGATGGTCCTTCATTAAAAAAGCAGGAACAATCATTTTACTTTCTACCATCATACTCTGGTTCTTACAGGGATTCGGCTGGGTAGACGGCAGCTTCACAATGTTAGAAGCAGAGCAGTTAGACGACAGTATCTTAGCAGCAATCGGTGGCGTGATCGCACCAATCTTTGCACCACTTGGCTGGGGTAACTGGAAAATGGCAGTCGCAGCAGTAACAGGACTGATCGCAAAAGAGAACGTAGTAGCAACCTTCGGTGTACTCTTTGGATTTGCAGAAGTTGCAGAAGACGGAGCAGAGATCTGGGGAACACTGGCAACAACCATGACAGCAGTAGCAGCATACTCCTTCTTGGTATTCAACCTCTTATGCGCACCTTGCTTCGCAGCTATGGGAGCGATCAAACGTGAGATGAACAATACAAAATGGTTCTGGTTTGCAATCGGATATCAGACACTCTTAGCATATGTCGTATCACTTTGTGTATACCAGATCGGTACATTAGTTACAACCGGAGCATTCGGAGTAGGAACTGTTGTTGCATTCTTATTCATCATCGGATTCATTTATCTGCTGTTCAGACCATACAAAGAGAGTGAGACCTTAGAGGTTCACATGAAAGGAATGGCAGGAGCAAAATAGTAACAGACAACAATTCATCACAGAACGTGTAACAGGAGGCGCATGATATGGGAACAGTGATAGTAGGGCTTGCATTAGCAACAGTTGTAGGATTAGTTATCAGAAGTATGGTAAAAGACAAAAAGGCAGGAAAATCCTTACAGTGCGGATGTGACTGCGAACACTGCGGAGGACATTGTTCACATGAATAAAGAGGTTAGAAATTACCGCAGGACTAAGATGCAGAAAGAGCATATTGTTGAGACTTTGCGGGAAAAAGGATGCCGAATTACAAAACAGCGCCTGATGTTGATAGACATCATCTTAGAAGAAGAATGCCAGAGCTGCAAAGAGATTTATTATAAAGCAGTGAAGGCAGATGCAAAAATCGGAACGGCAACGGTCTACCGGATGGTAAATACCTTAGAGGAGATCGGAGCCATTACCAGAAACAGCATGTATCAGATTGCCTGTGCAAGGGAATGTGAAATAGAGGATGCCTGCACGGTAGAGTTAGACGATGATACGATTTATCATCTTTCTGCAAAAAAATGGAACACTGTGGTACGCGAAGGATTAAAAGCGTGTGGCTACATGGACACACAGAATATCCGGGCTGTAACCGTCAGACAGTGTGAATGTGCAGGGGAATTCTCCTAGTAAAAAAGAACCAAATAAAGAAAAAGGCTGCCGTATCTGTGGTAATCACAGATACGGCAGCCTTTTTGGTATTAGAAAATAATTTTTGGTTTATACTTTTATTGAGAAAAACTCCCCATTAAAGGACTTGATTTTTTTACGAAAGTTAGATAATATGTACTTAAGTTAGAAATAACTAACTAAGAAGGGAGACGGAATGAGCAAAGAAGTATTTCAGTTGGTTGGAGAAATGGACCGCGAAGATTTGCAGACACAGCTTGCACTCCAGTGTGCACCGCTTTTAATGGGAATTAAAATGTCAAATCTTCTGATCGTACCAAACCGGAATGTGTTAGATGTCTATGAACTGTTCAAAGATACCTGTATCAGTGTGGAAATGATCTACATGTCAGAACAGAAGACAATGTTTTTACTCTACCGCAGGGAAGAACTGGATATTTATCTTGAGTCAGCAACGACGAAAGAGGTCATGGAACTTTTCGGATACCGGGGAATGACACCTGTTGAAATACGAAGAGAGCTGATTCACAGATATGAAAAATATGCGGAAGGAAACGGTATGTTCCCACATGAGATGGGCGTGCTGTTAGGATATCCGACAGAAGATGTTCTGGGATTTATTGAAAACCAGGGTAAAAATTATCTCTATGCGGGATACTGGAAAGTATATGGAAACCTCATGGAGACCAAAGCTCTTTTTGAAGAGTACAACAAAGCTAAGGAACATGTGATCACAATGGTATCACAGGGAATAGAAATAAGGAGGATTTTAAAATGAGCAAGATTACAGTAGCATACTGGTCAGGAACAGGTAACACAGAGGCAATGGCAGAGGCAGTAGGAGAAGGAATCAAAGCAGCAGGAAAAGAATGTGCGGTTGTTTCCATTTCAGATATCTCTGCATCTGATTTAGAGGGAGAGACATCTTTTGCACTCGGATGCCCGGCAATGGGAGCAGAAGTATTAGAAGAAGGCGAGATGGAGCCTTTCGTAGAAGAAGTAGAAAAATTTGCAAAAGGAAAAAATATTGCACTGTTCGGTTCTTACGGCTGGGGCGATGGTGAATGGATGCGTGAATGGGAATCCAGAATGTTAGATGCAGGCGCAAACGTATTAAACAGAGAAGGACTTATCTGCCATGAAACACCGGATGATGATGCATTAGAAGATTGCAGAAGTCTTGGAAAACAGTTGGCATCTTTATAAGGAGATGATTTTTAATGAGCGTAGTAATTGTCGGAGGCCATGACCGTATGGTACAGCAGTATAAGCAGGTCTGCAAAGCGCATCGCTGCAAAGCAAAGGTGTTTACAAAAAAAGCAGGCAATCTCGGAAACCAGATCGGAAGTCCGGATGCCATCATCATTTTTACAAATACCGTATCACATCAGATGGTAAAATCTGCAGTGACCGAAGCAGAAAAAGCAAATGCAGATGTGATCCGCTGTCATACGAGCAGTAAAAGTGCGTTAAACGATATTCTTGAAAAATTAAAATAAGTCAATACAAGTGATTAAATTTAATCATTCTCAAAAACGTATTTTTATGGTAGGATGGGTACATGGCAAAAGCTGTGAAGAGGAATAGTAACTGCCCATCATTTTTCCAGAAAGCTGTCGGGAGATGCGAGACAGCAAAATGCGGACGGTGAACTCGCCTTGAAGCTGCGGACTGAACAGGTCGGTAAAGCCTCGGTAACGAAGAACAGATTTTGTTACGGCTTAACAGACAGTAGGTTTCGCCGGAAGCCCACCGTTAAAAGGGAACGGCATGATAGTGTCAAAGAGAGCGTACTGGTCACAGTACGAAGTAGAGTGGTAACGCGAAAGAATAATCTTCCGTCTCTACACCGCGAGGTGTCGGGACGGATTTTTTGCTTTATAGGAAATTCCCATAAAGCAAAAGCCCTTCGGGCAGAATCGCACTGCGGCGGAAAGGAATTGTGTCGCAGATGCGACCCGCCGCAGGCGGAGAATCCTGCAAGCAGGATTCTTTCTTATAAAGATCAGGAGGATATCATCATGGAACATGTACAAAAATATGAAAGACAATACTTTATGCCACCGGTCTGCGAATATGACTGGGTCAAAAAAGATTACATCGATAAAGCACCGATCTGGTGTTCCGTCGATTTAAGAGACGGAAACCAGGCATTGATCGAGCCAATGAGCTTAGAAGAAAAACTGGAATTTTTCGAGATGTTAGTAAAGATCGGTTTCAAAGAGATCGAAGTCGGATTCCCGGCAGCGTCCGAGACCGAATATGATTTTATGCGGGCGCTGATCGACCGCAATATGATACCGGACGATGTGACCGTTCAGGTGTTGACACAGGCAAGAGAGCATATCATCCGTAAGACCTTCGAGGCAGTCAAAGGTGCACCGCATGCCGTAATACATCTGTACAACTCCACTTCCGTAGCACAGCGTGAGCAGGTATTTAAAAAGAGCAAAGAAGAAATCTTACAGATCGCAGTTGACGGAGCAAAACTCTTAAAGACACTTGCCGATGAGACCGAGGGTAATTTTTCCTTCCAGTACAGTCCGGAGAGTTTTCCGGGAACAGAAGTGGACTATGCAGTGGATGTCTGCAATGCCGTGTTAGATGTCTGGAAACCGGATGCAGCAAATAAAGCGATCATCAACATACCGACCACGGTAGAAAATGCAATGCCGCATGTCTTTGCCACACAGGTAGAATACATCAACAAACATCTGAAATATCGTGACGGAGTGATCCTCTGTCTGCATCCGCACAACGACCGCGGCTGCGGAGTCAGTGATGCAGAGCTTGGAATTCTTGCAGGAGCCGAGCGTATTGAGGGAACCCTGTTTGGAAACGGTGAGCGTACCGGAAACGTAGATATCATCACACTTGCCATGAACATGTTTTCACACGGAGTCGATCCGGGACTGGATTTCAGCAACATGACAAAGATCCGTGAGACCTATGAAAGATTGACCAGAATGCATGTAGACCCGCGTCAGCCGTATGCCGGAGATCTGGTATTTACTGCATTTTCCGGTTCCCATCAGGATGCGATCGCCAAAGGAATGGCTTGCTTAAAAGATAAAGAACATAACAAATGGACCGTTCCATATCTGCCGATCGACCCGATGGATGTCGGACGTACTTATGATGCAGATGTGATCCGTATCAACAGCCAGTCCGGAAAGGGCGGAGTCAACTACATCTTAAAACAGAACTTTGGAATCTCACTGCCTGAAAAAATGCGTGAGGAAGTCGGCTACGCAGTTAAACATGTTTCAGATGAAGAGCACAAAGAACTTTCACCACAGTGGGTATATGATATCTTTGAAGATCATTATGTAAACCACACACCATATTTCTGTATTTCCGAGTGCAGCTTTGCACAGGTAGACGGGATCATGGCAGAGGCAACGATCAACTGCGGAGACAAGAGTGCAGTGGTAGATGCAAACGGAAACGGACGTTTAGATGCAGTCAGCAATGCCATCAAGCAGTATTTTGGGATCAGCTATGAACTTTCCGTATACGAAGAACATGCACTTTCCCATGGTTCCTCCTCAAAGGCAGTTGCCTATGTAGGGATCACCTGTAATGGAAAATCCTACTGGGGCGCAGGAATGGACGAAGATATCATCAAAGCATCTATCCATGCACTGACCGTTGCAGTCAACAAACTGCCACAGATACAGTCCGATGAAAAATGCTTAGATGAGCGCCTGGTAGCAATGATGAATTATATGCAGACGAACTACCAGACCGTTACCTTAGAGGGAATGGCACAGCAGTTCCACCTGTCAACACCGTATATTTCCAAATATATTAAAGAAAAATCAGGAAAAACTTTTGGAGAACAGGTGATAGCGATCCGCATGAAACGTGCAAAGACACTTTTGAAAAACGGAAACATGACTGTAGAGAATATCTCCCATGCAGTCGGTTATCAGAATGTGGAGAATTTCAGCCGCCAGTTTAAAAAGAATTTTCAGATGACACCGGTGCAGTACCGCAACCAAAACCGTGTTTCTTAAACCTTTTTAAAGATTTTGTGATTTCATGGAAAAACCGAAAAAAATGTGTTAAATTAGGAACGGTAAAAATCCGAACAGAGGAGGAGTGAAATCATGGCAGGAAAAAGAAAGAAGAAAAAAGGTCTTATCGTACTCATCGTTGTATTAGTCATCTTAGTAGCAGCAATCTGGGCAGGCAAAACGTTTGTCTATGACAAGGCAAAGGAAAAAGTAACGTCAGCCGTTGCCGAAAAGATGATAGAAGAACAGGTGCAGAATGACTCCACAGGCCAGTTGCAAAATGCACAGGATATTTATAATTCCATGAGCGAAGAGGATAAGCAGACGGTCAATGATATGATAGAGAGCAAGGTATCGCCACAGACCATTTCAGATGTCAGCAAATATGCAAAAGATCAGGACAAAGAAGGTCTGAAACAGTACGTCAAAGAGAAGTTTACCGAGAGCGAGATCCGGCAGATGAAAGACCTCTATAACAAATACAAATAGAGAAACAGAAATAAGTATCAAAGAAAAACATCAAAAAATATAAAAGAAAAATCCTCATAAAACAGAGAAATAAGATCAAACTGTTTTATGGGGATTTTTGTTATTTAGATCCTTGCATGGAAGATCAGAAATCCTTTCTGGATTCTAATGCCTCCCGGAAACTCGGATGACAGTTCTCATTTTTCATGATCTCTTTTCCACGTTCCATATTGCAGGTGATCCCGGCAAGTCTTGAGCAGTCAAAACCAATGCGGTCAGAAAAACGGGAATAGTAGATGTGGAACACAGGTTCTGTTCCGGCAAAGAATTCCGACCACGAACCGGTAGAAGCAATACATTTAAAAATCTTTGTTAAGCATTTGTCAATCTCATCACTCATATCCATGCCTTCCGCTTCTTTTGAAAAATGGTCAAAAAAGCAGGCAGCTAATTCAAATGCAATGGCAGAGGTATTTGCCTCCGATAAGGATTGCAGGATCGCAAGGCGCAAAGCCTCTAACTCCACAGCTTCTTCGGATTCATTTTTTGAGCGGTAATTTGTGACGCAGTCATTATCCACCCTGGCATAGATGTCGATCAGCTCATCAATGGAAAAAGTGCCCATGCCATAGGCACGGTTGAATACATCATCAAATCTGCCCTCGCGGTTAGCCTCTAATAATTCCTCAATAAATTCTTCATATCGTTCTGTATTATCTACAAATTCATCAAACATAAGAAACCTCCTTCGTACATAAAAAACATTATAAAGGAAACCGTACCTTTTTAAAAGATAGAATTTGCATATTGCATTTCGGAACGCATTTTTTTATACTGAAAGCAAGAGGTTTTGCACAAAGGAGAGAACGATGGAACAATTACAGGAAACCTATGAAGCAGGCGGATTTGTATTTCGGACAAAAAAAGAGGCAGAGCTTGCACAGCGTGAGATAGAAGGAACGAAATATCTGCGTCAAAAACTCGATATGGAGAATCCGAACGCAGTCTTTTCCATATATCAGAATCTGATCGAACAGGATTTATTTGAAACACCGGTCGGTTATTGCTTTTTAAAGGAACTCAGAGATTATCTGCTGATGATCCCGGCAATTTCAAATGAAGAGGTTTTAGCAATTCCCATCCGGTATCCGCAGACAGAGGAAGAAGAGAAAAAGCAGAAGAAAGAGCAGAAAAAAGAAGAACAGCGGAAAGAGCGGCAAAGAGAAAAAGAAAAGGCAAAAAATAAGAAAGAACAAAAAAAAGAGGGCAAGAATTATAAGGGACGCTGTCAGTTCTTTATGGTCACTTCACTGATCCTTTTGATCTCCGTTGTGTCTATGATGCTGTTAGCGGCAACATCCGACAATGTCAATATTTTAAACTATGAGAATAAACTGATCGATAAGTATTCTTCCTGGGAGCAGGAATTAGAAGAGAGAGAGCAGGCAGTCAAAGAGCAGGAACAGGCATTAGAGGAAAAATAGTACGATCAGCGGCTGTTTCACATTTTTAACATAATTCTTTTTTATAATAAATATACTACTTAGAATATCAGGAGGCAGGATCATGGAACGCTTAAAAATACTGGTTGTGGACGATGAGAGCCGCATGAGAAAACTGGTCAGGGATTTTTTGGTAAAAAAGGATTTTGAAGTATTAGAAGCCGGCGATGGCGAAGAAGCGCTGGATGTATTTTATAATGAAAAAAATATAGCACTGGTCATTTTAGATGTAATGATGCCAAAGATCAATGGCTGGGATGTGTGCAGGGAAATCCGTGAGAATTCCAAGGTGCCGATCATCATGTTAACGGCAAAAGGCGCAGAGAATGATGAACTGCTCGGATTTGAGTTGGGTGTGGACGAGTATATTTCAAAACCATTCAGCCCGAAAATATTAGTTGCAAGAGTGGAAGCCATTCTTCGCAGGGCAAATAAATACAGTGCAAACGATACAATCGAATTTGAAGGGATCGTTGTGGACAAGGCGGCACATCAGGTCACTGTGGACGGAAAACCGATCGAATTAAGCTATAAGGAATTTGAACTGCTGACCTATTTTGTGGAAAATGCAGGAATAGCGCTATCGAGAGAAAAGATTTTGAATAACGTATGGAACTATGACTATTTTGGAGATGCAAGAACGATCGATACCCATGTAAAAAAACTGAGAAGCAAGTTAGGCGACAAGGGCGAATATATCAAGACCGTCTGGGGTATGGGATACAAGCTCGAAGTATAAAGGCGGAAGCGGTATGAAGAAAAAATATTCAATTACGAGAAACATAGCATATACGATGATAGGGATGGTAACCGGCACAGTATTACTGTGCTGGTTTTTGAATAGCACCTTTTTGGAGTCTTTTTATACCGTCAATAAAGAAAATGCCTTATTAGAAGGTTTTCACACGATCGATAAAGCGGTCATCAACGACACTTTTGAAAGTGATGAATTCGACATTGCTTTTGAACGGATCTGCAGCAATGGAAACATCTCGATACTGGTGTTGAGTCCGGATGCACAGGTATTGCGTTCTTCGGCGGGCAATAGTGAAAAATTAAAAAATCAGTTCTATGGGGCATTATATGAAAGTTCCAATAAGCATGCATCCGAGGTCATCAAGACAACAGATAACTACATCATCGAAAAACAGCAGGACAGCCGGTTAGAAGCCGATTATCTGGTGCTGTGGGGGACTTTAGAAGACGGCAATCTGGTATTAATGCGTACCGCATTGGCAAGTATCAAAGAGAGCGTTATGATCGCCAATGAATTCTTAGCATATGTTGCGGTCATGGCAACGGTCTGCTGTGCCATTCTGGCAATCTTTGTCAGCCGTCGGATCACGGGACCGATCCTGCAGCTTACAAAAATCTCAAAAAGAATGGCAGAGCTGGATTTTGATGCAAAATATAAGCCGAACAAACGCCAGAATGAGGTGGATGAGTTAGGCGAACATATGAATATGCTGTCAGCCACGTTAGAGACTACTATTTCAGAATTAAAGAGTGCGAACAACGAACTGAAAAAAGACATAGAGAAAAAAGAAGAGATCGATCGGATGCGAAAAGAATTCCTATCCAATGTATCCCATGAATTAAAGACACCGTTAGCACTGATACAGGGATATGCGGAAGGACTTCAGGAGTGCATTAACGATGACGAAGAGAGCCGGGATTTTTATTGCGAAGTCATCATGGATGAAGCCGATAAGATGAATCAGATGGTAAAAAAACTCCTGACCCTGAACCAGTTAGAATTTGGTAATGACACCCTGACCATGGAACGGTTTGATCTGACTGAATTAGTCAAAGGTGTAGTAACATCTTCGGGAATCTTGTTAAAGCAAAAGGATATTACCGTGACGTATCCGGAGGAATCCGTCTATGTCTGGGCAGATGAATTTAAAGTCGAAGAAGTCATGACAAATTATTTGAGCAATGCGATCAACCATGCGGATTTTGAGAAGCACATAGAAGTCACCTATGAGAAAAAAGAGGACAGTGTCCGGGTCTGCGTATTCAATACAGGAAACCCGATCCCGGAGGAAGATCTGCCGAATATCTGGGACAAGTTTTACAAAGTGGATAAGGCAAGAACCAGAGAGTACGGGGGCAGTGGTATCGGGCTTTCCATCGTCAAAGCGATCATGGAGTCCCATCATCGGGAATGTGGAGCAAAGAACCGGGAAAACGGTGTGGAATTCTGGTTTGAATTGGACAGGGATTGTGCGAATAACAGTTGATAAATTGCGAAAAATCTGTTAACATCATAAGAAGAGAGATACGATTTTAAGGAGAGGATCATGGGACGGAAAAAAGGACTGGTTAGTATACTGCTCTGCGGAGTCATGCTATCGACTGCGGGATGTGGAACAAAGCCATATGATCTGTCAAGCGAAGAACAGGAGAAGGTTGCAGCCTATGCAGCACATGTTGTGACCAGATATAATGACAGACAGGATGAAGGACTTATCAAGATCCAGCAGGAGGATTTTTCAGAAGACACGGCGGATTCTAAGACAACGCAGACCGATACAAAGGACAAGCAGGAGACTTCGGGAGATTCTGCAAAGAATACAACAGCAGAGACAGAAAAGCCAAAAGCAGAGACAGTATCTTTGCGACAGGCATTAAAGTTAGAAGATGGGCTGGATGCGTCATTTGAAAATTATGATGTAACAGATTCCTATGTAGAGTCAGATTATTTTGCCATGAATGCAACAGCAGGCAAGACATTTCTGGTAGTACATGTTAACCTGAAAGCAACAGGAGGAGATATCGAATGTGATATGCTCAAAAAGAATCTGAAATACAGAGTGGTGATCAACGGTGACAAGACGGTTGCTGCGCAGACCAGCATTCTTTTGAATGATTTGGGAACCTATCAGGGAACGATCGCAGGAGGCAGCGCACAGGAATGTGTACTCCTGTTTGAAACAGAGAAACAGAATGTAGAAAATATTACTTCTTTACAGTTAAAAGTATCGGATGGAAGCACATCAACTGTTTCCGAATTGCAATGATTACAGAAATTACAAAAAAGAATGAGCTTTTTCGGAAAAAATCGTGCAAATTATCTGAATGTCTGATATAATGTGAATAAGTATAGTGAGCAACTCGAGAGGAGAACGGATATGGATACAAATATTCTATTAGAGAACGGAACAAATGAGTTGGAAGTGTTGGAATTTACACTGGGCAAGAATCATTATGGAATTAACGTTGCCAAAATCCGTGAGATTTTGTCATATCAGCCGGTCACACCGATTCCAAATGCAAATCCTAGTGTTGAAGGAATCTTTATGCCGCGTGATGTTATGATTACGGTTATTAATTTAAAGCATTGCTTAGGATTATCAGACAGTACGGTAACCGATGAAGGATTATTGATCATTACAAACTTTAATAAGTTAAATATTGCATTTCATGTAGATGAAGTAATCGGTATTCACAGAGTATCATGGGCAGATATCATCAAACCGGATTCTACCGTAAATGCAGAGAACGACGGAGTATCAACCGGTGTGATCAAATTAGAGGATAAGTTAGTCATTATCTTAGACTTCGAGAAGATTGTGACAGACATCAGTCCGGAGACAGGACTTAAGGTATCCGATATTGATAACTTAGGAGAAAGAGAGAGATGTGATTCTCCGATCCTGATCGCAGAAGATTCCCCATTACTGAGTAAACTGATCACAGACTGTCTGAAAAAATCAGGATATACCAATCTGATCGTTACCATGAACGGACAGGAAGCATGGGATAAGCTGACAGAATTCCAGAGAAACGGAACAGCATTAGAAGATGTACACTGTGTCATTACGGATATTGAGATGCCATTGATGGATGGACACCGTCTGACCAAGCTGATCAAAGAGGATGATGAGTTGAAGAAGATTCCGGTTGTTATCTTCTCATCCTTGGTAAATGAGGAAATGCGTAGAAAAGGCGAGGCATTAGGAGCCGATGCACAGTTAACAAAACCAGAGATAGGTCATTTAGTGGAAGCTATCGACCGTTTGATCGATCAGTCCAGATAGTAATTCAATAAAGTTAGAATGAAAAAGGGATGTGATGATTGTCACATCCCTTAATAAGTACAGTGAGGTGAAGTTCCAATGGCGAATACAGAAGATTATTTAGACAGCCTGCTCAATAGCATTAATAATACCAATATGTCAGGAAAAAAGTCGAAGTCATATTCAGGCAGCGACCCGTATGATAATGCCAGTGAAGCATTCCGGAAATTTGAGCGTGAACAGGAATACAAACGGGAACAGCGCAAAAAGAGGGAAGAGGAACAGCGTTTTTTACAGGAATTTGAAGGCGAGTTAGAACAGGAAGATGTGGATGATTTTCTGCGTCAGTTTGAATTAGAGTTAGCAGAGGAAGAAGAGAATGAAGCTAATGAGTCCGTCAATACACAGAGTTATGTAGATGAAAATGCAGGAAATATTGCAGACATGGTCAGCAATGCAGTCGAAAACAGCACCGCGGGCAGCAGTGCTACAAGTGAACAGACTGTATCGGGTGACACACAGGCAGCAGCATCGGCGGATAATGCAGAGTTTTTTGAAAACTTAGAAGAGATTGTATCCGATGCATCTGCAAATGATACCGATCAGGGCACACCACAGGGAACTTCTAAACAGGGAGAGATGTCAGGCGTTTCTGATGAGGGAGCAGCACAGGAAGCACAGAGTTCAGAGCCGGAGTATGCCGAAGAGGAGCCGATCGGAGAACTTGACAGTGCAAATGCTGATCTGTTAGAGCTTTTAAATGGGGTAGAGGGTGATGCAGACCTTTCCGAGATCGGAGACCTCTTAAATGCAGACTCTAATGATATTACATTACAGGAAACCGGAGCGGCATATGATGAAGGTGTAAAAGCAGCCTCTTCGGGCAGTGCAGCCACAGGTACGAAAGAAAAAGCGGATGACGAAAAGAAAAAGCCTAAGAAAAAGAAAGGTTTCTTTGCAAAGTTAGCAGCAACGTTGTTCGGAGAAGAAGAATCCACAGATGTAGAGCATGTAGAGGTTCCGGAAAGTCAGGATTTAGAGAATATCTCCGATGAAAATCTTCAGATTCTGAAAGAATTAGAGGCCGCAGAGCAGGCAGGAGCTGCAAAAGAGGATAAGAAACAGGCGAAAAAGGACAAGAAGAAAGCCAAGAAAGAGAAGAAAGAAAAAGAGCCAAAGGAAAAGAAACCAAGAAAGAAGCGGGAAAAGAAGGTGAAGGAGCCAAAACCGGAAGAGCCGGACAATACGCCTCCACTTCCGAAAAAGCCGGTCATTTTAATCTTTTTAATGGCATTTTCAATTCTTGCATTAGTCCTTTTGATGATGAAACTGAGTGGAAAGAATTCTTACATAGACACCGCAAAACAGGCGATGGACAATGGCGAATATGTGGAAGCATATGAACAGCTGAGCGGACTGAATTTAAAGGGAAATGATCAGAAACTCTATAAAGAGGTGTCCACGATGGCAGCCGTGCAGGAACAGTATCAGGCATACCTTACCCTGATGGGAGCAGATAAGTATGATCTCGCACTGGATGCGTTAGTCAGAGGTATCGGACGCTATGACAAGGGACTTGATAATGCTAAGAAATACGGTAGAGAGGGTGAGATGAACCACCTGAAAGATCAGTTAGAAGAGGCTCTTGACCAGCAGTTTGGAATGAGCACGGACGATGCACGAAAGCTCTATAAGATCAAAGACCGTGAAGAATACAGCAAAGAGATTCAAAAGATCATCCAGAAAATGAATTTAGGACAGGAAGAGAAATGATAGCAATCATAGACTACGATGCAGGTAATTTAAAGAGTGTGGAAAAGGCATTGGCAGCAGTGGGACAGGAGAGTGTGATCACAAGAGATTTTCAGACGATCCTGTCGGCAGATAAGGTCATCCTTCCGGGAGTCGGAGCCTTTTCGGATGCCATGCATAATCTGAAAAAATATGACTTGGATCAGGTGATCCGCGAAGTGGCAGAAAAAAAGATACCGTTACTCGGTATCTGCCTCGGACTCCAGCTTTTATTTGAAGAGAGTGAGGAAAGTCCGGGTGTAGAAGGACTTCACCTTTTAGATGGAAAAATCCTTCGGATACCGGATAAGGAAGGTTTGAAGATTCCGCATATCGGTTGGAATTCCCTGAATTTACAGAATCAGGGCAGGCTTTTTGAAGGGATCGAACAGCAGCCATATGTCTATTTTGTACATTCCTATTATTTAAAAGCAGCAGAGCCTGATATTGTAAAAGCAACAACGGAGTACAGTACCATGATTGATGCTTCCGTAGAAAAAGACAATATTTTTGCATGTCAGTTCCATCCCGAAAAGAGCAGTACGGTAGGACTTAAGATGCTTAAAAATTTTGCAAATCTGCAGGGAGGTCAGGACTGATGTTTACGAAGAGGATCATTCCCTGCTTGGATGTAAATAACGGAAGAGTTGTAAAGGGAATCAATTTTGTTAATTTAAGAGATGCCGGAGATCCGGTTGAGGTTGCGGCGGCTTATGATAAAGCCGGAGCAGATGAAGTGGTATTTTTAGATATTACGGCAACTTCAGATGCGAGAGAGACCGTTGTGGACATGGTCCGCAAGGTTGCAGAAAAAGTATTTATACCATTTACGGTAGGCGGCGGTATTCGTACCGTGGAAGATTTTAAGGTGCTTTTGCGGGAAGGTGCGGATAAAATTTCCATCAATTCTTCTGCGATCAACAATCCGCGGCTGATCAGTGATGCGGCAGATAAATTCGGCAGCCAGTGCGTGGTAGTAGCAATTGATGCCGGAAAAAGAGCCGACGGTTCCGGCTGGAATATCTATAAAAACGGCGGAAGGATCGATGTCGGCATGGATGCCGTGGAATGGGCAATGCAGGCAGATCGGTTAGGAGCCGGTGAGATTCTTTTAACCAGTATGGACTGTGACGGAACAAAAGCAGGCTATGACATCGAATTGACACGTCAGATTGCAGAAAATGTTTCGATTCCGGTCATTGCATCGGGTGGTGCGGGAACCAAAGAACATTTTTATGAGGCACTGACAGACGGAAAAGCAGATGCAGCACTTGCCGCTTCTCTTTTCCATTATAAAGAATTAGAGATTATGGATTTAAAAAATTATTTAGCAGATAAAGGTATACCGGTGAGGAGATAATGCTATGGCAATGATCACGAATGACTGGCTGCCTGCTTTGCAGGAGGAGTTTAAAAAGCCATATTATAAAGAGTTGTACCAATTTGTACAAAAAGAATACAGTACCGCAGTGGTATATCCTCCGGCGGATGATATTTTCAATGCACTTCATCTGACACCGTTAAAAGATGTCAAGGTGCTGATTTTAGGGCAGGACCCATATCATAACGTGGGGCAGGCACATGGATTGTGCTTTTCGGTAAAACCGGACGTGGACATTCCGCCTTCTTTAGAGAACATCTATAAAGAATTGCAGGAGGATTTAGGATGTTATATCCCGGATAACGGTTATCTGGTCAAATGGGCAGAACAGGGAGTATTGATGCTCAATACGGTATTGACAGTGCGGGCGCATCAGGCAAATTCTCATCAGGGAAGAGGCTGGGAGCAGTTTACGGATGCGATCATCCATGCCGTGAATGCACAGGACCGTCCGATCGTCTACATGCTTTGGGGCAGACCTGCACAGAGCAAGATACCGATGTTGACCAATCCAAAGCATCTGATCTTAAAAGCACCGCATCCAAGTCCATTGTCGGCATACCGTGGATTTTTTGGCTGTAAACATTTCAGTCAGGCAAATGAGTTCTTAAAAGAGCATGGGATCGAACCGATCGACTGGCAGATTGAGAACAAAAAGCAGGAAAAATAAAGATATTTACTTGTAAATATTAACAATCAGGGCTATAATGACGATATAGAGAATAGGAAGACTAGGTAGAACACGGATGTTCAGATTAATTTCAAAGGAGTGATATTATGGCAGGATTATTCGGAAGTAACAGTTCATTTGGCATGAGCAGTTTATTTGGTAACAATTCATCATCTGTATTGAGTGACTGGGCCTTTATCCGCAGCGGCACATATAAGAAGCTGATGAAGGCTTATTATGGTCAGGATAAGACCACCAAATCTGCAACAGAAAGTGCTAAGACAAATAAGACGAAAACAACAGCAGAGCGTGTCCAGACTGAGATCGAGACAAGTGCAACCGATTTAAAAAAATCTACAGATGCACTGATGGCAACCGGCACGAAATCTTTGTTTAAAACGACAGAGACAAAGGGCGAGGACGGTAAGGTAACAAAGACCTATGACACAGATAAGATTTACAAAGCAGTCAGCCGGTTTGTAAAAGATTATAATAATCTGATCGATACTACAAACAAGAGCAGTGTCAGCGGTGTAAAGAATAACGTACGCAGCCTGACAGCTACGACAACCGGCAATGAGACTTTATTAAAGGCAATCGGAATCACGGTCAAAGCAGATAACAAGCTGTCTATTGATGAAGATACCTTTAAGAAAGCAGATATGTCAAAGGTGGAGGCACTGTTTAAGGGAAATACCTCTTATGGATATCAGGTAGGGCTCAGAACATCTTTGATCGACTATTATGCAGGCAGAGAAGCAGATACTTATAATAAGTATGGCAGCTACAGCACGACAAATACAGGAACCAATTTTAACAGCTGGTTCTAATTAACGGCGGGACAAAAACAGAATAGAACGACGGGAGCTTGTGTTACAGGCTGAGAGGAAGGTAGAACCTTCGACCGATGACCTGATTTGGATAATGCCAACGTAGGGATGTTTAGGAAATTATGTTTTCGTATTTCATAGACGGAAAGTTATCAAATCGGTAGCTTTCCGTTTTTTGGTTTGCAAAAAATTATTTATATAAATATTTTTTAATAAAACTCCATGAGAATATCGTTCAAAGAAAGAATTCTTTGAAAAGAACAGGAAGTGAGGGAATAAAATGGTAAAGATCAATGGAGAGAGTCTGGAGATAGCAGGCAGAACAATTGCACAATATTTAGCAACAACAAGCTATGATATCCGGCGGATCGCGATAGAGTGCAATGGAGAAATTGTGCCAAAAGCAGTGTATGAAACAACGATATTGCAGGATGGCGACATTGTGGAAGTAGTCAGTTTTGTAGGAGGTGGCTGATTTGATACCGACAAAAGAAGAGATGAGACAGGCCTTAGAAAAGCGGCAGGGCAAAGAACTGCAGCAGCATTTTTTTTCAGCAACCGTTGCCATCTGCGGACTTGGCGGCTTAGGGTCGAATATTGCAATATCCCTTGCAAGAGCAGGAGTAGGAAAACTGATCCTGATCGATTTTGACAAAGTGGATGTTACGAATCTGCACAGGCAGCAATATAAGGCATCACAGATTGGAAGATATAAGACAGAAGCACTATCCGAAAATTTAAAAGAAATTGCACCCTATGTAGAGCTTGAAACACATACTACCCGCATGACGGAGCAGAATGTTGTGGAATTATTAAAAGAGGCAGATGTGATCTGTGAGGCTTTTGATGATGCACAGGCAAAGGCAATGCTGACCAATTCGGTATTGGAGAATTTTCCACAGAAATATTTTGTGGCGGCTTCCGGGATGGCTGGCATCGGCAGTGCAAACAGTATTAGAACCAGACAGATCACAAAACGTTTTTATCTGTGCGGAGATGGAGTCAGCGACGTGGGAGATGACATTGGACTTGTCTCTTCGCGCGTAATGCTCTGTGCAGCACATGAGGCGCATATGGTCTTACGGATATTAGCAAAAGAATTTGAAGTATAAAGAAAGAGGTACGAACATGGATAACGATAAACTTGTCATTGGCGGACATGAGTTCCGGTCACGATTTATTCTCGGCTCAGGAAAATATTCTTTAAACCTGATCGAAGCAGCGATTAAAGATGCAGGAGCAGAGATCATTACACTTGCCGTTCGAAGGGCAAATACAAAGGAGCAGGAAAATATCTTGGATTTTATTCCAAAGGGAGTTACATTGCTTCCGAATACCAGTGGCGCAAGAGATGCAAAAGAAGCAGTCCGCATTGCCAGACTTGCGAGAGAGTTAGGCTGTGGTGATTTTGTCAAAGTAGAGATCATGCGGGATTCTAAATATCTGCTGCCGGATAACCAGGAGACGATCCGGGCAACAGAAATTTTAGCAAAGGAAGGATTTGTGGTCATGCCATATATGTATCCGGATCTGAATGCTGCCCGTGATCTTGTCAATGCCGGAGCGGCTGCGGTTATGCCGCTTGCATCCCCGATCGGTTCTAATAAAGGACTTGCAACAAAAGAATTTATCCAGATTCTGATCGATGAGATCGAACTTCCGATCATTGTGGATGCCGGTATTGGAAAACCTTCACAGGCATGCGAAGCAATGGAAATGGGTGCTGCTGCAATTATGGCAAACACGGCACTTGCGACAGCCGGAAATCTTCCGATGATGGCATCGGCGTTTAAAGATGCGATCGAAGCAGGACGTAAAGCCTATTTAGCGGGACTTGGAAGAGTCTTAACAAGAGGTGCAGCCGCATCTGACCCGTTGACAGGTTTTCTGCGTGATTAGGAGGGAAAGATTTTGGAAAATCAGTTTTTTGTAGATTCAGAATATTTGTCAAAAGAAGCCTTAGAGCGGAAACACCGTTTAGAAACAGACCCGTCTTTTCGAAAAAACCATATGGAGTATTTGCCGGGAATGGAGCAGATTGATTCTAATGTCTGTTCCGAGGTAATGGGACAGGTTCAGACTTATGATTATGAAAAATATACGGCAAAAGATGTGCGGGCAGCATTAGAGCATGCAACCTGTACGGTAGAGGATTTTAAAGCGTTATTATCCCCGGCGGCAGAGCCTTTTTTAGAGCAGATGGCAGAACGGGCGAGATTAGAGACCGGGAAACATTTTGGCAATACGGTATATCTGTTTACTCCTTTATATATTGCTAATTATTGTGAAAATTATTGCGTTTACTGCGGTTTTAACTGTTATAACCATATCAGCCGTATGAAACTCAGTATGGAGCAGATCGAACATGAGATGCAGGTCATTGCAGACAGCGGAATGGAAGAAATCCTGATCCTGACCGGAGAGAGCAGGAGTAAGAGTGATGTGGCTTATATCGGAGAGGCCTGTAAGTTAGCAAGAAAATATTTCCGCATGGTGGGACTTGAGATTTATCCGGTCAATACGGAGGAGTACCGTTATCTTCATGAGTGCGGAGCAGATTATGTCACTGTCTTTCAGGAAACATACGATGCAAAAAAATATGAAACCCTGCACTTAGCAGGACACAAACGTGTATGGCCCTACCGCTTTGACGCACAGGAGAGGGCTCTGATGGGGGGGATGCGTGGAGTTGCATTTTCAGCACTGTTAGGACTTTCGGATTTTCGTAAAGATGCGCTTGCAAGTGCACTGCATGTATACTATTTGCAGCGTAAATATCCGCATGCAGAAATGTCCTTATCCTGTCCGAGACTTCGTCCGATCATCAATAACGATAAGATCAATCCATTGGATGTGCATGAAAAGCAGCTTTGCCAGATCCTCTGTGCGTATCGTATTTTTTTGCCGTTTGTGGGAATTACGGTATCTTCCCGTGAAAGTGCAGAATTCCGTAACGGAATTGTGAAGATTGCGGCAACAAAAGTCTCCGCAGGAGTTTCTACCGGCATCGGAGACCATGAGAGCAAATACAGTGGAAAGGAGACAGACTGTAAACAGGGTGACGAGCAGTTTGAGATTGACGACAGCCGAAGCCTTGAGAAAATGTATCAGGATATGTCCGGGGAAGGTTTACAGCCTGTGCTGAATGATTATCTATATGTCTGATATCTTATGTGTTACAAAACGTAGTCTTTGTAAAGAAGATTTTCTTGTCCGGATTGAAAAGATTGCCAAGACAGAAGCGGCAGGAATCATTTTGCGGGAAAAAGACCTGAGCAAAGAGGAATATCAGGCATTGGCAGAAAAGGTACTTACTATATGCCAAAGACAAAAAATGCAATGCATATTGCACACATATACAAATGCTGCAAGAAAACTTGCATGTAATGCCATACATCTGCCAATGCCGATACTTCGCACTCTGTCGAAAGAAGAACGGGATGCATTTCAGATACTTGGAGCTTCCTGTCATTCCTTAAAAGAAGCAGTAGAAGCCGAAAACCTTGGCTGTACCTATATAACGGCAGGTCATATCTATGAAACCGATTGTAAGAAAGGCTTGCCCGGAAGAGGCATAGGATTTTTAAAAAAAATCTGTGAAACAGTTTCCGTACCAGTCTATGCCATCGGTGGGATCGGTGCAGAGAATATCCAGGAAATAAAAAATGCCGGTGCAGCCGGCGGTTGTATCATGAGTGGATGGATGCAGTGTGAAGATGTGCGGGAATATCTGAAATGCTTAAAGCATGATAAGTAAATAATACAAGCAGCTCCCCAGTCAGATAGGATTCAAAAACATTTTTTCTTCTGACAACAAATTGCAACGATACAAATCAAATATGGAAAGTTTCTTTTTGTGCAATGGAGATGAAACTTGGAATATTTGATTTGTATCATAGCCAAGTTGTATCAATCATTTTTTTAATGTTTTCTAGTTATCATTCTCATCATCCGATGACATCGAATACACCTGACGTTTTCTTGCCATCTCATCACTTTCAAGATACTCGTCATAAGTTGTAATCTTGTCAATGATAGTACCGTTTGGAAGAATCTCCATAATACGGTTCGCAGTGGTCTGGACGATCTGGTGGTCTCTGGATGCAAAGAGCAGAACACCAGGGAACTTGATTAGACCATTGTTCAAAGCAGTAATGGATTCCATGTCTAAGTGGTCGGTCGGCTCATCTAAGATGAGGACATTAGAAGCCTCGATCATCATACGGGAGAGCAGTACACGAACTTTCTCACCACCGGAAAGCACACGCATTTTCTTGACTCCGTCATCTCCGGCAAATAACATTCTGCCTAAGAAACCGCGGACATAAGTGGCATCCTTGATCTCAGAGAACTGTGTCAGCCAGTCAACGATCGCTAAATCCGTATCAAAGATTTCCGTATTGTCTTTTGGGAAATAGGACTGTGAAGTTGTTACGCCCCACTTGTAGGTTCCCTCATCCGGTTCCATTTCTCCGGTTAAAATTTTAAAGAGAACCGTCTTTGCAAATTCATTTCCACCGACAAAAGCGATCTTGTCATCGTGTCCGACGATAAAGGAAATATTGTCTAATACTTTTTCACCGTCAATCGTTTTGCTCAATCCTTCTACAGTCAGGACTTCGTTGCCGATCTCACGCTCCGGACGGAAATCAATATAAGGATATTTTCTGCTCGAAGGCTTGATCTCATCCAACTGGATCTTTTCAAGCGCTTTCTTTCTGGAAGTTGCCTGCTTGGATTTAGAAGCATTTGCAGAGAAACGGGAGATAAATTCCTGCAGCTCTTTGATCTTTTCTTCTTTTTTCTTGTTGGCTTCCTTCATCTGTTTCATTAAAAGCTGGCTGGATTCATACCAGAAATCATAGTTACCTGCATAGAGCTGGATCTTTCCATAATCGATATCAGCGGTATGGGTGCAGACTTTATTCAGGAAATAACGGTCATGGGAAACCACGATCACGGTATTTTCAAAATTGATCAAAAATTCCTCTAACCAGGCAATGGCATCTAAATCCAAGTGGTTGGTCGGCTCATCTAAGAGCAGGATGTCAGGATTGCCGAAAAGCGCCTGTGCAAGGAGTACCTTGACTTTGAGAGCACCCGGAAGTTCGGACATCATAGAGTAGTGGTTCTCAGTAGGAACACCAAGACCGTTTAACAGCATAGCCGCATCAGACTCGGCGTTCCAGCCGTCCATTTCGGCAAACTCTGCTTCGAGTTCACTGGCACGGATGCCATCCTCATCCGAAAAATCTTCTTTTGCGTAAATCGCATCTTTTTCCTTCATAATATCATAAAGACGCTGATTTCCCATGATAACGGTATCTAAAACCGTATATGCATCATATTTAAAATGATCCTGCTGTAAGAAACTTAAACGCTGTCCCGGAGTGATGACGATATCTCCGCTTGTCGGTTCTAACTGTCCGGAAAGGATTTTTAAAAAAGTAGATTTTCCTGCGCCGTTCGCACCGATCATACCGTAGCAGTTGCCCTCGGTAAATTTAATATTGACATCTTCAAATAAGGCTTTTTTCCCCAGCCTTAAGGTAATGTTGTTTGCACTTATCATAAGATATAACCTTTCTATATAATGTGTTCTTTTTCCTAATCCTTTAATATTGTAACGTAAAATCCGTATTTTGCAAGTTTTTTCGTGGAAAACAGAGAGGTTTGTACAAAGCACCTGTTTATGTTCTTAATTTTAAACAAAAATATCTTTAGGAATTCAGGGAAAACTATTGATTTTTTGGACAAATTTCATTATATTACTATATTAGAGACATTGTGAAAACATTGTCAGGAATTTGGTTCTTTACCATACCTTGCGTATGGTACCAGTCACACTGGGATACACAAAAATAGGAGGAAAAAGTATCATGAAACGATCAATGAAAACTATGGATGGTAACCATGCAGCAGCTCATGCTTCATATGCATATACAGATGTTGCAGCTATCTATCCGATCACTCCATCTTCCGTAATGGCAGAAGCTACGGACGAATGGGCAACACAGGGAAGAAAGAACATCTTTGGACAGACCGTACAGGTAACAGAAATGCAGTCTGAGGCAGGTGCAGCAGGTACTGTACACGGTTCCTTAACAGCAGGTGCTCTTACAACTACTTATACAGCTTCCCAGGGATTATTATTAATGATTCCTAACCTTTACAAAATTGCTGGTGAAGGACTTCCGGGTGTATTCAATGTGTCCGCACGTTGTGTTGCAACCCACGCATTAAATATCTTTGGTGATCATTCAGACGTTTACGCCTGTCGTCAGACTGGTGCTGCAATGCTCTGTGAATCATCCGTACAGGAAGTAATGGACTTAACTCCTGTTGCTCACTGTGCAGCATTAGAAGGAAAACTTCCTTTCATCAACTTCTTCGACGGATTCCGTACATCTCACGAAATTCAGAAGATTGAGACATGGGATTACGAAGACTTAAAAGACATGGTAGATATGAACGCGATCGATGAGTTCAGAAAAGGAGCTTTAAATCCAAATCATCCATGCCAGTTAGGTTCTGCTCAGAACCCTGACCTCTTCTTCCAGACAAGAGAGTCCTGTAACTCCACATACGATGCAATGCCTGCAATCGTACAGAAATACATGGACAAAGTAAACGAGAAGATCGGTACAGATTATAAATTATTCAACTACTACGGAGCTGCTGATGCTGAGAAGATCATCATCGCTATGGGTTCTGTATGTGATACGATCGATGAGACAATCGATTACTTAATGGCAAGAGGCGAGAAAGTCGGAGTTGTAAAAGTACGTCTTTACAGACCATTCTGCAAAGAAGCTTTGATCGAGGCAATTCCGGACACAGTAAAATCTATCGCAGTATTAGATAGAACAAAAGAGCCTGGTTCTCTTGGCGAGCCGTTATACTTAGACGTAGTAGCAGCATTAAAGGGAAGCAAGTTTGATTCTGTTAAGATTACAAGCGGACGTTACGGTTTAGGTTCTAAAGATACAACACCTGGACAGATCATCGCTGTATACAACAACACAGAAAAAGAAAGATTTACAATCGGTATCTACGATGATGTAACAAACCTTTCTCTTGAAGTAAAAGAAGATCCTGTTACAACACCGGAAGGAACCATCAACTGTAAATTCTGGGGACTTGGTGCTGACGGTACTGTTGGTGCTAACAAGAACTCCATCAAGATCATTGGAGACAACACAGACATGTATGCTCAGGCATATTTTGACTATGACTCCAAGAAATCCGGTGGTGTTACAATGTCTCACTTACGTTTTGGTAAGAAGGCAATCAAGTCTACTTACTTGATCAAGCAGGCAAACTTTGTAGCATGCCACAACCCATCTTACGTTCGTAAGTACAACATGGTTCAGGAATTAGTACCGGGCGGAACATTCTTACTGAACTGTTCATGGACACCGGAAGAGTTAGAGACACACTTACCTGGACAGGTTAAGAGATATATCGCAGAGAACGATATCCAGTTCTATACCATCGATGGTATCAAGATCGGTAAAGAGATCGGACTTGGCGGACGTATCAACACAGTACTTCAGTCTGCATTCTTCAAATTAGCAGCAATCATCCCAGAGGAGACTGCAATCGAGTTAATGAAGGCAGCAGCTAAAGCTACTTATGGTAAAAAAGGTGATAAGATCGTACAGATGAACTACGATGCAATCGATGCCGGAGCAACGGGTGTTGTTAAGATCGATGTACCTGCAAGCTGGAAAGATGCAAAAGACGAGAGCTTTGCACAGACAGCAACCGGAGACAGAAAAGACGTTGTAGATTTCGTTAACGATATCCAGATCCCTGTAAATGCTCAGGAAGGAAATAAGATTCCTGTATCTGTAGTTAAGACATACGAGCATGGCCAGACACCATCCGGTGCATCTGCATTTGAAAAACGTGGTATCGCAGTAGACGTTCCAGTATGGAATTCTGCAAACTGTATCCAGTGTAACATCTGTTCTTATGTATGTCCTCATGCAGTTATCCGTCCGGTTGCTATGACTGAGGAAGAGGCTGCTAAGGCTCCGGAAGGAATGCAGATGAAGGACATGAACGGAATGCCGGGATACAAATTCTCTATCACAGTATCTGCTCTTGACTGTACAGGATGTGGTTCTTGTGTAAACGTATGTCCTGGTATGAAGGGTGAAAAGGCAATCACTATGGCTAACTGCGAAGAGAACGTAGGCGAGCAGAAATACTTCGACTATGGTGTAACCTTAGATCCAAAACCGGAAGTAGTAGCAAAATTCAAAGAAGCAACTGTAAAAGGTTCTCAGTTCAAACAGCCATTACTTGAGTTCTCAGGAGCTTGTGGTGGATGTGGAGAGACACCTTATGCAAAACTGATCACTCAGTTATTCGGTGATAGAATGTACATTGCAAACGCAACAGGATGTTCTTCTATCTGGGGTAACTCCTCACCTTCTACACCATACACAGTAAACGAAAAAGGACATGGTCCTGCATGGTCTAACTCCTTATTCGAGGATGCTGCTGAGTTTGGTTATGGTATGTTATTAGGACATAAAGCAATCAGAGCTAAATTACAGTCCAAAGTAGAAGCATTAGTTGCAGATGGTAAAAACGCAGACGTAAAAGCTGCCGGACAGGAATGGTTAGATACCTTCAACAGCGGTGTAACAAACGGTGCTGCAACAGATAAATTAGTAGCTGCATTAGAGGCTTGCGGATGTGACGCTTCTAAAGATATCCTTGCTGAAAAAGATTTCTTAGCTAAGAAATCCCAGTGGATCTTCGGTGGTGACGGTTGGGCATACGATATCGGATTCGGTGGAGTTGACCATGTATTAGCAAGCGGACAGGATGTAAACATCATGGTATTCGATACAGAGGTTTACTCTAACACAGGTGGACAGTCCTCAAAGGCTACACCAACAGGTGCAATCGCACAGTTCGCAGCAGGCGGTAAAGAAGTGAAGAAGAAAGACTTAGCTTCTATCGCAATGAGCTATGGTTATGTATATGTTGCACAGATCGCAATGGGTGCTGATTACAACCAGTGTGTAAAAGCAATTGCAGAAGCTGAAGCATATCCGGGACCATCATTAGTAATCGCTTACGCTCCATGTATCAACCACGGTATCAAAGTTGGTATGAGCAAAGCTCAGACAGAGGAGAAATTAGCTGTTGAGGCTGGTTACTGGCATACATTCCGTTACAACCCAGCTCTGAAAGCAGAAGGCAAAGCTGCATTCTCCTTAGACAGCAAAGCTCCTACAGGAGATTACAAAGCATTCTTAAACGGAGAGGTTCGTTACAACGCATTAGCAAGATTCAACCCAGAAAGAGCAGAAGAATTATTTGCAAAATCTGAAGAGACAGCAAAAGAGCGTTATGAATACCTCAACAAACTTATTACCTTATATGGTGGCGAGAACTAAGATCGTTTCATAAATGAAATAAAGGAAGCAGTAGACGTAAGTCTGCTGCTTCTTTTTGCTGTTAAGGGGATCCTGTTGTAAAGCTCAATATATAGGTCACCTGCGATGGATATGCCAGCTTGTGTTAGAAATTATCCTTAGTTTCAAGGTGCCGAAGGTCAGTGTGCATGTGGAACACAGTATTCTGATCAGTTCCGATTTCAGAAGCGTCCGTTTAGATGTTTACGCAAGCAATGAACTGAAAGTTGGCTATGATATTGAGGCACAGAACGACTATGCAGGAAATCTTGCAAAGATGTAGGTGGGATTTTGTCATCCGATCATTCAAAGCAGTCAAATCGAATCATGACAGGGAGCTTACCATGGAAAGATTTCAAAAGAGGCGGTATGTTCCGCTTAGTAATCTAACAGATTCAAAAAAATGGGTATGTTCCGGTCAACAATCTAACAGTTTTAAAAACACCCAAAATATCAAAAGTATCATGAATATCAGCAGTATCAAGCACATCAAAAATATCATGAATATCAAAATATCAAAAGTATCGTAAAAATTCACAAATATTCAAAAATTCACAGAAAAGAACAGGACAGGAGTCTGTCTAAGACAAAACACGATCAGGTACTTTTTTGGACAATCAGGTAGACAGACTTGACGTTTTTCAGTATCTTAGTAATAATAAAAATAATACAAAAATACAAACACAAGCCGTAGCATATCCATATTCAGACATATATTTATTATTTTTGCGGCTATGTAGAAAATAAACGAGGAACAGAGTATGCAGCCAATCCAGCAGGCCTTTGAGCCGGTTTCCATATGCTTTGCAAGTGATGACAACTATGCACCCTATCTGAAAGTTGCCATTTATTCCCTGTTATGTAACCGTAACAGGGAGCGAAGCTATGATATTATTATTTTACATAAGAGAATTTCAAGAGAGCATCAGGGAGAGATATTAGGATTAGCAGATGGAAAATCCGGTGTGTCTATCCGTTTTGTTAATGTGGTCGAAGCAGACCGTGAATTGCAGTCAGACGTTGGGTGTTATTATGCCGTAGAGACGAATTATCGTCTGTTGCTTTTTTCAAAGCTGTTTCAAAACTACAGGCGGATGCTGTATTTAGACTGTGACATTATTGTAACAGGAGATGTAGGAGAGTTATTTGATGTGGATTTGGAAGGAAAATCTGCAGCAGGCGTGGAAGATGTGGGATTCCGCTGGCTTGCCTATACCAAAAGAGCGATTTTTTTAGATAATAAACCATATAATGTCCTGAATTATTGTACGGATGTGTTGGGAATCAAGGACCCGGGCGGCTACGTCAATGCGGGGGTACTGTTGTTTGATCTAGAAAAATGCAGACAGAAAGTTTCTTTTCGGGACGTTGTAGAGACATTGCACAGCAGGAATTTTTTCTATAACGATCAGGATGTATTAAATATTCTGTTAGAAGGAAACATCAAACAGGTGGACTGCAAGTGGAATTATATGAATAATATCGCATTTTATTTAGAATGTGACCGGAAGGAATTCCGTGAGCTGTATCTGGATTTACGCAGGGAGGATTACCGTATCATCCATTATATCAGTGCTAAAAAGCCGTGGAATGGAGAAGTACCGATGGGAGAAGTCTGGCAGAAATATGCGGATGAATGAAAGGGTTAAGTCGAAATTCGTCAAATCTTGTGCATCTTTGTGAGTAGACAACCTCTCTATTAAATGATAAAATAGTCGCAGAATGTAAATTCGGGAGGAGTCTGTGATGCGGCTTTTTAGACAGAAAAAACAGCAGATAAGCCGTAAGAGAGAGATACGGAACGAGAGTAAGGAGAAGAATATGGACGATTTTTTGTTAAAACAGATTGATGAATTTAGAGATAAGGCACAGCAGTTGCAGGATTTGATTAATACCAAAGAAACCAAAGTCAGAGAGTTACAGTTGTTAGTAGATGAACGTGAGAGTAAGGCAACAAAGCTTCAGATGGAGTTGGATGAGCGTCAGAGAGAAGCCGATTCTTTAGTTGGTAACGTAGAAGAACAGGTTGATAAACTGATCAAAAAAATCGAAGTTCAGCAAAATGACAATACAGAGGACATCAAGAATGCATTGGATGGAATGTCTCAGGACTTTGGTCAGATGACAAAAGAGCTGACCGGAGCACAGCAGGAGATTTCTGAGAAGATACATACGGAAAACGTAAAATGTTACCGCAATATACAGGGCTTAATGCAGGAATTTGCGGAGAAGATGGAAAAAGTAGATTTAGCAGATGAGAGCATGAAATCCATCAAGCATTTCTTCGGATGGACGATTGGACTTTTAGTATGTAATCTTGCAGCACTTGCAGGAGTGATTCTGTATTTTGCAGGAGTATTTTCTTTTTAGTTTTTAGAAGAGAGATCAGGTGAGGTTAGAATTGGATTATCAACAGGAAAATAATATATGGGTTATCGGACATAAGAATCCGGATACGGATTCGATCTGTGCGGCAATCTGTTATGCAAATTTGAAAAACCGTCTTCAGGACGGTTTTCATTACATTCCCAAAAGGGCAGGGAGTATCAATGAGGAGACGAAGTATGTGCTGCAGCATTTTGGCGTAGAACCGCCGGAATATGCAGAAGATGCGGGTGCACAGGTAAAGGATATTGCATTTCGCAGAACTGCCGGTGTCAGCGGACATATTTCCTTAAAAAAAGCATGGGAACTGATGAAAACAGAAAATGTAATGACACTTGCCGTTACCAGTGCTTCAGACAAGTTAGAGGGACTGATCATTACCGGTGATATTGCAGAGTCCTATATGGATGTCTATGACAACCATATCTTATCCCGTGCAAGAACCCAGTATAAAAATATCGTAGAGACTTTGAATGGCACGCTTTTAGCCGGAAATGAGCATGCCTATTTTTTGCGTGGAAAAGTGGTGGTAGCAACCGGAAGCCGGGATGTGATAGAAGAGTGCATCGAAAGTGATGATCTTGTCATTGTAGGTGACCGGGATGAAACCCATATCTGTGCATTAGAGGAAAATGCAAGCTGTATGGTTGTGACCGGCGGGACACAGGTGTCTGCACAGGTACTTGAGATGGCAAACCGGAGAGATTGTGTCGTAATTATCACGCCATACGATACCTTTACGGCAGCACGTCTGATCAATCAGAGTATGCCAATTAAATATTTTATGAAAAAAGAAAACTTTGTTACGTTTGATATTGACGATTATGTCGATGAAGTGCGGGAAGTGATGTCGAAAAAACGACATCGTGATTTTCCGGTATTAGATGACCAGAGAAGATATTTAGGAATGGTTTCGAGACGTAACCTTTTGAATATGCACAAGAAAAAACTGATCTTAGTGGATCACAATGAGAAGTCACAGGCAATTGACGGAATCGAGGGAGCTGAAATCTTAGAGATCATTGACCATCACAGATTAGGAAGTCTTGAAACCATGTCTCCGGTATTTTTCCGGAATCAGCCGTTAGGCTGCACATCCACGATCGTCTATCAGATGTATTGTGAGTCAGGAATTGAAATCGAAGAAAAAATTGCAGGACTTTTATTATCCGCAATTCTTTCAGACACTCTGATGTTCCGTTCCCCAACCTGTACGAAGGCGGACCATGAGGCAGCGAGAGCTTTAGCCGCTATTGCAAAAGTAGATATTGTGGATCTAGCAGACAGAATGTTCCGTGCGGGCTGCGACTTTGCATCCAAGACAGTGGATGAGATTTTTTATCAGGACTTTAAGACCTTCCATGCAGGCGATACTGCATTTGGTGTGGCGCAGATCAGTGCAGTCAGCAGAGAGGAACTGAGCGGCATCAAAGAGAAGATACATGATTATATGAATCAGGTGATGTCCGATAAAAAAGTGGATATGGTTTTCGTCATGCTGACAGATATTCTGAATGAATCGACGGAACTGTTGTGCTGTGGCAAGGATGCAGTGGAATTAGCGACCAGTGCTTATCATCTGTCGGCAGATGATTACAGTCTGATGTTACCGGGAGTAGTTTCAAGAAAGAAACAGTTGATCCCAAGTCTGATCACGGCAATGCAGCAGGAAGATCAGTAAGCGGAATGATATACGAAAGTATTTAAGGCAAGGAGAGTTAAGATGGGAAAACAGGTCTGGAAACCGGGAAATATGCTCTATCCCCTTCCGGTAGTCATGGTCAGTGTGCGTGACAGGGACGGACAGGACAATATTATCACCGTGGCATGGGCAGGAACGGTCTGCACCAATCCGCCGATGGTGTCCATTTCTGTGCGTCCGGAGCGTCATTCCTACCGAATGATAAAGGA
This sequence comes from Maccoyibacter intestinihominis, assembly GCF_040096355.1. Classification (NCBI taxonomy): domain Bacteria; kingdom Bacillati; phylum Bacillota; class Clostridia; order Lachnospirales; family Lachnospiraceae; genus Maccoyibacter; species Maccoyibacter intestinihominis. Next base: position 53,897 of record NZ_JBBMEX010000001.1, read on the forward strand.
AAGCGGAGAATTTGTCATTAATCTGGTAACGGAGCAGTTAGTAAAGGCTGCTGATTATTGCGGTGTCCGTTCCGGAAGAGATGTAGATAAATTTAAGGAAATGCGTTTAGAAAAAGCGGAGGCAGAAAAAATCCATGCACCGATGATCTTAAACAGTCCGGTCAATATCGAATGTAAAGTGACAGAGTGCAAAGAATTAGGTTCTCATCATATGTTCCTTGCCACCGTAGAGGCAGTTCACATAGATGAGGATTATCTGAATGAAAAAGGAAAGTTCTGTTTGAATGATACAGGACTGGTCACCTATTCCCACGGAGAATATTTTTTACTGGGAAAAAAGGTGGGAAGTTTCGGGTATTCAGTTCAAAAGAAAAAGAAGAAGAAAAGAAAAAAGTAAATTATTTTACTAACATATCCATCAGGCAGGCATAGACCTCCGGGGACTGTTCCTGCCAGTTTTTGCAGACTGCTTCTGCCATTTCGGTATTTTTGACTGTTAAAGTCAGATCAATGACCGGAATATTTTTTTGTCTGAGCTGGCAATGTACCGCGTAGTTATGCTGCGGAGTGCGATAGTAATCGGCACTGATGTCGGCTTCTTTTTTCATTTCAATCTGATTCTGGGAAAAATACTCACGGATGTCCTGACGGATCGCCTCTGAAATTTTATCCTCAAAGAAATCCAAGGTTTCACGTCCGGATGCAGTGATCCGGTAATTGGTGTTGTTGTGTGTGGATTCGGCAACGATCAGTTCCGAATCTAACAGGTCATTTAATACCTGCTGTATCGTAAAGTAGGTGGTATATTCCTTATCTAAAAAGAAATTGGAAATTTTAGTGTTCCCAAGTGGGAAGTCTACCTGGGAGAGCATATATAAAATAATTAATTTGTAAATTGTAATTGGTTCAGCCATGTCTATCTCTATCCTTATTTATATAATCTTATCTGTTTTCTGCCAGTCGTCCCTGAAAAGTATCGCGTTCTTTCAGACGGCGGTGAATGGTATTTAAAACGCATCTTTTTTTCGTACTCCATAGCGGAGCGATCAGTAAATCTTTTGGTCCGTCACCGGTCAGCCGGTGTATTACAATATCCTGCGAAAGGTATTCTAAGCAGTCGATCACAAGTTCCACATATTCTTCCATAGAAAAAACAGGAAAACCGGTATGTTGATAATAGTCTGCTAAATCTGTCCCTTTTAAAACATGTAAAAGCTGCAATTTCACACCGGACACAAGAAGTCCGGAGATCGATTTTACGGATTCTAAGATCATAGTCCGGTCCTCACCCGGAAGCCCTAAGATCAGGTGGGTAATGACGGGGATGTGAAGCTGATGCATTTTTTCCACAGCGTCGGTAAAACATGCATAGTCATAACCACGCCGGATAAATGCCGCGGTTTCAGGATGGATCGTCTGTAAACCGAGTTCGATCCAGACAGGTTTTATTTGATTCAGTTCATCTAAAAGTTCTAATACATCGTCATTCAGACAATCCGGTCTTGTGGCGATCGAAAGTGCCACAATGTCAGGATGCATCAAAGCCTCCGTAAAGATTTTTCTTAAGTAAGAGACCGGTGCATAAGTGTTGGTATATGCCTGAAAATAGGCAATGAAACGTTTACACGGAAATTTTCCTAAAAGCTGCTGTTTTCCATATGCGATCTGTTCCGTAATGGAAAGACTGACCGGAGCTGCAAAGTCCCCGGAGCCGCCCGCAGAGCAGAAAATACAGCCGCGTGTGTCCAGACTGCCATCACGGTTAGGGCAGGTCATGCCGCCGTTTAGGGAAATCCGGTAGATTTTTTCACCAAAAGTATTTTTTAAATAATAATCAAAAGAATAATAACGTTTTTCATTCCAAAATTTTTGCATGATGATGTTATCATAGCATTATTGGGTAAGATTTTCAAGGTGAGTGCAACAGGGGGTTTTACTTTTGGAAAAATTAGTGTATAATGGCGTTATCACAAATCATTGTGCCATTTCGGCATTGATCCCTATAGATTAAGGAGAAAAAGCATGAGAGAAAAATATGAGAGTCTGTCAGTGGCTGTATTGCGTGATTTAGCGAAGTCCAGAGGTATTGCTAAAGTATCGACAATGAAAAAAGCAGAGTTGATCGAGGCCATGGTAGCAGAAGATGAAAAGGCTCAGCCGGCATCCGAAGATGCAAAAAATATAGATGAGAAAAAGAAAGAAACTACAGAAGAAAAAAATGAGACCAGACAGCATAGATATCCGCGTCAGCAGAATGGACAGTATCATGAGAACCGCAAAAATGACGGACGTGATCACAATTTGCAGAACGAAGTGGATATGTCCTTAGACAGTGGGATTACCACCGAGGGAATCTTAGAGGTTATGCCGGATGGATATGGATTTATCCGTTGTGAGAATTATCTGCCGGGAGATGGAGATGTCTATGTTTCTCCAACGCAGATCCGCAGATTTAATTTAAAGACCGGAGATATCGTCTGTGGCAATACAAGAATTAAGACGCAGGGAGAAAAATTTTCTGCCTTATTATATGTGCGTTCCGTCAATGGGTATCATCCGTCCGAAGCACAGAAGAGAACCGGTTTTGAAAATCTGACACCGATCTTTCCAAATGAAAGGATCCGTTTAGAGTACGGCAGAGGTGTCAACATGGCAATGCGTATTGTCGATCTGGTATCCCCGATCGGTAAAGGACAAAGAGGTATGATCGTGTCTCCGCCAAAAGCAGGTAAGACAACGCTGTTAAAAGCGGTTGCAAAATCCATTGTCCACAGCAATCCGAATATGCATGTGATCATTTTACTGATTGATGAACGTCCGGAGGAGGTTACCGATATCAAGGAGGCAATCCGGGGGGAAAATGTGGAAGTTATCTACTCTACCTTTGATGAGCTTCCGGAGCATCATAAAAGAGTATCTGAGATGGTAGTAGAGCGTGCCAAAAGACTGGTAGAGCATCATCAGGATGTTACGATCTTATTAGATTCCATTACAAGATTAGCAAGAGCCTATAACTTGGTCGTACCACCAAGCGGAAGAACATTATCCGGTGGACTTGACCCGGCAGCACTGCATATGCCAAAACGTTTCTTTGGTGCGGCGCGAAATATGAGAGAGGGCGGAAGCCTGACAATTTTAGCAACGGCACTGGTAGATACGGGCAGCAAGATGGATGACGTTATTTACGAGGAATTCAAGGGTACCGGTAATATGGAACTTGTTTTAGACCGCAAGCTGTCAGAAAAACGTGTATTCCCGGCAATTGATATTGTAAAATCAGGAACAAGAAGAGAAGATCTGCTGTTAGATAAAGAAGAATTAGAAGCAGTTGGCATCATGCGAAAAGCAATTAACGGTATGCGTACTGATGAGGCAGTGGAAAATATCCTGAATATGTTTGCGAGAACAAGAGACAACCAGGAATTTATCCATATGGTGAAAAAGAACCGGATCCTGTAAAAAACACAGAAAAAAAGTGCAAGAAACCGTAAGAATTTTTGGAACAGGACTTGCATAACGATTATGCTTATGGTACAATTAATAAGCTGTTTATCGGGATGTATAGTTTGTAAACTATAAAACAGAATAAAGTGAAATAAATGATATAAAATGATTGATGAGGTGAAAGACATGAGAGAAGGAATCCATCCAGATTATTATCAGGCAACTGTTACATGTAACTGTGGAAACACATTTGTTACAGGTTCCACGAAGGAAGATATCCACGTAGAAATCTGTTCCAAATGCCATCCGTTCTACACAGGTCAGCAGAAAGCTGCTCAGGCTCGTGGACGTATTGATAAGTTCAATAAGAAATACGGCATGGATAACAAATAGACATAGGTTGTTTGGAAAGGTTGAGGTGTTTATCTCAACCTTTTTTTAAGAAAGAGGAGACAATGGGCTATTCCGGAATTGGTGGTCAGGCAGTCATGGAAGGTGTAATGATGAAAAACGGTATTCATTATGCGGTGGCAGTCAGAAAGCCTGACAAAGAAATTGTGGTGGATGCACGGGAGTATCCCGGCATTGTCAAAAATCAGAAGATCAAAAAAATACCGATCTTGCGTGGTGTCATCAATTTTATCGATTCGCTGGTACTGGGCATGCGGACATTGATGTATTCCGCTTCTTTTTTTGATGAAGAGGCAAAGGAACTGAGCGAAGAGGATCAGAAGGCAAAGGAAAAGAAGGAAAGTGTGGCAATGGGGTTTACGGTCTTTTTGTCCGTGATCCTTGCACTTGTAATTTTTATGCTTCTTCCATATGGACTATCGCTCTTTTTTAAAAAATGGATTGCTTCGCCGACGTTACTTGCGTTGATCGAAGGTGTCATCCGCGTGGTTATTTTTTTCATATATATTGTTGCAATTACCTGCATGGAAGATATTAAGCGTGTATATATGTACCATGGAGCAGAGCATAAGTGCATCAACTGTGTGGAGCATGGACTGGATCTGAATGTCGAGAATGTGAAGAAGAGTTCAAGGTTTCATAAAAGATGCGGGACCAGTTTTTTGTTTCTGGTAGTATTTATCAGCATTTTGTTTTTTGCATGTATCCGCACGGACTCGGCAATCTGGAGATTTTCACTCAGGATTCTCTTAGTGCCGGTGATCGCAGGAGTTGCATATGAATTTCTACGTCTTGCAGGACGGAGTGAGAATGCTTTTGTGAATCTGCTCAGCAAGCCGGGACTCTGGTTTCAGAAGTTTACGACAAAAGAGCCGGATGAGGATATGATCGAGGTTGCCATTGCTTCGGTAGAGGCAGTGTTTGACTGGAAACCATATGTAGAAAAAGTACGCGGCGAAGGAGCAGCAGAAGCGGACTGAGAGAAAAAGGAGAGGTCTTATGAGATATCGTGAGGCATTAGCAGAGGGGACGGCAGCGCTTGAGAAAGCCGGAATTGAAACGGCAAGACTGGATGCGTGGTATCTGCTTGAGCATGTCTGTCATATCACAAGACAGTATTTTTATTTAAACGACACAGACGAATTAAAAGAAGAAGAACAGCAGGAATACGAGCTCGCGATCGGAAAGCGGGCAGAGCGTGTGCCGTTACAATATATTATCGGGGAACAGGAATTTATGGGACTGACTTTTAAGGTCAATCCAAGTGTTCTGATCCCAAGACAGGATACGGAGATTTTAGTGGAAGAAATCTTAAAGATCTGCAAGCCGGATGCCCGTGTGCTGGATTTATGCACAGGTTCAGGCTGTATCATTATCAGTATGGTACGGAATCTGCCGAATATAGAGGCGTATGGTGGAGATATTTCCCGTCAGGCGATCAATGCCGCAAAAGAAAATGCAAAGCTGAACCAGACGGCAGTTATTTTTGAACGCAGTAATCTCTATGAGGCATTCAGCGGAAAGTTCGATGTGATCGTTTCGAATCCGCCTTATATCCCATCGGCAGAGATTCCGAATCTGATGCCGGAGGTGCGGGATTTTGAGCCTCATCAGGCATTAGACGGTTTAGAGGACGGACTGTATTTTTACCGGAAGATCATTGCAGGAAGTGTGGAATACTTAAACGAGGATGGCATCCTGTGTTTAGAGATCGGGTGTGAGCAGGCTTCTGCCGTAACGGAGATGATGAAGCATTTTGGATTTAAAGATATCACGGTGGTGCAGGATTTAGCAGGATTAGACCGGGTGGTCCGTGGCCACTTGTAGCGGAATTAGGGTGATATCGGATATGACACAGAAGGAAAGCAGAGAAATGAGGTAGAGATATGTTTGACAGATTAGATGATACTTTGATGCGATATGAAGAAATGATGAATCAGCTCAGTGAGCCGGATGTTGCGAATGACCCGGAGCGTTTTAAAAGACTGATGAAGGAGCAGAGCGACCTAACACCGATCGTTGAGGCTTATAAGGAATACAAGCAGTGCAAACAGAATGTAGAGGATTCCCTTGCTATGCTTGATGAGGAAAGCGACGAGGAAATGCGTGAGCTTGCCAAAGAGGAATTAAACGAGTCCAAGGCAAGGATTGAAGAGTTAGAGCAGGAGTTAAAAGTTCTACTGCTTCCAAAAGACCCGAATGATGATAAGAATGTTATCGTAGAGATCCGTGCTGGTGCAGGCGGTGATGAGGCAGCACTTTTTGCAGCAGAGATTTACCGTATGTATGTACACTATGCTGAGAGTCAGCGTTGGAAGGTTGAGACCTTAGAAATGGAAGAAATCGGAATCGGTGGTATGAAATCTGTAAACTTTATGATTACAGGACAGGGTGCTTATTCTAAGATGAAATACGAGTCCGGCGTACACCGTGTACAGCGTGTACCTGAGACAGAGTCCGGTGGACGTATCCACACTTCAACGATTACGGTTGCGGTTATGCCGGAGGCAGAGGAAGTGGATGTAGAGATCGATGAAAAAGATGTCCGTATTGATGTTATGCGCGCTTCCGGAAACGGTGGACAGTGTGTCAATACCACGGACTCCGCGGTACGTCTGACCCATTATCCGACCGGTATTGTTATTTACAGCCAGACGGAAAAATCCCAGATCCAGAATAAGGCGAAGGCATTTGCCCTTTTGCGTGCAAAACTTTACGATATGGAGTGCCAGAAGGCTCACGATGCAGAGGCAGAAGCCAGAAGAAGCCAGATCGGAACAGGGGATCGTTCTGAGAAGATCAGAACCTACAATTTCCCACAGGGTCGTGTGACCGACCACCGTATCAACCTGACCTTGTACAAACTTGACAAGATTATGAACGGGGATATCCAGGAAATCATTGATGCATGTATTGCAGCCGACCAGGCGAAGAAGCTAGCGAAGATGGGCGAGGAATAGAAGATATAAAAAAACGGTCTTTGACATAGGTCAGGGGTCGTTTTTTTATGTATTTATTTATAAATAAAAGAGAATAAAAAAGGACATAATTATGGTAGAATTAAACCATAGATAAGGAAGTTTATACGATGCCACAAATAATTCCAATTAAAGATTTGAAGAATAAATAGAAAGAAACTTGATGCTGTAGGCAAATTAAGATATAATATGACTATTATAGAAAGAGGGGTGATTTTCTATGTATACATTACAGGAAACAATAAGACCATCAGCGGATTTACGAAATCATTATAGTGAGATTTCCAAGCAATGCCGGGAAGGAAAAGAAGCAGTCATTATAACCGTAAATGGACGCGGAGATACAGTATCTCTTTCATATGAGGAATATAAACACATGAAGTCCAGAATTGAGTTATTAGAAATTTTAGCGGAAGCAGAAAACGATGTAAAGAATGGTAGAGTTGCACCAATCGATGAAACATTTGACGATTTAAGACAACTGTTGCAGGAGGGCTAGTTTTTTGAAATATAAAGTTATTCGCACTGAAACAGCAGATGTCCAGATCAGAAAAATCATTTTATATATAGCTGAAAATTTTGGCAATGCAGTTGCATTAGAAAAGTTAAAAAAATTGGAACAAAGTATTTTGGATTTAGGGGATAATCCGTTTCAAGGAGTAGAACCTCGTTATTTAGTGTTAAAAAGGCAGGGATATAAAGTACTGATACTTGAGAAAAATATAGTATTTTATAAAGTGGATGAGCAAAAGAAAGAAGTTATTGTTTATGCCGTTGTAGACCAGAGACAGGATTATTTAAACATTATCAGAGGGTTATAATTGCAATCAAAAGAAAAAGCCATTTTCTACCAATAAGTAAAATTTCCGGTCTGCCAGACTTCATAAATACGGAATAAGCCAAGCGTTAAGGAGGGATAAGATGCAGTACACGAGTCATTACCGGTCGCCGATCGGAAATATTTTATTAGCGGCAGATGAGATCGGTCTGACCGGACTATGGTTTGAAGGGCAGAAATATTTTGCACTCTATTTAGACAAAGAGCATATAGAAAAAGAGATCCCGGTTTTGTGCAATTTGTCAGCACTAAGTTGTGAGCCGCCTTTAACAACATAATCCTATAAAAGGTGCAAAAAAACACATTCATAATTGTAATTGCAGCTCATTTCATTTACAATAGTTAGCAGGGAATCAAAAAAAAGAATGTTTAAGTAATGGAGAGAAAAATGAGTGAAAAAAAATGGTATAAGATAAGCCTGTTTGTAGGGATCTGCATCTTGATCAATTATGCAGGTAAGATTTTTGCACAAAATTTGCAGCTGCCGTTGTTTTTAGATTCGTTTGGAACAGTGGTGGCAGCCTATGTATTAGGACCGTTATGTGGGGCAATGGTCGGTATGACGGTCAATATCATCTATGGGATTCTATATTCCTGGACGTACATATTTTATGCTGTAGTCAGTGCAATTGTTGCAGTGACGGTAGGAATATGTGCAAGAAAGGGATATCTGAAAAATTTATTTGGTACGCTGTCGATCAGCTTTCTAACAACAATTCTGTCAGTAGTTTTATCAGTTCCGTTTAATTATATGTATTTCGATGGTTACACCAATAATAAGTGGGGTGACGGTGTCATCAATGCGTTAGAAAGAATGGGATTTAATCCGATCATCAGTCACTGTGCCGGAGAATTCTATCTGGATTTTTTAGATAAAGTCATTACGATCGTACTACTGTTCTTGCTGATACGTTTTTATAAGAGCAGAAAAAAAGTGCAAAAAAATGCAGTGATCGGAATCCTGTTGTGTCTGACCCTTGGAGCTTCGCTGTTTCAGGGAATGGGGGCAGCAGTTTCGGTGCATGCAAAGGAGAAAAAAGAGGTACAGGAAGAGAACAATTATAATACATATCTTCAGACAATCTATGGAAGAGAAAACGGGATTCCGGGCGGCTGTGCAAATGATATCGTGCAGACGAATGACGGAGTGCTCTGGATTGGAACCTATGGCGGACTGTACCGCTATAACGGTTCGGAATTCCGGTGGGTGGATGAATATGAATCCGTAAAGACAGTCAACTGTCTTTATACAGATGAGGAAGGCAGGCTCTGGGTTGGAACAAATGACAGCGGAGTGTCAATTTTTATCAACGAGAGCATCGCAAATGTAGTATCAGAAAAAGAAGGGTTGTCCTCCGATTCGGTACGCTGTATCACACAGAGTTCCGATGGCGAGTATTATGTGGGCACGTCGAGTGAGCTGTCTGTCGTAACACTTTCAGGCGGACTTTCCGTAAAACGTACCATTTCAGAAGTAACCTATGCAGAGAGCATAGACGCAGATAAGAACGGCAATGTAGCCGTAGTAGCAGATGAGGGAAAGCTGTTTTTGATACAGGGTGGAAAAGTAACAGCATCCTATCAGCCGTTGGATGAGTCGGCGTATGTCTGTTGTCTTTTTCAGGATGAACTGCTGTATGTCGGAACTTCAAAAAATCAGATTGATGTGTATTCCGTGCAGGGAGAAACATTAGAATATCAAAAAAGTATTACCTGCGGAGAACTTTCAAATATCAATTCCCTGTATCCATACGAAGATACTATATTTGTCTGCGCCGATAACGGAGTAGGGTATATAGAAAAAAAGAAAGAGTTTCAGGCAGTGGAAATGAAACAATTTAACAGTTCCATTGACCATATGTTAGTGGATTATCAGGGAAATCTGTGGTTTACCTCTTCGCGTTTAGGCGTGCTGCGGATGTGTAAATCCATATTCAGGGATATCCATTACGAAGCAGCAGAGGATGAAAAGATCGTAAATGCAGTGACGGAATGGCAGGGACAGCTTTACATCGGAACGGACAAGGGACTGAAGATTGTCGATACCAAAACCGGAGCAGGCGTTATGAATGAATGGACAGAACTATTAAGCGATGCCAGAATACGAAGTTTTATGGTTGACCGTAAGGGAAATCTTTGGGCGTGTACAACCGGAAAAGGTGCTATCGAGATTGAAAAAAAACGGTCAGTATACGATCTATAATTCGGAAAACGGCGTGAGCAGCGACAAGATCCGTACGACCATCGAATTAAAGAATGGGGATATTTTAGCGGCAGGGGATGCCGGACTTACCTATATCAAAGACGGAAAGGTTCTGCAAAATATCGGGGAAAAAGATGGATTGTTAAATCCGAAGATGCTCTGTACCTTAGAACTTGAGGACGGAACGATTTTAGCGGGTACGGATGGAAACGGGATTGAAGTCATCAAAGACGGTAAAGTGTCAGCAAAATATGGAAAGGCAGAAGGATTAAGTTCGGAGGTCATCCTTCGTATGGTTGCCGATGAAGATGGAGGAGGCGTCTTTATCGTAACCAGTAACAGTATCTGTTATATGGAATCTGACCGATCCATCCGAATACTGGATAATTTTCCATATTTTAATAATTATGATCTGGTAGGAAATAAAAACGGAATGTTGTTTGTGCCGGGTTCTGCCGGAATCTATGTAGTCGATAAAAAAGATCTGCTGGATGGAAAAGAAGTAGAGTACCAGCTTTTAAACAGTAAATCGGGACTTGAAAACGCATTGACACCGAATGCATGGAATTATGTGGATCAGGACGAAAATCTCTATTTTTCCACAGATAACGGAGTGACCTGTATGAACCTGAACCACTATAATGCGTCAATACGTTCTTACCGTATGCAGATGAAATCCGTAGAGATCGACGGTGTCCGTCACTCGGTAAAAAGAGGTGAACCACTCTATGTAGAGCGTGGAGCAGAGACCATTGAGATTTTTCCGGAGATCATCAACTATTCCGTATATAAGCCGTATGTCAGTGTATATTTAGAAGGCTATGATAAAGCACCAAAAGTCATGCAGCAGGGCGAACTGTCCAGTGTGATCTATACGAATCTTCCGGTAGGCAGTTATACCTTCCATTTAGCCGTGTTAGACAGCAAAGATCAGAGCGTACAGGTAGAAAGTACCTATCAGATCATCAAAAAAGCAGAGATATACGATAACTGGTGGTTTATGCTGTATATGGTAGCAGTTTTTGCGATCGCAGTCACTTATCTGACCTGGCTGGTATTCCATACACAGGTACAGAGAACGCTGAATATACAGAAGCGGGAATTAGAACTGGTGAAAAAACAGTTAGAGATGGGAAATGAAACGGTTCTGACCATCGCGCGTACCGTGGATGCAAAGGATGTCAACACCAGCCAGCATTCTGCGAGAGTAGCGGAGTATTCCGTTATGATCGGAAAAGAATTAGGCTTTGATGAACAAAAATGCAGCGAACTGAAACGAGCAGCACTGCTTCATGATATTGGAAAAATCGGAATCCCGGACCGGATCTTAAATAAGCCGGAGCGGCTGACAGACGAAGAGTATAAGGAGATGAAATCCCACGTTGTCAAAGGCGGAGAAATCTTAAAGAGCTTTACGCTGATAGACAATATCGAAGAAGGAGCGTTATATCATCATGAGCGGTATGACGGAAAAGGCTATGTGCATGGCTTAAAAGGAGAAGAAATTCCATTAAATGCCAGAATTATTGGAATTGCAGATGCATTTGATGCAATGACTGCAAACAGAGTCTATCGAAAGAAGTTAGATATGGATTTTGTGCTAGGCGAGCTGAAAAAAGGCAGGGGAACACAGTTCGATCCACAGCTTACCGATATCATGCTTCATTTGATCGAAACCGGGCAGATCGATATGCAGCGCCTGTATGACAATGCAAATGTGAAAGAGGAGGAAGAATAGTATGAAAAAGACATATACAGTGACCTTTTTTACCTGTGGCATTATTATTGCAGTGGTGTTAGCAGCAGTTCTTTCCTTTCATAAGAGCGAGAGCAAGACGCTCAAAGTAGGATTTATCTATGTCGGGGATGCCAGCACTTCTTATACGAATAATTTCATAGAGGTGCAGAATGCGATAGCAGACAAATACGGAAAACAGGTCAAGACCATTGCCATGTGTAATGTTGCCGAGGGAACCGAAGAGGAGTATTTAGAGCGACTGATAGACTCCGGCTGTGAACTGATCATTGCCACAAGTTATAATTATGGAGTGACGATGAAAAAGTTAGCGGAAAAATATCCGGATATCGAGTTCTGTATGGCAACCTGTTCTAACGCGAATGAAGAACCGCGTCTGGAAAATTATCATACCTTTATGGGAGCAATTTATCAGGGCAGATATACCGCAGGTGTTGCGGCGGGGATGAAACTGCAGGAACTGATCGACAACGGCACTATCACAAAAGAGCAGGCAAAGATTGGCTATGTTGCAGCCTATCCCTATGCGGAAGTTATTTCCGGTTATACGGCATTTTTGTTAGGGGTGCGCTCGATTGTACCGGATGTGGTAATGTCCGTACGTTATACGAACAACTGGAATGACTATCTGATAGAGAAAAAATATGCGAAAGAATTTATAGACGAAGGCTGTGTCATCATCTCACAGCACTCCGATACCACCGGACCGGCAACTGCCTGTGAGGCAACGGATTCCGACACACCGGTTTACATTGTCAGCTACAATGAGAGTATGGCAAATGTAGCGCCGACCACCTATCTGACCGGATGTAAGATCAATTGGGAACCATATGTGACAGGAGCCGTAGAATCAGTATTAAAAGATAAAAAAATCGAAGAAAATGTCAAAGGAAATGTAGTCGGCAATGACATGGGCGCGGGCTTTGAAGAAGGCTGGGTCGAGATGTTAGAGTTGAATGAGTTAGTGGCGGCAAAGGGAACCAAAGCAAAAATGCAGGAAGTCATAAACGGATTCAAAAAAGGAAAAATTCAGGTATTCCAGGGGGATTACATCGGAGTGGATCCGGAAGATCCAAAGGACACCTGTAATTTGAAGAAAGGCTATATCGAGAACGAGAACAGTTCCGCACCGACATTTCACTATGTATTAAAAGATGTGATAACAGTAGAGGAGTAAAGCCATTGTGGTTTTACTCCTCTTCCATTACCGGTACGATCATATTTTCTAAAGCATGACACATCTTCGGATGATGGATGACAAAATGGATCGCAGGGAACTTATTCTTAGAAACCATGACCCATTCACCCTCTAGGATGATGATCTGGATATTGCGGAACGGAAGCTGATGTGTGACCGTTACGCTATAATTTTCCTGTCCTTTTGCATAGTCCTTTGTCTGCGATAAATGCTGCAGATACTGTTCATAGGTATAAAAAATATCGGATTCAAAGAAGAGACCGGAAAGAGAGAGCACCATCGGATACTGTTCAAATTCCTCCCTTGTCAGTTCCGGAACATCATCCTGTAAAGGACCGGAATAGAGCATCTGCTCATAAATCTCTTTTTGCATCGTCACAAAATGGAAAATATTTGCAGCATCTTCTGTCGAAATCTTGTTCTGTTGCAGGATTTCTTTCAAAAGTTCCTCGGACATGGTACACAGAGGAAGGGAAGAGAGGATATGATGTCTTTTGCCCGGAAGTTTTGCATTCTCAAAAAGAAACTTCTCATATTCTGACTTTCTCTCTTTGCAGTAAATGTCCATCAGAGGAATTGCTTTCTGGAACAGACATTTGGTGATCGTCTTATAATGAGCGACTTCGTCCTTGTGTCTGGTCAGGTAATAACGTCCCTTATCATGGTATCCGGCGATACATTCTCCAAACAGGGCAGCTTCGCCGGATACATAGTGGAAATGACAGTAAACGTCATTCTGCGGACTTTTCAGATAATAAGGAGAGATCTGTCCGGTCATATAGAGCGGGATCCAGCTTTCGAGACCTAACATCATTTCCTCAAAAGGACGGTCTATGTTGTGGATGATATTTAAGTGCAGTCCTTTTTTCAGCATGACAGCAAGCCCGAACATCCATTTTTTTCCAAACTCTAAATCCTGTGCCATATCCTCCATTGGCATATCGCTGCACATATAGACGGATTCTGTAGACTTAGATAAAACCGTGGATTTCAAGAAGTCCAGTTCTCCGTTTTTCATAGCCTCCAGTCCAAAATAATTTTTTGAGGTGGCAAACTGAAACGGTACGGATGGAACCTTGATATCGTTAAAATGGATACTTCGGATATATTCATCTAAATTGAACTCGTCTAATTTTCTCAAAAAATCATTTGCAGAAGAACCGGAAAGCTCCATATCCTCAGAATCGGAAAAGAACCAGCTCTCTAATAAATAAAGGTAAGAGGAATTGTCCTCAAGATGTTGAATGTCACAGTCTAAAACATTAGCGATCAACTCTTTTGAAGCAGTGTCTGAATAACTGCGCACAATGAATACAGAAACACTGTGGAAAAAAGAGTGCATATCAGACGGACGGCGTTGTTTTGAACGGATACGGGAGATATAAGAAGCATCGTAATTCAAAACACGCGCCATCTGTGAAATATTGATATCCAAAAGAGAGATGATCTGATTGAAACGCTCAATGGTAATGGCATAGGAAAGGGATTCCTTTCCGAGTGCATTGGTCAGAGCGTTATAAATTTCTCCTTCTGTAATGGATTCTTTTCCATGCTCCTGTGCAAGTTTCGCAAGTCCGAAAGCCAGTTTTTTCAGTTGGGGACTGGAAAGGTCAGGAGTACGCTTTCCGGTACGGTAACGGCTGATATCCACAGCCGTTAGGTCGGAAGCACCGGCAAGTTCTTTTGCCGTGCAGGATAATAATTCAATATAGTCATTTAACAGTTCCTGAAAATCCATAGCAGTTCCTCATTTTAAGCGTTCTTAAGATTTTTTTGTGCGGTAGACAGCATCAGTTTAATACGGTTGAGCTGGTTTACCTCGGATGCACCTGGATCGTAGTCGATCGCAACGATATTTGCTTCCGGATGCTGGTGGCGCAGCTCTTTGATAACACCTTTTCCGACAATATGGTTTGGCAGACAGGCAAATGGCTGTGTGCAGACAATATTCGGAGTTCCGGTGTGGATCAGTTCTAACATTTCTCCGGTTAAGAACCAGCCTTCTCCGGTCTGGTTTCCTTCGGAAACGATTGGACGGGCATAGCGGGCAAGTTCTTCAATGTGGGCAGGCGGTGTGAAACGGCTGCTCTTTTCAAATTCATCCCTTGCAGCAGAGCGAAGCCATTCTAACGCTTTGATGCCAAGGTTGCATTTTCTTGCAGAGGACTTGCTCATACCTAATTTTTCTGCCTTAAAGTTCGCATTGTAGAAGCAGTAGAGGAAGAAGTCTAATAAGTCAGGAACGACCGCTTCTGCTCCCTCTGATTCTAATAACTCTACTAAATGGTTATTTGCAGCAGGTGCAAATTTGACTAAGATCTCACCGACGATACCGACTCTTGGTTTTTGGATATCGAGGATCGGAAGTTTGTCAAAGTCACGGATCATCTCACGGCACATTTTTTTATAAGTGCGGTGGGAAAGGAGTTTATCCTGTGAAAGGAAAGCAATACATTTTTCTTTCCATTTTTCATGCAGGGCATTGGCTGAACCCGGCTCTGCCTCGTATGGGCGGACATGGTAAAGACAGCGTAAGAAAATGTCGCCGAAAACAAGTCCGTACATACCTTTTTGCACTAAAGCAGGCGTGAATTTAAAGCCCGGATTCTTCTCTAACGATGCAAGGTTGATCGAAATGACCGGAACATCCGGATATCCTGCTTTTGCAAGTGCACGTCGGATAAAGCCCATATAGTTCGATGCACGACATCCGCCACCGGTCTGCGACATCAGAACAGCCGTCTTTGTCATATCATATTTGCCGGAAAGTACGGCATCCATGATCTGTCCGACTACCATCAGGGACGGATAGCAGGCATCGTTATTCACAAAACGAAGTCCGGTGTTGATCGCATCACGGTTATCGTTCTCTAAAACCACCAGATTGTAACCGGAGGAGCGGAATGCCGGTTCAATGATGTCAAAGTGAATCTTAGACATCTGTGGGCAGATGATCGTGTAGTTTTTACGCATCTCCTCGGTAAATACGGTGCGGTTGTAGTTAGCAGGACGGATCGTGCGTTCCTTCGGATTCTTCTCTCTGACGCGGATCGCAGCTAAGAGAGAGCGGATACGGATCCTTGCAGCACCTAAGTTGTTGACTTCGTCAATCTTTAAGCAGGTATAGATCTTACCGGAATTTGTCAGAATATCACTGACGCAGTCCGTGGTTACGGCATCCAGGCCACAGCCAAAGGAATTGAGCTGGATCAGATCCAGATTTTCCTGAGTCTTGACATAATTTGCCGCTGCATAGAGTCTGGAGTGGTACATCCATTGGTCTAATACGATCAACGGGCGCTCTACCGGATTCAGATGAGAGACAGAGTCCTCGGTCAGTACGGCAATTCCATAGGAGTTGATAAGCTCCGGGATACCGTGGTTGATCTCTGCATCTAAGTGGTAAGGACGGCCGGCAAGGACAATGCCGCGTTTTCCGGTTTCTTTCAGATATTGCAGGGTTTCTTCACCTTTTTTCCGCATATCGTCACGGGCATTTGCAAGCTCTTCCCATGCAGCATCAGCGGCGGCACGGATTTCCGCTGCCGGGATCTGGAACTCTGCCTGAAATTCTTCTACCAGACGTTTGGTTAAAGCCTCTTTGCTTCCAAAAGACATAAACGGATTTAAAAAGCGTACACTGCCACTTGTGATCTCATCGACATTGTTCTTAATATTCTCAGCATAAGAAGTTACGATCGGACAGTTGTAGTGATTGTTGGCATCCTTGATCTCCTGACGTTCATAAGGGATACAAGGATAGAAAATAAAATCGACCTTCTGATCGATCAGCCATTTCACATGACCGTGTGCTAATTTTGCAGGATAACACTCGGACTCACTTGGAATGGATTCAATCCCAAGTTCATAAATCTTTCGTGTAGAATCCGGTGAGAGAACGGTACGGAATCCTAACTTTTTGAAGAATACTGCCCAGTACGGGTAATTCTCATAAAAATTCAGTACCCTTGGAATACCGACCGTGCCACGCACAGCCTCTGCTTCAGAAAGCGGTTCATAGTCAAAAATACGATGATATTTATAGTCAAAAAGATTAGGGATATTTTCCTTGTTCTTTTCTTTTCCAAGACCTTTCTCACAGCGGTTACCGGTAATATAGGAACGGTTGCCGCTGAAACGGTTGATAGTTAAAAGGCAGTGGTTGGTACAGCCTTTGCAGCGTGTCAGTTTTGTATCATAGGTCAGGTTGCAGATGTCCTCAATGGAGAGCATAGAAGACACATGTCCTTCTTCGTAGCGTTCCCTTGCGATCAATGCAGCGCCAAACGCACCCATGATTCCGGCAATATCAGGACGGATCGCTTCACAGCCGGAGATTTTTTCAAAACTGCGCAATACGGCATCATTATAAAAAGTTCCACCCTGCACAACGACATTTTTTCCAAGGTCGGAGGCATCGGAAAGTTTGATTACCTTAAAGAGAGCATTTTTGATAACGGAGTAAGCAAGTCCGGCAGAAATGTCTGCAACGGTTGCTCCCTCTTTTTGCGCCTGTTTTACTTTGGAGTTCATAAATACCGTACAACGTGTTCCAAGGTCGATCGGATTTTTTGCAAAAAGAGCTTCCTTTGCAAAGTCACGGACACTGAAATTTAAAGATTTTGCAAAGGTCTCAATAAAAGAACCACAGCCGGAAGAACAGGCCTCGTTCAACTGAACGCTGTCTACGGTCTGATTCTTGATCTTGATGCACTTCATATCCTGACCACCGATATCTAAAATACAGTCTACTTCAGGATTGAAAAATGCAGCAGCATAGTAATGAGAGACTGTCTCTACTTCGCCTTCATCTAACTGTAGTGCAGATTTGATCAATGCTTCTCCGTAGCCGGTAGAACAGGAATAGACAATGTGAGCATTTTTCGGAAGACGCTCATGAATCTCTTCCATGGCACGGATCGTTGTTGCTAACGGACTTCCGTTGTTGTTGTCATAGAAAGAATAGAGCAAAGAGCCGTCCTCGCCGACTAAAGCAACTTTTGTCGTGGTAGAACCGGCATCAATGCCAAGATAGCAGTTGCCCTCATAGGAAGATAAATCCCCGGTAACCACATGATTGCTGTTGTGGCGTGCTAAAAAGGCATCGTATTCTTCCTGATCAGCAAAGAGCGGTTCCATACGCTCTACCTCAAATTCCATATGTATTTTTCCGGAAAGAGTCTGTAAAAGACTTCTTAAAGTGGTCGTAGTATCTTCTTTATAATTCAAAGCAGAGCCAATAGCTGCAAACAAATGGGAATTCGGCGGTGTAATGGCATGTTCATCGTCTAAATGTAAAGTACGGATAAAAGCTACCTTTAATTCTGATAAAAAATGCAAAGGACCGCCTAAAAAAGCAACATGTCCGCGGATCGGTTTTCCACAGGCAAGTCCACTGATCGTCTGATTTACAACAGCCTGAAAAATAGAAGCGGCAAGGTCTTCTCTTGTAGCTCCTTCATTGATGAGCGGCTGGATGTCCGTCTTTGCGAAAACACCGCAGCGGGCAGCGATCGGATAGATCGCCTTGTAATTTTTTGCATATTCATTTAATCCCGGAGCATCGGTCTGGATCAAAGATGCCATCTGGTCGATAAAAGAACCGGTCCCTCCGGCACAGATTCCATTCATTCTCTGCTCAACATTGCCGCCTTCAAAATAGATGATCTTCGCATCCTCGCCGCCTAATTCAATGGCAACATCTGTCTGCGGTGCATAGTGCTGCAGGGCAGTGGATACAGAAATAACCTCCTGAACAAAAGGAACACCGAGATGTTTTGCTAAGGTCAGACCACCGGAACCGGTGATCATCGGTGCTAAGTTCATATCTCCTTCTTTTCGGTATGCTTTTTCTAAAAGGGCAGCAAGTGTGTCCTGGATATTTGCAAAATGTCTTTCGTAATCAGAGAAGACGAGGTCGTCATTCTCATCTAAAATAGCGATCTTTACGGTTGTAGAACCGATATCAATTCCTAATTTGTATAAATTCTGATTCATAATACCACCTGTTATAACTTGTTTATTTCCTATTAAATGTATGAACGGTACTGATTTTTCAGTACACCCCATTCTACGACAGGAAATTACAAAAAACAACCCTTTTTTTCCATTTTATATTTTCTTTATAAAGTTATAATTCTAAAGATTTTGTGAAGAATTTCTGCATAGATTGACAAACAAAATGCTTAAAATTATAATGTGTTAAATATAAGGTTAAAAATTCCAGACAAATGAGGTGCAAGATGAATTATCTGAATAAATTAGAACGAAAGATTGGAAAATATGCAATTCCCAACCTGAGCCTTTGGCTTGTAGTAACCTATGCACTCGGTTATCTGATGATGTATATGACACCGGGGATCATCAGTTATCTGATGTTAGAACCGGCAATGGTGCTGCGAGGTCAGGTGTGGAGACTGGTTACATGGGTGTTGATCCCACCGTCTACAGGCAACATCTTTTTCTATATTATTATGATTATGCTGTATTATTCCTTAGGAACGGCATTAGAGCGTACCTGGGGAACCTTCCGTTTTAATGTCTATATCTTCGGAGGCATGATATTTACGGTAATCGGAGCATTTGTGGCATATGGATTTTTAAGTGTCACAGGTGGTCTGACCATTGGAATCGGTTATTATGTCACAACCTATTACATCAACATGGCAATCTTTTTAGCATTTGCGGTCTGCTTTCCGAATATGCAGATTCTGTTGTGGTTCATTATTCCGGTAAGAATGAAGTGGATGGCATATGTCTACGCGGCTTTGACCATTTATGATTTTGTTACAACCGGAGCAGTGGGAAGAATCTCCATTGCGGCAGCACTTTTGAACTTCCTGATTTTCTATCTGTCTACCAGAAATTATCAGAGGGTATCGCCAAAAGAAGTGCATAGAAAGTATGTATTTAAGACACAGATGCGGGATGCAGAGATGAGACATTCCGGCGGTGTAACCAAGCATAAATGCGCAGTTTGCGGAAGAACAGAGAAGGATGATCCGACTTTGGAATTCCGTTTCTGTTCAAAATGTGACGGAAATTATGAATACTGTCAGGATCATTTGTTTACCCATGAGCATATTAAGCGGAGTTAGAGATTATTTAAGCATCATCAAATAGAGGGCTTACATTGACAAAATTCTCTTGAAATCATATAATAAAAGCGATTGAGAAGAGATTTCAGGAGGATTTAGTTTATGGAAGGCGGTACAGTTTCCAAGAATTTTATTGAACAGATTATTGATAAAGATATAGAGGAAGGAAGATGTGAAGAAGTCGTTACACGTTTCCCTCCGGAGCCAAACGGTTATCTGCATATCGGACATGCCAAGTCCATCTTATTGAATTACGGACTTGCAGAAGAATATCATGGCAAATTTCATATGCGTTTTGACGATACCAATCCGACAAAGGAAAAGGTGGAATTCGTCGAGTCTATCAAGGCGGACATCCAGTGGTTAGGAGCAGACTGGGGTGACAGCCTTTTCTTTGCATCTGACTATTTTGAGCAGATGTA
Source organism: Maccoyibacter intestinihominis (assembly GCF_040096355.1). Classification (NCBI taxonomy): domain Bacteria; kingdom Bacillati; phylum Bacillota; class Clostridia; order Lachnospirales; family Lachnospiraceae; genus Maccoyibacter; species Maccoyibacter intestinihominis. Next base: position 74,244 of record NZ_JBBMEX010000001.1, read on the forward strand.
CGAAGCAGCAGTTAAATTAATTAAAAAAGGAAAAGCATATGTCTCTGATTTATCGGCAGAGGAGATTCGTGAGTACCGTGGAACACTGACAGAGCCGGGCAAAGATGATCCATCCTGTAATCGGAGTGTGGAGGAGAATTTAGCACTCTTTGAGGATATGAAGAACGGAAAATTTAAGGATGGAGAAAAGGTTTTGCGTGCGAAAATTGATATGGCATCTCCGAATATCAATATGCGTGACCCGGTCATCTACCGTGTGGCACATATGACGCATCACAGAACAGGTGACACCTGGTGCATCTACCCGATGTATGATTTTGCACATCCGATTGAGGATGCCATTGAAGGAGTCAGCCATTCGATCTGTACCTTGGAATTTGAGGATCACAGACCACTCTATGACTGGGTAGTGCGTGAGTTAGAATATGAGAAACCACCAAAACAGATTGAGTTTGCCAAGCTCTACCTGACCAATGTGGTAACAGGAAAGCGTTATATTAAAAAACTGGTAGAAGATGGAATTGTAGACGGTTGGGATGATCCGAGACTGGTATCTATCGCAGCACTCAGAAGAAGAGGTTTTACACCGGAATCCATCAAGCGTTTTGTGGAGCTGTGCGGAATCTCAAAGAGCAACAGTTCTGTAGACTATGCCATGTTAGAGTATTGTATCCGTGAGGATTTAAAGATGAAAAAGCCAAGAATGATGGCAGTCTTAGATCCGATTAAATTGGTGATTGACAATTATCCGGAAGGCGAAGTGGAGTATTTAGATGTTGCTAACAATTTAGAAAATGAAGAACTTGGCAGCAGAAAAGTACCCTTCTGCCGGGAACTTTACATCGACAGAGATGATTTTATGGAAGAACCTCCAAAGAAATATTTCCGTCTGTTTCCGGGAAATGAAGTGCGTCTGATGCATGCATATTTTGTAAAATGCGAGAGTTTTGTAAAAGACGAGAACGGAAAAGTGATCGAGGTACATTGTACCTATGATCCTGAGACAAAGCAGGGAACAGGATTTACCGGACGTAAGGTAAAAGGTACCATCCACTGGGTTCCTGCACCATTTGCAAAGAAATGCGAGGTACGCCTTTATGAGAATCTTGTAGATGAAGAAAAAGGCGTTTATAATAAAGAGGACGGAAGTCTGAATCTGAATCCGGATTCCTTAAAAGTGTTAAAGGATTGTTATGTAGAGCCGGAGCTTGCAAAAGCAGAGCCATATGACAGTTTCCAGTTTGTACGGCAGGGATATTTCTGTGCCGATGCAAAGGATTCCACACCGGAGCATCCGGTATTCAACCGTATTGTTTCATTAAAGAGTTCATTTAAATTACCGGCTCAGTCATAGCCGGATTTGGGGGTCATCATATGAATTTATTATCAGGATTAGAAAAGTTTGGACTGGAAATTTCAGAAGATATGGATATCTTTGAAGAGGACAAGCCAAAGACAAGTGCAAGCACAGAAGCAGCCGGAGAAAAGCCGGATATTCCGACAGAGGATATGTTTTTATTGGAAAAAGGCATCCGTTGTCCGGTCTGTGATAAAGTGTTTAAGACAAAGATGATTAAGAACGGAAGGGTAAAGCGTTTAGAGTCTGATAAGGACTTAAGACCGCGTCATCAGTATATTGATACTTTAAAGTATGATATATGTTCCTGCCCGCATTGCGGTTATACGGCAATGACCCGTTTCTTTCCGCATATTACCAATGTGCAGAGTAAATTAATCAAAGAAAACATCTGCTCAAAGTTTCATGCACAGATTGAGCCGGAACCGGCAGTTTATGATTACGACCGTGCATTGGAAAGATATAAGCTGTCACTGTTTAATACCATTGTAAAAAAAGGCAAGACCAGTGAAAAAGCATATACCTGTCTGAAAATTGCATGGCTCTATCGAGGAAAAGCTGAGACCATGGATGCTGCAACAGAGGAAGGAAAGGCAGCGATTGCAGAATGTAAAAAGGAAGAGGAAGCCTTTTACAAACAGGCATATGACGGTATGCTTAAGGCAGTCAGCACAGAGATGTTTCCAATCTGCGGAATGGATCAGGGAACAGTAGATTATCTGTTAGCAACGATGTCAATCCATTATAAAAAATATGATGTTGCATCAAAACTCCTTGCAGGTATCTTAGCCTCCAATACGGCAGGAAGACAGATGAAGGACAAGGCACTGAATCTGAAAGAAGAAGTAGTTGCAGAATTAAAAAAGGGGAGAGGTTAAACAGACAGTGAATGAAATGATGATTCCACTGTCACACGATGAAAAAATTCCGCTGTATCAACAGATATATGACCATATCAGGATCGAGATCATGGACGGTAAGATTCCCCAAGGAGAGAAACTGCCGTCTACTCGTTTTTTATCTTCCCATTTGCAGGTGAGCAGAAGTACTGTAGAACTTGCTTATGAGCAGCTTGTATCGGAAGGTTACATAGAGGCACAGCCATACCGCGGATATTACGTCAGTGATGTCAGTGATTTATTAGACTTAAAAGAAAACAGCCAGCAGCCAAAGGAAGAAGAGCCAAAACGTGCTAAGAACCGGATGTTGGAAACACACATTGACTTTTCACCTTTTGCCGTGGACTTAGAGCATTTTGCATTTAATGCATGGAGAAAGGTCAATAAGAATCTGCTCAGCACAGACAATGCCGATTTGCTGACCGCAGGAGATGGTGCAGGCGAGCCGGAGTTTCGTGAGGAAATCTGTAACTATCTCTATCAGTCTCGTGGTGTTATCTGTGAGCCTTCCCAGATTATCGTGGGTGCAGGAAACGAATACCTGCTGATGCTGTTATCCCAGATTTTAGGTGCAGACAGACGCGTGGCAATGGAGAGTCCGACCTATGTACAGGCATATGAGACTTTTTTGAATTTAGGATATCAGGTCTGTGCGGTAGATATGGATGCACAGGGTATCCGTATGGAGCAGCTTCGCAGTGAACAGGCGGATATTGCATATGTGATGCCGTCACATCAGTTCCCAATGGGAACCGTCATGCCGATGAAACGGCGTATGGAGCTGTTAAAATGGGCAGCAGAGGATGAGGACCGATATCTGATCGAAGATGACCATGACAGTGAATTCCGTTATAAAGGAAAACCGATTCCTTCTTTGCAGGGTTCCGATCAGAATGAAAAAGTCATCTATCTTGGAACATTTTCAAAGAGTATTGCTCCGGCAGTGCGTGTCAGCTATTTAGTGCTGCCGAAAAAATTAGTAAAAGTCTATACCGAAAAATGCGGTTTTTATGCATCAACCGTTCCTAAAATTCAGCAGATGACCATTTGCAACTTTATGAAAGAGGGCTATTTTGAACGTCATCTGAATCGTATGCGGAGCAGTTACAAAAAGAAGCATGACTTTTTGATGGATGAAATTAAGAAAAGAAAATGGATACGGAAGGTCTATGGAGATAATGCGGGACTGCATGTCATTGCAGAGATTGAGTCGCATTTTTCGGATGAGGAACTGACAAAGTTAGCACAGGGGATTGGAATCCGTATCTATCCGATTTCAGAATACTATATAGATAAAAACAAAGTACCGGAATACCCGGCAATCCTTTTAGGATATGGGGGGCTGACAGAAAAAGAAATAGAGCAGGGATTTCGGGAACTGGACAAAATTATGTTATTTTTTTAGCAAAGGATTGCGAGGGTGGTTATGAAAAAAATAAGGATAGCAATTTGTGATGATGATTCCATTGGCAGGGGATTGCTGCAGGAAAGTCTGGAATACTTACTGCAGGAAAATAACCTGCAGGCTGAGATCAGCAGTTACAGCAGTGGTCAGGAGTTGTTACAGACACAGGACAGATATGATATTTTGTTTTTAGATATTAAGATGCCCAAGATCAACGGAATCCAGACGGCAGAGAAATATCGGAAATGGTATGAAGATACGATCATTATTTTTCTGACATTATACGAGAAATATGTCTTTGAGGGCTATAAAGTCAATGCATTTCGTTATCTAAAGAAACCAATGGAACAGGAAAAATTGCGGGAGGCATTGCTCAGTGCAGTCTCTAAGTTAGAAAAAGAATACGAGATCGAACTCTGGGACGAGGAAGGACTGCATATTGTCAGACCTAAAGATATTATCTATGTGGAGACAAGTGGAAGAAATGTCATTGTACGGACTGTAGAAGAGGATTACTGTGTGAAAATGGGGATTACACAGTTTGCCGAAAATCTGAATGGAACGGATTTTATATCTCCACACCAGTCTTATTATGTTAACATGCGTTATATCAAAGAATTTAATAAGCAGGAAGCAATTTTAGTAAATGGAGAAAAAGTTAAGATAAGTTGTAAAAAGTACGCACAATTTAGGGATATCTACTGCGAATACCGTAGAAATCGAAGAAATCACTAAAGAAAAACACTGAAATGTTGCTTTTGTGTCAAAATCAACTGCTTTTATGTAAATCCTGTTGAAAAATAGTTATCAATATGCAAGAATATAGACGGCTAGAAGAGAGGAGGGGGAGCAGATGATTTTATTTAGTTATTACTGCCAGAGCAAAGAGTGTTTATATTTACGATTTTGGCGTCAATTGTGATAGAGGGAAACAGGGATGACATGAGTTGTGTTATCCCTGTCTTTATGTGGAGAAAAACAGAGGGAACATATAGGTGAGGAAAAGGTTTGAGAAATGTATCATATATTTATTTGTGATGATGAAAAAAGGTTTACAGAAGTATTAGAAAAACGTGTAGAAACATGTTTGAAGGAACAGGGCCAAAGTTATGAGATACAGATATTCTATAATGGAATAGAAATGTTTCAGGCAATGCAGAAAAAAGCACCGGAAATATTGTTGCTGGATATTGATATGCCGGAAATCTCAGGAATGGAACTGGCGGAACAGATTTTTAGCAGTAATATGAATACCAATGTGATCTTTGTGACAAACAGAGATGATCTGGTATTTCAGGCAATACATTACCAGCCATTTCGTTTTATACGGAAGGAAAAGCTGGATCAGGAATTAGATGAGGCAATTTGTCATGTGATTAATAAATTAGAAAAAGATGAGAAAATGTGGGAAGTTCAGACAAAGAATGGAACAGAAATCCTTGCATTAAAAAATATATTGTATATTGAAAGCTGTAAACATTATCTGCGGATCAGACATGTTGATGGCGAGTGTGAGATGCGGGGAAAAATCTCAAATTTAGAAAAGTGGATGAGTAACTATGGTTTTGTGCAGACGCATAGAAGTTATCTGGTAAATGTGCGTTATATGAAGATGGTCCGTGCAAATGAGGTAGAACTGGACAATGGAGAAATCCTTTCTGTCAGCAGAGATAAGGCACAGGAAGTGAAAAAGAAACAAATGATATATCTGAGGAGTTTTGCATATGCAAATAGTTAGTGAGGTCGCGGAAATTGTAGCAACTGCTATTGACAATGTATTGGTACTGTGGTTTTTGACAAGTCACTTTGGAAAAAAGAAGCCAATCGAATGGTGGAAGTATGTAGTATGGTTTGTAATTTTATTTATTCCAAGTCATTTTATGGGAGAAATGTTTAATTTACAAAGCATTGCAGTAATATTAATCGTTATCAGTTTTTCAATGATTTACTTGCAGGGAAATAGTATTGAAAAATTAATTGTATCTCTGATCCTGTATATCATGTTGGCATTTGTAAATATTATGGTCATACAGCTGATTTCCGTGTTGAGCAAAAGTCCTATGGAAGTGCTCATCTCAGGGAATGGTATTCTTAGAATCCTTGTATTGTGCATCAGTAAGGTCACAGTGATTTTGACGTTTGTGATAGCAGAAAGAACATTTAGTAAAAAGCATTATTTCAAAAAAGAAGAGTATATTTTTGGAGCAATCTTATATATTACGTTTTTTATTGTTGCAGTGCTTACCTTTAAAATAGTCGGAACCGTTGAAATGACTTTTAGAGAACAGCTGATTTTCTTTATATTGACAATGCTGTTGTTAGTGATCAATAGCTTTATGTTCTGGTTGATCCGGAGAATGAACTATCAGAACAGATGTGAATTGGAAAATGAAGTTTTAAAAGTGCAGTTAGAACAACAGGAAAGTCAGATTCATAATACAGAATTATTGTATCAGAATACAAGAAAAATGCGTCATGACATGAAACACTATTTTACGACATATTTGCAATTGCTAAGAGATGGTGAAACAGAAGTTGTTATGAAAGAGATGCAGAGGATTTTAGAGACAGAGTTAGAAGCAGAAAATGTGTTTTATATGGACTGCAGAATGGTGAATGCAGTTATTAATCAAAAGGCAGCCCTTTGCAAGAAGAACAAAATATCTTTAGAAGTGCAGATTACAGGAGAATTTCATTGGGAAAATGAAAGTAATATTGCGATTTTATTATCAAATCTCTTAGATAATGCCATTGAAGCGGAAATACAGCAGGAGAGTAAAAAGGAAATCCGTTTAAAAATGTTCATTTATAAAGAGATGGTCAATATCATTGTGGAAAACTATATTTTGAAATCTGTTTTGGGAGAAAATCCAGAGTTAAAAACAACAAAAAAGGAAAAACAGGGACATGGGATTGGGATAGAGAGTGTCAAAGAACTGGTTCGCAGAGAAGAGGGAGATATGGAAATTTTTGAAGAAAATAATTATTTTATATCACATGTATGGATTCCCTGCAAAGCAGAAAAGATTTGCGTATAATCCGATTATTCTCGACAAAAAACAACAATTCATGCCTAAAAAAGACGGTTCATGCCAGAAGTATTGAAAAAGTGAAAAAAAGGAATATGATAAAAGATGTTATGAAATGTTATGCAGCTTTTGGGAAATGAACGGATAAAATAGCATCAGTCTATGTAATAGAATCGGAAACCTAAGGATAAAACTTCATTTGAAGAAACGGGGAATATGACATAGCAGCAAAACAAAAGAGAATGTATATTTTGTGAAGGGGTCACAGAGTATGCATTCTCTTTTGTTCTAGAGGATAGGGATAAAAAGTACATAAAAGGTATAAAAACAGAGAAAAAACGGTAATTCATGCCAGAAAAATGTCATTGGTGCCATAGGTATTGCAAAAATAGTCAGAGTTGTTAAGATGTAGAAGAAGGATGTGAGGCAATGTCTAAAGTTGCAGAAAAGGTAGCGGACTCCTTATACCGGAAAGATTATATCAGTGAAGAAGAAAAAGAGATTTATTCATATGGTTATGAAATACTCATTGATAATATCGGAAAAACTTTTCTGTTACTAATGGTAGGTGCGATCATTCATCAGTTCGTTGCAACCTTGGTATTTGTAGTAGTATTTACTACATTGCGCAGCTACTGTGGAGGCTATCATGCATCAAAGACGTGGCAGTGTAATTTACTTACAGTTATTCTTTGGGGAATAGTGATAGTTGGAACATACACAGAGGCAATCATTAAACAATGTGAAGCATTGACCATTGCAATTGCTGTTGTAAGTGAGTTGGTGATTTACCAATGTGCACCAGTGGAGCATCAGAATAAGAAGTTAACGAATGAAAAAAAGAGAGGAACAGAAGATGTGCATTAGGACTAGGCATGTTATATGGAATCTTAATATTACTACTTACTTTTTCGTTAACTAAGATAGCAATTGCCTTAGCGCTGACGGTATTAGAAGTCGTAATGTTGATGATAATACCAGGTGAAGGGAGGAGCAATGAGCCATGAAGAAACAGAATCTTTTCGGAGAGATGGTAAAAAAAGCAGGAGCAAAAGCAGCTGTATCTACAGCAAATAAAGCATCTGTATTTTACTGCTACCAGCCAAAAGAGCCAAAAGGCTTAGACAAATTCAACAAATAAGATAAAAGACTCCTGCCGCGAAATGGAACAACTTTAGTACATAAGGCGGCAGGAAAGCAAGCAGAACATGAAGGTATACCCATGAATTTCAATGCTTTTTTCTGCATCAGTACAACTGCAACCTATTACGATCAATCCATTAATAAATGTCCAAATATGAGGTAAGCCCAGACCGAATATAAAGGACACAGGACAATAGCGATTGAAATTCATGGAGATGTATTTATGTTTCTATATATTACCAGCATCCGACGGAAGCCAGCAATGGCTTCCGTCTTATTTGCGGGAACATTTGCCGGGAACCCGATTTTCAAAATAACTTTTAAAAACAGGAAAAATGTGGTATAATACCTGATATGAGAGCAATAGAGAGCAGTTTTTGTTTTTAAATGTTATAATAAAATCCGTTTCACTTACGAAAGAGAGTGCGGCGGTTTTTTTGTGGAAGAAAGGAGAGGCAATGTTTAAAGAAGGAGATTTCATAATTTATGGAAGCAATGGTGTATGTCAGGTAGAGCATATCGGAAGCATGGAATTACAGGGTGTTCCGGATGATAAAATGTATTATACGTTAGTGCCGGTTTATGAAAAAAAGAGCCGTTTGTTTACACCGGTGGACAACCACAAAGTAGTCATGCGTCCCGTGATCAGTAAAAAAGAAGCATGTGACCTGATAGACCATATGCAGGAAATGCAGGTATTTGAGATACAGAATGAAAAGAACAGGGACACTGTATTCAAAGAGGCATTAAAAACCGGAGATTGTGAAGAACTCGTTCGTGTGATCAAGACAATATACGAGAAAAAGCAGGAGCGTAAGGCACAGGGGAAAAAAGTGACTGCCGGAGATGAGCGTTATTTCAAGCTGGCAGAAGAGCATTTGTACGGAGAGCTTGCGATTGCTCTTGGAATTGAAAAGGACAAGGTTAGTTCCTATATTGAGAAAAGAATCGCGTAAAATGTACAAAAAAATATAAGTGTCAAAAAATTGCAAAAGAATGTGAAAAAAGTGCCAAAGAGAATAAGTTCTATGTTATAATTATGTACATGTTTAATAAGTGATAAAGTTTTTCGTTATATTTTAAGAGAGGACTAGGTACAATGGAAAGAAAAAGAAAAATGTCTATCATGGTGCGCCTGTTACTGATGGTGATCCCGCCATGCCTGTTGCTTGGAATTGCAATGACACTTTATTCCGGGTGGAACATGCACAGGGGAATGCAAAAGACTACGTTGGACGGAATGCGTGCAACGGATTATGCAGTCTTAGAGATGTTTGAAAACGTAGCAGACGGTGATTTTAAGCAGGATGCAAAAGGCAATGTTTACAGAGGAGAGTACAAGATTTCTGATAACAATGAGTTAGCAGATTATATCAAGAACAAGACAGATGTAGATGTTACTTTTTTCTATGGGGATACCCGTGTGTTGACTTCCTTAAAGGATAAAAAAACAGGGGATCGACTGATAGGAACCACAGCATCTAAAGAAGTTACGGATAAAGTCTTAAAAAATGGAAAAGAATACTCAGATACGGGTATTGTGATCAATGAAAGACCATACTACGGATATTATGTGCCGGTAAAGAATTCGGATGACAGTATCATAGGAATGGTGTTTGTCGGAAGAGAGAGCAAAGATATTAATGCCTTTATCAAAAGCAAGTCAAGCGCCGTATTTCTTATGGCACTGATCATTATGGCAATGGCATCGATCGCAGCATGGATCACCTCAAGATCCGTAGCGGTCAGCGTGCGTGGAACAGAAAAGGTAATCGGTGCGTTAGCAGACGGTAATCTGACCCTGGATGTGGAAGAAAAGCTGTTAGGGCGAAACGATGAAATCGGTGATATGGCACGTTCCGTCGAAAAGTTAAAACAGGAGCTTTTTGAGATCATCAGTGATATCAAAAAATCTTCAGGAATACTGAATGCATCGGGAGAATCTCTAAGTCAGATGGCAGAAAACTCCAGTGCAACAACGAACGAAATGAGTAAGGTCATAGAGGATTTATCCAAGGGTGCAGTCTCACAGGCAGAAGAGATTGAAGAAGCATCGGTACATATCGGAGAGATGGGACATGTCATTGAAGAGATTGTAAGCAGTGTGGATGGTTTGGATGATACATCTGCGAAAATGAAAAATGCCAGTGATGAGTCTTCTGTCATTATCCGTCAGCTTTCCGAATCCAATGACAGGACGACACAGGCGATCAACCGTATCGGAAGACAGATTGAAGCAACGAACGATTCTGTACAGATGATCCATGCAGCAGTAGAACTGATCACTTCGATCGCGAGTCAGACAAGCCTGTTAGCGTTAAATGCAAGTATTGAAGCGGCAAGAGCCGGAGAGCATGGAAAAGGATTTGCAGTAGTAGCATCCGAGATCCAGAAATTAGCAGAACAGTCGAATGACTCGGCGGAAAAGATCAAAGACATCATCCGCGATTTGTTAAGTGAGGCAGAACAAACGGTAAACGTCATGCATGAAGTAGAAGATATCGTTGCACAGCAGCAGGAAAAATTAGAAGAGACAAAGACAAAATTTGTATCCGTAGCAGACGGAGTCAATGCATCCAGAAGCGAGACAGAGGCAATCCAGAGTCATACGCAGATATGTGATCAGTCAAGATCCAGAATTATTGATGCAGTTCAGAATTTATCAGCAATTTCACAGGAAAATGCAGCAAGTACAGAACAGACGACAGCATCTATGGCAGGTCTGAATGAGGCAATCCGTCAGTGGTCTGTGGCAGCAAAAGAATTGCAGGGCTTATCCGAGGATTTAGAGAAGGATATGTCATTCTTTACGATTTAGAAATGATGATCAAAGTGGAGGAAATACAGTGGTAAAAAAATATCCAGAGATTACACATATTTTTAATGAACACATGAAAGGCGGAGATGGAACCGTAGAAGTGATCCCGTCCGTGGTACAGGGAGAATATGAGAGTGATGCAAATGTCATTGCACGTTTGATCTTAAAACCGGGCTGTTCCCTCGGAATGCATGAGCATATCGGAGAAGAAGAGATCATTACGGTACTTCACGGAACAGCGGAATATAATGACAACGGCGAAAGCAGTACGGTAGAAACAGGCGATGTCTGCATCTGCAAAAGCGGTGGCAGACACAGCATTGCAAATGCATCGCCAAGTGAAGATTTAGAGTTAATGGCAGTGATCATTCAGGTGTAGTACCTGACTTTGCCTGATAATACTGTTCTTCTGCTTTATCATATCCGATTTCAGTGCTCCTGTGGTAGAGATCTATCCGGGAGCATTTTAATGTCTCTAAGCAGGATTGTTCATCTGCAAGAATCCCATCAATACAATTTTTTTGAAAAAGTATTACGGTGTCACGGAGTAGTTCTAAACTTTCTAAAAGACTGTCCGCGGTTCACATCGTCTAAAGGGTGAATCGTATCATAATTTCCCGGAGCCTGTCCTAAGACAGTCAACGCAAGATTAGCAATGACCTCATTGACATTCATATTTGTGGAAGTGCCGGCACCTCCCTGTAAGGCACTGGTACAAAAAGCATCATCCACATCCCCGGCTAGGATCCGGTCGCAGGCGCAGAGGATAGCATCCCATTTTTGGGATTCCTCCGGGTGCAGTTCCCGGTAAGATAAGGCAGCCGCTTTTTTTACCTGCACCATGGCGTAGATCAGGGAAAGATTTGTAGTATGATAGGAAGTAATAAAATTTTCTTTGGCACGAAGCGTCTGTAATCCGTAAAGAGTATCATCGGAAAGGCTGCGTGTTCCTAACATATCATGTTCTGTTCTCATGACGGTTCCTCCGTAAGCATCATAGATACTGCAGGAAACGGTTCAACGCTCCGCTTTAAGATGCCCTGGATATAGGCAATCAGGATACCGTAATTGGTCATAGGGATATTCTGATCCTTTGCACAGGCAAGGCGGTATTTCATTTCACGCTCATTTAACATACAGCCGCCGCAATGCACGATCATCTTATAAGGTGAGAGATCTGCCGGAAATTCCGTGCCGGAGGCAAAGACAAATTCCGGTTCTTTTCCGGTATACTGCCGGATCCAGCGGGGCAGCTTGACACTGCCGATATCGTCACACTGTCTGTGATGAGTGCAGCCTTCGGAAACTAAAATTTTATCTCCGTCCTCAATCTGCTCTAGTGCAGTGACACCTTTGATCAGTGCCGGCAGATTTCCTTTATATCTTGCAAAGAGGATAGAAAACGAAGTTAACATAATATCTGCCGGAGTGTCGGCAGATACTTTTGCAAAGACCTGACTGTCGGTAATGACAAGACGCGGTTTTTTGCCTAAGTGAGCTAAGGTGTCACGAAGTTCATATTCTTTGACGACAATGGCAGTTGCATCTGCCTCTAAGATATCACGGATCGTCTGCTGCTGCGGCAGGATCAGTCTGCCCTTTGGAGCAGCCTTGTCGATCGGCACGACTAAAACCACAAAATCAGAAGGATGGATCAGGTCAGCAACGATCCGAAGTTTGGTATCCTCTGTTTTAGCAAGAGTTGCGATCTTTTCTTTGAGGGTATCGATTCCGGAAAGATCAGCCGTACTGACGGATACAAAATCAATCTGATGTTCTTTTAAATATTGAAGGTCTTTTGCAAGTGAAGCAGACGGAGCAAGGTCGGATTTGTTAAATGCCACGGCATAAGGAATCTGCTTTTTTTGGATATGCTCAATAAAAGCAAAGTCCTCTTCGCAGAGTCCGAGAGATGCATCGACTACTAAGACAGCGGCATCCGATTTATTTAGCACCTGATAACTTTTCTTTACGCGCAAAGCACCAAGCTCTCCTTCATCATCAATTCCCGGAGTGTCAATGACAACGACAGGTCCTAATGGGAGCAGCTCCATGGATTTTTGCACCGGATCGGTGGTGGTTCCCTTTACGTCTGAAACAACGGCCAGATCCTGTCCGGTCACGGCATTTAAGACACTGGATTTTCCGGCATTCCGCCGTCCGAAAAAGCCGATATGGACACGTTCAGAAGATGGGGTCTGATTCATTTGCATAAGTATTCCTCCTCAAACACATCATTTTTTGTTCTTTTTATTCTAGTTTGTTTCCGGAACCTTGTCAATGTGTGCATTTGGTTTGCTTTTTGTGAAAAATAATGATACTATTAGTTTCGGATATGAATGGTAGAGTACCAGAGAAAACAGAAGGGTGGAATATTTACATGAAAAAAATGGAGGATTACGTCCGCAGTATTCCGGATTTTCCGGAACCGGGAATTATATTCAGGGATGTGACCAGCGTATTGCAGGATGCAGACGGATTACATATGGCGATCGACAAGATGCAGGAACTGCTCGCGGATACGGAGTTTGATGTACTTGCAGGAGCAGAGTCGAGAGGATTTATTTTCGGCATGCCGATCGCATATAATCTTCATAAACCATTTGTACTGGTAAGAAAAAAAGGAAAGCTGCCATGTGAGACCGTAGAAAAAGAGTACGATCTTGAGTATGGAAAAGCAACGATCGAGATGCACAAAGATGCCATCAAACCGGGACAGAAAGTTGTCTTAGTCGATGACCTGATCGCAACCGGAGGTACAATGGAGGCTGCCGCAAAATTAGTGGAAGAATTAGGCGGCGAAGTAGTAAAGATTATTTTCTTAATGGAGTTAGCAGGCTTAAAAGGAAGAGAGAGACTGAAAGAGTATGACGTAGAATCTGTCATCTGTTATGAAGGAAAATAAGAAGAGAGAAGAGGCTGGGGTTTGATCAAACACAGTCTCTTTTTTCACCTCCATTTCTTGTGAGATAGTACAGATTATGGTATAATAAGACAAAATACAGGAATTGTCGACATGGTTAGGCAAAAACAGTTGTAATGAGGCAGTATGACCGATATGGCTGGAAAGGAGAAAACATGGGCAAGAAAGAAGGACAAGGGGAAAACAGAATATCCGGTATTGGAGTAACAGCGCGTCTGATAGGGATTACCATGGTACCAATTATAGCGATCCTTATTATTCTGACCTTTATTTCCGCAAAAGACATGAGAGACAGCATGCGTACGACCCAGTACCAGGGAATGGCAGGAATGGCGGGAAGCGTGCAGTCTGCCTACAATATCGTATATCAGGGAGATTTTAAGTTAGATGAAAAGACAGGAGTCTTATACAAAGGACCGGCTGACCTGACAAAGACCAATGAGATGATGGATATGCTCGTTGAAAAATCAGGTTATGATATGCTTTTAACTTACGGGGATAAGATTGAGATCACAACAATGAAAGGAAAAAACGGGGAGAGGATCATCGGACAGAAGATAAAGGATCAAGTCATCATTGATAAAGTTCTGAAAGGTGGAAAAGAATACAAAGACAATGATACAAAGATCAACGGAGTAGAATATTACAGCTATTCTCTTCCGGTTAAGAACACGGATGGAACTGTTGTCGGAGTGATCAGCATTGTGAACCCTCGTTCCGAGATTGATGATTATACACAAAGCCGTATCATGATCATTGTAGTTGTAGCAGTCGTACTGTTGATCATTACATTGATCACAACAACGATCGTATCAAAATCTCTTGCAGGTGCGATCAAGCATACAGAGGAAGCATTAGTCGGACTGTCACACGGAAAAGTGAACTTCAAGTTAGAGGATCGTTTCTTGACCAGAAAAGACGAAGTAGGAGAAATGGCAAGAGCGTTTGAAGCATTGCAGAAGAAGCTGATCCATATCATCAGCAATATCAAGAACTCATCAGAAGTATTGTTAGGTTCCGGTGAGGAACTGAACCATATGGCACAGCAGAGTAACCTTGCAGCAGGTGAGATCAGCCGTGCAGTAGAGGATATCTCCAAGGGCGCGGTATCCCAGGCAGAAGATGTGGAAGAGGCAACCGTTTATGTAGGAGATATGGGTAAAGTTGTAGGTGAGATCGTAGATGGTGTGGAGACCTTAGACGAGACCTCCAATGAGATGAAAAATGCCGGCGATGAGTCCACGAACATTATTGAGCAGCTTACCGTATCCAACGATAAGACAACAAAAGCCATTGAACATATCGGAAATCAGATTAAAGCGACCAACGATTCCGTACAGGAGATCGGAGAAGCAACGAAGATCATCACAGCGATCGCAGAGCAGACCAGTCTGTTGGCACTGAATGCATCGATTGAAGCAGCAAGGGCAGGAGAGGCAGGAAAAGGTTTTGCCGTTGTAGCTGATGAGATTGGAAAATTAGCAGATCAGTCCAACACCTCCGCAGAGCAGATCCGTCAGACAATCGACAATCTGTTAGAAGAATCTGAAAAGAGCGTTGAGGTTATGGAGAGTGTCAATGTACTTGTCGCAGAGCAGCAGGAAAAACTGAACCAGACCAGAGAAAAATTCGTAAGAGTCAGCAAGGGAATCACCACTTCCAAAGACGATATGGAAGTAATTAAGAGCCACACAGATTCCTATTTTGTAGCAAGAAAGAAAGTGGCAGATATCATCCAGAACCTGTCAGCAATTTCTGAAGAATATGCAGCAAGTACACAGCAGACAACAGCTTCCATGGAAGAATTGAATGCAACGATGAACCTGTTAGCAGAAGCATCCAAGAACCTGACAGATTTATCCAGACAGTTAGAAGAAGAGATCGCATTCTTCCGGATTGATGACTAATTCAAAAAGGAGTCAGGGAGTGCAGGAACAGATTCATGACATCTTACAGTCTTTGCCTTACAAGTTAATACTCAGTAAGGCAAAGAACTGTGAATATCGTAAAGTTCAGATTTTAAAAAAAGAAAAGAATTATCAGATTGAAAAGTATACGCAAAAGCAGGTGTTCCATGAGAATCTTGATAAAGAAGAATTAGAGGTCTATCTGCTGCAGGAACTTGGTACACATTTTTTCCAGATGAATGTATGGAATGCCAAAGTGGAATATCAGATGATGATCTCGAAAAAAGGCAAGGTGCATATCATCGAAAAGAACTGTACAAAGACGGCACCAAAGGAGCAGACCGGGCATAACCGGAAGAAGAAATATCTGATCCCGGAAGGCGAAATGATAGAGCCTTTAGTCGATATGGGAATCTTCACAAAAGAAGGAAAGATCGTACACAGCATGTACGATAAGTATCGACAGATCAACCGTTTTGTAGAACTTGTGGACGATGCCGTAAAGAACAGGGAACTGACATATTTGAATATCATTGATTTTGGATGTGGAAAATCCTATCTGACCTTTATTTTATATCACTATTTTACAAACATCCGTAAGATTCCGGTGCATATGACCGGACTGGATTTAAAAGAAGATGTGATCGAAAAATGTAACCTTGCAGCTAAGAAGTATGGTTACGAAAATCTTCATTTTGAATTGGGTGACATCTGCGGATATCAGAGTAATGAACAGGTGGATATGGTAATTACACTGCATGCCTGCGATACGGCAACCGATCATGCGTTATATCATGCCGTGCGATGGAATACGGAAATGATCTTTTCCGTACCGTGTTGTCAGCATGAATTGAACAGCCAGATACAGAGTGAGGACTATTCGATACTGACCCGTTATGGTCTGATTAAAGAACGGACAGCAGCGTTGATGACCGATGCGATCCGTGCAAATCTGTTAGAGGCATGTGGTTATAAGACAGATATCTTGGAATTTGTGGATTTTGCACATACGCCAAAGAATCTATTGATCCGTGCAAAGAAAAAACCAGTGTCTAAAGATCAGAAAGAAAAGCGTATCCGGGAAGTGGAGCGTCTGATGCAGGAATATCATTTACAGCCGACGTTTTATCAGCTTTTAAAAGAAGCGTCATACATTTAAAAGAAAAATACAATTAGAATAAAATTGGAAAAAATCTCTCATACTATCAAAAAGTTTGGGAGGTTTTTTTATGGAACAAAAAGATTTTTTTTCACAGATAAAAGGTTCGCAGAGTCTTTCATTTCAAAAACCGCCTTACATTCTTGCAAGTGGAAATGTTGTGGGAAAGAAGGAGGGCGAAGGCCCATTGGGAAAAGAATTTGATGTGATCTGCGAGGACGATAAATTTGGTGCAGACAACTGGGAAGATGCGGAAAGTACACTGCAAAAGGACGCAGTGGCGTTAGCGTTAGGAAAAGCAGGATTAGAAGCAAAGGATATCCGATATATTTTTGCGGGAGATTTATTAGGACAGAATATTGCCACCTCATTTGGTCTGATGGACTATGAAATCCCGCTCTTTGGACTATATGGTGCGTGTTCTACGGCAGGAGAATCCATGGCGTTAGGTGCGATGTGTGTGGCGGCAGGATATGCCAAAAATGTTCTGACATTAACTTCAAGTCATTTTGCGAGTGCGGAGAAACAGTTTCGATTTCCCCTGGAGTATGCCAATCAAAGACCACTATCAGCTACCTGGACGGTTACCGGAAGTGGTGCCTTTGTACTTAGCACCACAAGGAGCAAGGCAAGGATCACAGGGATCACGACCGGAAAGATCGTAGATTACGGGGTTAAGGATTCTATGAACATGGGGGCAGCCATGGCACCGGCAGCCTGTGATGTAATATATCATCATCTGTTAGATTTTGAGCGGAAGCCGGAGGACTATGACAAGATCATTACCGGAGACCTTGGAAAAGTCGGAAAAGAGATTCTGATCAAACTGCTTCGTGAAAAAGGAATCGATATAGCAGAGATCCATACAGACTGCGGAATCGAGATTTTTGACTGCGAGGAACAGGGAACACAGTCGGGAGGCTCCGGTTGTGGCTGTTCCGCGGTAACCTTAAGTGCGCATTTCTTAAAACAGGTAGAAAAGGGAGCATTAAAGAGAATTTTATTTGTCCCGACCGGAGCGTTATTATCGACCGTCAGCTTTAACGAGGGACAGAGTGTTCCGGGGATCGCACATGCGATCGTCATAGAACATGCATAGAAGAAGAAAAGAAAAATAAGGGAAAAGAGGAGGAATTATCGGATGGATTATATCAATGCATTCTGGGTAGGCGGATTGATCTGTGCTCTTGCCCAGATTTTAATGGAAAAGACAAAAATGCTGCCGGGAAGGATCATGGTTTTGATCGTATGTTTAGGTGCGGTGTTAGGAGCAGTCGGAATCTATGAACCGTTCATGGAATATGCGGGAGCAGGAGCAAGTGTTCCGTTGCTTGGATTTGGCAATGTTTTGTGGAAAGGTGTGAAAGAAGCAGTAGATGCGAATGGATTTTTGGGACTGTTTCAGGGAGGTTTTAAAGCAAGTGCCGTAGGAATTTCCGCAGCTTTGATCTTTGGCTATTTGGCATCCTGGATCTTCGAACCGAAAATGAGAAAATAGTACACGTTCCGGAATACGTTTGACGCGACTTTCTTATAATGCTATAATAGTGAGCGGTTAAGAAAGAAGGACGTAAATGCAGACAGAAGAGAGAAGAAAAATATTGATCGTGGACGATGACCCGATGGTGTTAAAAGTCATCCGTTCTTATTTAAAAGACAGTTATAAAGTGTACTGTATCCGTTCGGGAGAGGAAGCACTGAAGTTTCTTTCGATGCAGATTCCGGATGTTGTGCTGTTAGATTATATGATGCCGGGAATGGATGGTCCGGAGGTGTTTCGCAGGATACAGGAGGACGAACGGACACAGGGAATCCCTGTGTTTTTTATGACAGCTGTCACGGACAGGGATCGTGTCTTAGAGTGTATGGAAATGAATCCCGAAGAGTATTTGGTAAAGCCGGTCAGCAGCAGTAAGCTTTTGAAAAAATTGTCCGATTTATTTGAAAAAGAGAGTTAACATCGTATAAATACGAAAATAAAGGACATATTAGTACTATCAAAACAAAAGGAGATAGTATTGATATGAAAAAATTCAAAAAAATCATAGTTGGTGCTATGCTGGTAATGGCACTTGGTACGTTTACAGCCTGCGGTAACAATGACGATAATGTAAATGATACAACAGGTACGCAGGATAATGTAACAAACGATGCTGCAAATGATGAAACAACAGGCAGCAACAAGAACAAGAACAAGAACAATAACGATAATGATACTGACAATGCAGGAAATGCAGTCGGCGATGCAATGGAAGATGTCGGTGATGCAGCAGGGGATGTTGGAAAAGGTGTCGTAGACGGAGTTGGTGAAGTTGGCGAGGGCATCAAAGATGCAGCCAAGGATATGACCGGAAACGATGATAATGACAACAACAACCAGAACAACGACAACAATACCAGAAGTGGTATGCAGGAAAACAACGCCGATGACAATCGTGCAAATCGTTAGGGAATGATCATCGGAGAATAAAAAGGGCGTGAGCTGTATAACAGCTCACGCTCTTGGTCTATCTTATAGAAGTGTTTATAGAAATAAAAATTACTCGTCAATGCTGTAGTTTGGAGCCTCTTTTGTGATGTGGATGTCATGAGGATGACTCTCTTTTAAAGAAGCAGCACTGATTTTTACAAATTTACCGGTTTCTTTTAAAGTTTCGATATTTGGAGCACCGCAGTAACCCATACCGGAACGTAAACCACCGATTAACTGGAAGACTGTGTCCTCAACGCTTCCTTTGTAAGCAACACGTCCTTCAACGCCTTCCGGAACAAGTTTCTTAGCATCTTCCTGGAAGTAGCGGTCTTTAGAACCGTTTTCCATAGCAGCAAGGGAACCCATACCACGGTATACTTTATATTTTCTACCCTGATATAATTCAAAAGTTCCCGGACTTTCGTCACATCCGGCAAAAATGCTTCCCATCATACATACATTTGCACCGGCAGCGATTGCTTTTGTCATATCTCCGGAATATTTGATACCACCGTCTGCAATAATCGGGATATTATATTCTTTTGCAACTTTATATGCATCCATAATTGCAGTGATCTGTGGAACACCGATACCTGCTACGACACGGGTAGTACAGATAGATCCCGGTCCGATACCGATCTTAACAGCGTCAGCACCGGCTTCGATCAGAGCCTTAACAGCTTCACCGGTTGCAACATTTCCTGCAATGACCTGTAAGTCAGGATAAGTCTTTTTGATATTTTTTACAGCTTCTAAAATGTTCTTAGAATGTCCATGTGCAGAGTCTACGACGATGACATCGACATGGGCTTTTACTAATGCATCCACACGATCCATCATGTTTGCAGTGATTCCGACACCGGCACCACAGAGAAGACGACCCTGTGCATCTTTGGCGGAAAGCGGATATTTGATCTGCTTTTCAATATCTTTAATGGTAATTAAACCTTTCAAATTATTATCTTTGTCAACGATTGGTAATTTTTCTTTTCTTGCTTTGGCAAGGATTGCTTTTGCCTCTTCAAGAGTGATGGCTTCAGGAGCAGTGATCAGTCCCTCTGAAGTCATAGATTCTTTGATTTTTTTAGAAAAATCTGTTTCAAATTTCAGATCGCGGTTGGTAATAATACCGACTAATTTTGTTCCTTCTGTGATCGGAACACCGGAAATACGGAATTTTGCCATCAGGTTGTCCGCATCCTGTAATGTATGTTCTGGAGAAAGTGAAAATGGATCAGTAATAACGCCGTTTTCGGAACGTTTTACCTTATCTACCTCATCTGCCTGTGCCTCAATGGACATATTCTTATGAATAATACCGATACCGCCCTGTCTTGCCATAGCGATTGCCATTCTGTGTTCTGTTACAGTATCCATACTTGCACTCATCATTGGGATGTTTAATTTTACCTTTTTGGTAAGATAAGTGGATAAATCAACCATATTTGGAGTTACTTCCGAATATGCAGGAACCAGCAAAACGTCATCAAATGTAATTCCTTCACCGATAATTGTACCCATGAAATTTTCCTCTCTTTCCTTCACTATATAAAGTGTCTGATAATGTATATTATTTTTTCAATTCTAGCAAAAAAAAATGTGGAAGTCAATGTCGCAATTATCAAAAATGTAGAAATTCTGCCTTTATTTTTGTACACTTTTGTGGTATCCTTTTTGTGAGTTTTATGCAAAGGAGAGTCAGGATGGAATTTCGACCATGCATAGATATCCACAATGGAAAAGTAAAGCAGATTGTGGGTGGAAGCCTCTTAGATGAGGGAAATCGTGCAAAGGAAAATTTTGTAGCAGAGCAGGATGCGGCTTTTTTTGCGAAGTTGTACCGAGAACAGGGATTAAAAGGAGGACATATCATTCTTTTAAATCCGGTGGGTTCAGAGTATTATGAAGCGACAAAAGCACAGGCAGAACTTGCATTGCAGGCATATCCGGGTGGTTTTCAGATCGGCGGCGGCATCACGGCAGAGAATGCGAAGGGATTTTTAGACCTTGGTGCAAGTCATGTGATCGTAACTTCCTATGTATTTAAGGATGGAAGGATCAACTATGAGAACCTGAAAAAATTAGAACAGACGGTAGGAAAAGAACATCTTGTGCTGGATCTGAGTTGCAGAAAACAAAAGGATGACTATTATATAGTAACGGACCGCTGGCAGAAGTTTACAAAAGAGCGGGTAACAGAGCAGATTTTAGAGGAATTGTCCGGTTATGCGGCAGAGTTCTTAGTCCATGCGGTGGATGTGGAAGGAAAAGCATCCGGCATTGAAAAAGAGCTGGCATCTCTTTTAGGGAACTGGGGAAAGATCCCAATCACCTATGCAGGAGGAGTGGGAAGTTTTGATGATCTGCATCAGTTAGATATCTGTGGACACGGTAATCTGAATGTGACAATCGGAAGTGCGTTGGATTTGTTCGGCGGAACGA
Source organism: Maccoyibacter intestinihominis (assembly GCF_040096355.1). Taxonomy (NCBI): domain Bacteria; kingdom Bacillati; phylum Bacillota; class Clostridia; order Lachnospirales; family Lachnospiraceae; genus Maccoyibacter; species Maccoyibacter intestinihominis. The sequence goes on from NZ_JBBMEX010000001.1 coordinate 95,799, forward strand.
TGGAATATAAAAAAGTAATTGATTATATAGAGAGAGCGAGGAATGGCTATGAGTAAGTATACCAAGAAGGATATCATACGTTTAGTGGAAGAAGAAGATGTGGAATTTATCCGTTTGCAGTTTACGGATATGTTTGGAACTATGAAAAATGTAGCGATTACCAGCAATCAGTTAGAGAAAGCCTTAGAGAACGGCTGTATGTTTGACGGTTCTTCCATCGAAGGCTTTGTACGCATTGAGGAGTCCGATATGTATCTTTACCCGGATTTGGACACCTTTGCAATTTTTCCATGGAGACCGCAGCAGGGCAAGGTGGCGCGTATCATCTGTGATGTCTACCGGCCGGATGGCAAGCCGTTTGCAGGCGACCCTCGGTATGTGCTTCGCCGTGTGGTAGAAGAAGCGAAAGAGATGGGATATACTTTAAATGTAGGACCGGAGTGTGAATTTTTCTTATTTCATACCGACGATGATGGTCAGCCGACCACGATTTCTCATGAAAAAGCAGGATATTTTGACCTTGGACCGATTGATTTAGGTGAAAATGCCAGAAGAGATATGGTGTTGACGTTAGAGGATATGGGATTTGAGATAGAAGCCTCCCATCATGAAGCCGCACCGGCACAGCATGAGATAGATTTTAAATATGATGAAGCAATTGCCACCGCAGACAATATCATGACCTTTAAATTAGCAGTGAAAACGATCGCAAAACGCCACGGACTGTTTGCAAGTTTTATGCCAAAACCAAAGTATGGGATTAATGGTTCCGGCATGCACATCAATATGTCCTTAGAAAAAGATGGAAAAAATATTTTCTTTGATGAAAACGATCAAATGCAGCTCAGCAAAGAAGCGTATTATTTTATCGGAGGAATTATGGAGCATGTCAAGGGAATGACAGCGATCACAAATCCACTGGTCAATTCTTATAAACGTTTAGTACCGGGCTATGAGGCACCGATCTATATTGCCTGGTCAGCCACAAACCGCAGTCCGTTGATCCGTATTCCGGCAGCCCGCGGTGAGGGAACCAGAGTGGAGCTTCGCTGTCCGGACCCATCGGCAAATCCATATTTAGCACTTGCTGTATGTCTTGCAGCGGGATTAGACGGTATCCGTAAACAGATCATGCCGCCGGCAGCAGTGGTAAAAAATGTATATGAAATGCGTTTAGATGAAAAAAAGGCAGAAGGGATCGAAGCACTTCCGGCAACTTTAAGTGAGGCGGTAGAGGAATTAGAAAAAGACGAATATATTTTAGAAGTTTTAGGCGAGCATATCAGCCGTAATTACATTGCCGCAAAACGTACAGAATGGGCAGAATACACATCACAGGTAACAGACTGGGAGATTGAGCAGTACCTGTATAAAATTTAGCAGGAAAACGAAGATGATATACACAGTAGGATAGGAACGGATGATAAGATGAATGTGGTAATAGCTTTTCCTAAAATTGAAAACGCGAAAAGCATCCGAAGCATTCTTATGAAAAGTGGTTATCAGGTGGATGCAGTCTGCACGACAGGGGGTCAGGCGCTGCAGAATGTAAATGCCTTAGATGGGGGAATCTTAATCTGCGGATATCGTTTTGCCGATATGATGTGCAGTGAGCTCCAGGCATATCTTCCTGCAAATTTTGAGATGCTGTTAGTCGGCTCTCAGAGTAATACCATGAATAGGGATGTCTCAGATGTGGTATGTCTCTCTATGCCGTTAAAAGTTCATGAACTGTTGCAGACCGTCGAGATGATGGCGTATACTTATGAAAAGAAGAGAAAGAAACGGCGTGCACAGCCCAAAGAACGTACCGAGGAAGAAAAAAAGCTGATATTAAATGCAAAAAAACTTCTCATGGAACGGAACCAGATGAGTGAAGAGGAAGCACACCGTTATATACAAAAGAGCAGCATGGACACCGGTACCAGCATTGTGGAGACCGCACAGATGGTACTCAGTCTGATGAGTGTATAATAGAAGGAGTGATGGATATGAAATTTACAAAGATGCAGGGAATCGGAAATGATTATGTATATGTGAATTGTTTTGAAGAAAAGGTGGAAGATCCGGCAGCGCTTGCCAAGTTCGTAAGCGACAGACATTTTGGAATCGGTTCCGACGGATTGATTTTGATAAAACCTTCTAAAAACGCAGATTTTACCATGGACATGTATAATGCAGACGGTTCACAGGGTGAAATGTGTGGAAACGGGATTCGTTGTGTGGCAAAATATGTCTATGATAAAGGATTGACGGATCAGCAGCAGATTTCGATAGAGACATTAGCAGGGATCAAATATCTGGATCTGACGGTGGAGGACGGAAAGGTCGTTCTTGTCCGTGTGGATATGGGAGAGCCGGAGCTGATCGCAGAAAAGATTCCGGTAATCGCAGACAGTGAGAAAGTTATTGATGCACCGATAGAAATTGACGGAACAACCTATCATATGACTTGCGTATCTATGGGAAATCCACATTGTGTGGTCTTTATGGATGATGTGGAGAATTTTGAGATCGAAAAAACAGGTCCGTTATTTGAAAATTATAAAGATTTTCCAAAACGGATCAATACAGAGTTTGTAAAAGTCATTGATGAGCATACCTTGCAGATGCGTGTGTGGGAGCGTGGTTCAGGCGAGACACTTGCCTGCGGAACCGGAGCCTGCGCAACTGCCGTGGCAGCAGTGCTGAACGGACATTGTAATGGAGAAATCCTGATCCATCTGCTGGGAGGAGATTTAAAGATTGAATGGGACAAAGAGACGAACCATGTATTTATGACAGGTCCGGCAGCCATTTCTTTCGAGGGAGAGATCAATCTGTAGAATATTTAAATACTAATCAAACAAGAAAAGAGGAGAAGATTATGTTTCAAGTAAATGACAATTTTCAGAAGTTACCGGGAAGCTATTTATTTAGCACGATTGCAAAAAAAGTCAGTGCATATCAGCAGGAAAATCCGGACAAGAACCTGATCCGTTTAGGTATCGGTGATGTAACACAGCCACTTGCACCGGCGATCATCAAAGCACTTCATGCAGCCGTAGATGAGATGGGAGCAGCAGAGACCTTCCATGGATATGCACCGGATTTAGGCTATGAATTTTTAAGAAGTGCCATTGCAAAAAATGATTATGAATCCCGCGGATGTGATATTAGTGCAGATGAGATTTTTGTATCTGACGGAGCAAAATGTGATTCTTCCAATATTCAGGAGTTATTCTCTGCGGATTGTAAGATTGCAGTCTGTGACCCGGTTTATCCGGTTTATGTAGATTCCAATGTCATGGCAGGAAGAACCGGAGTCTATGATGCAAAGACCGAGATGTGGAGCAATGTCATCTATATGCCATGTACCATGGAAAACGGATTTGTACCGGAATTTCCAAAAGAGACACCGGATGTCATTTATCTGTGTCTGCCAAATAACCCGACCGGTACGACGATCACAAAATCCCAGTTACAGGAATGGGTAGATTATGCAAACAAAAATGGTGCGATCATTATCTATGATGCAGCATATGAAGCATATATTTCAGAAGATGATGTGGCACATTCCATTTATGAATGTGAAGGAGCAAAGACCTGTGCGATCGAAATCAGAAGTTTTTCTAAAAACGCAGGATTTACAGGAGTCAGACTTGGTTTTACGGTCGTACCAAAAGATCTGAAACGTCAGGATGTTTCCCTTCATGGTATGTGGGCAAGACGTCACGGAACAAAATTCAACGGTGCACCATATATCATCCAGCGTGCAGGAGAAGCCGTATATTCAGAAGAAGGAAAAGCACAGTTAAAAGAACAGGTTGCTTACTATATGAAAAATGCATCTGTGATTAAATCAGGATTACAGGAAGCAGGCTATACGGTATTTGGTGGTGTGAACGCACCGTATATCTGGTTAAAGACACCGGATCAGATGAATTCATGGGAGTTCTTTGACTATCTGTTAGCAAATGCGAATGTCGTTGGAACACCGGGTTCAGGATTTGGACCAAGCGGAGAAGGATATTTCCGACTGACTGCATTTGGAAGCTATGAGAACACGGTAGCAGCATTAGAGCGGATCAAGAAAATGTAAAGGGGAGCTTTTTACAAAAAGGAGTTAACATTTTATGTTATCGGAAGAGGAACGACAGCGAAGAAGAAGAGCGCAGCTTCGGGAGCAGAGAAGACGTGCAGCGAAGAAAAGAAGACGAAGGGCATTGCTTGCGAGAACCCTGTTTATTACAATCATTGTTCTGATTATCACAGGGGCAGTGTGCCTGATTAAGCATTTTAAAAATGCAAAAGAGACCTCTGCACAAGTTGAGCCAAAGATTGTGGAAAATCCACCGGATTATGAGGTAGACCTGTTGGATATCAACGACTATTCCAGACCGGGAATGACTTTAGAAAAAGTAAATGGCATTGTCATTCACTATACCGCAAATCCGGGAACTACGGCAAAACAGAACCGGAATTATTTTAACGGACTCAAAGATTCTAAAAAGACAAAGGCAAGTGCACATTTTGTTGTAGGGTTAGAGGGTGAAATCGTACAGTGTATTCCCTGCAACGAGATTGCCTATGCATCAAATGACAGGAACAGTGATACGATTTCGATCGAATGTTGTCATCCGGATGCAACAGGAAAATTCAATCAGGAAACGAAGGACACGCTGGTACACCTTACCGCATGGCTGATCGGGCGTTACGGACTGACGACGGATGATGTGATTCGGCATTACGATGTGACCGGCAAAAAATGTCCGCTCTATTATGTGGAGCATGAAGATGAGTGGAACAAATTCAAGGAAGATGTAGATGCCTATATTGAAAAGAATGGCGTTCTGCCATCGGAATCAGAAAAGAATTCGCAATAGAGGTTGCCAACCTTATCAAAATCAAGTAAAATTGTATTAGATAACGGCAAAAGAGAATGGAAGTCAAATGTTAGAAGTAATATTAGAAGATCTGAAGAATCAGAAAGAGGTCCGCAAAAACCTGATACAAATGAAAGAACTCCTCAAAGATGAGGAAACACGAAAGGAATTGTCGGAGCTTTCTGCCGACAATTCTATATTTTTGGGATTTTTAAAAGAGGAAGATCCAAAGGTCAGGAAAAATGCGGCACTGATCCTAGGAATGACAGGTGATCAGGAAATCCTCCCTGCATTAATGGAGGCATATGAAAATGAAGAGACGCTTTTTGTAAAGAGTGACTATGTAAAGGCGATGCAGAAACTTGACTGCACAGATTACCTTACACCTTTAAAATTGCGTTTAGAAGAGCTTCAAAAGATGCAGGCAGACGAGAGTGAAAAAAAGCATATCCGAAAAGAACGGAAAGAGTTAGAAAAACTTTTAGAGCAGGAAAAGGGCAGTAAACTTCATGCCTTTTGTGGATATGACCAGCCTTGTGATATGATTCTGACAACGGACAGGGGATTTGCCCAGATGACAGCAGAACAGATTCATAAAGGCAGAAAAGCAGTGGCGGCATCCGGTGTTCGTCTTCATACGGAAGATTTAAAATCCGTACTGAATATCAGGACGTTTCGTGAGATACTGTTTCCGATCCACTGTAAGACGACTCTTTTACCGGAACCGGAGAAGACAGCAGAAGGACTGTTAGCGGGAGATCTACTGCAGTTGTTAGAAAGACATCTGCAGGGAGATGCACCCTATTTTTTCCGTATGCAGATATTAGCTCCGATGACAGAGGACAAGAAAACCGTCTTTTTAAAAAAGACAGCATATATATTGGAAGAAAAAAGTGGATATAAGCTGAAAAACACACCGGGAAGATACGAAGTTGAGATTCGTCTGATACAAAAGCGGGACGGAGATTTTCATGCATATCTAAAATTTTACACCTTGCCGATGCACCGTTTTTCTTACCGGAAAAATGCACTTGCGGTATCCATAAATCCGGCACAGGCAGCATTAATGCTCTATTTAGCCAAGCCGTATTTAAAAGAGGATGCAGCAGTGCTTGACCCGTTCTGTGGCGTGGGAACGATGTTAATAGAACGTAACAAGGTACTTCCGGCGAGATCTTTGTACGGTATTGATATTTATGGACAGGCCATTGAAGGGGCAAGAGAAAATACCCAACTTGCGGGAGTTGAGATATCGTATATACAGAAGAATTTTTTTGATTTTACACACCGGCACAAATTCGATGAGATTGTGACGAATATGCCAACGAGAGGAAAGAAGAGCAAGGAAGAGCATGATGCATTTTATGCGGAATTTTTCCAAAAAGCAAAGCAGCATCTGAAACCGGGTGGCATGATTATCATGTATACGAATGAAGCAGGGTTTGTCAAAAAACAAATGCGGTTGAAAAAGGATATGCACCTTTTAAAAGAATATTGTATCCGTCAAAAGGAAGAATGGTATTTGTATATCATAGAGATAGAAGAGTAAGGGGGCATGACACGGATGGATGGACAGGAAGCAAAGAGCGGGAGAGAGTTTGCAGTATCCTTATTGGATAGTCAGATGGTTCAGATGCTTCAGGACCGGTTTTGTCTGGCAAATAATGTCTACTGTGTTTGTTTAACCAGAAGTGAAGGTGTCCTGACAAAAGCATATGGTTCTAAGAAGGAGTTAGACTACCTGCATCAGAAGATGGGAATGGGACTTCATATTGCTTTGTTAAAACGTCTGATCGAAAATGATATCGAAGAAGTTGTGGAGCAGGAGTTAGAAGAAGACTACCTGAAAATGTGTGCACTTTCCATTAAGATTGGTGGAGAGACCGTGGCAATCTGGGTAGTGTTAGCTGTGTTAGAAGAACCGGGAATCCATGGAGAGGATGTTCCGCCTTATATCAAGACAACGACAACGGAGCGTTTTTATTCTTCCATCAGCTTTTTAGAGAGTCTGACGAAGCAGTATTTTGCCGTGAAGCTGGAAGAAGTCATTGCACAGGAAGCATTTATCAAGAGCCATGAATCGGAAGAGAAAATGAAAGCCGAGCTTAGAAGAAGCGAGGTCATGACACATATTGTCTCAAAATTAGAGAGTGAGGACTCTTTTGCAGACATTGTGGAAAATATCTTAGAGTCGGTCTGTGGATATTTAGATATCAGTGCAGCGAGCATGCTTCAGATTGATGATAAGAATCAGATGATGAACATGATCTGCTATTATGGATTCCATGACCCGGAGCAGGTAAAAACGATGCGGCATCTGCCGTTAGAGGAAGTGCCGTGGGCAAACGGAAAACCATATCTGATCTCTTCAGATACTTATCTGCCGGAAAATTTCTTAAAATATTTCCAGACCTACCACAGACGTGCGGGAATCTTTCTGCCATTGGGTGTCAATGAAAAATCCGGCATGTATTTGGCCTTTGTAGAGGAGTGTTTTCCAAGGGTCTGGTCACAGGAAGAGATCAAGTTTTTAAATGATGTCAAACAGATCGTACAGAGCATTTTAGTAAAGCGTATTACAAAGAATTCATTAGCAAGCTCCTATGCATCATTAGAGGCAATCTTAGAAAATATGGGATGCGGAGTCTGTGTGGCAGATATCAAGCAGGAAAAATCACTGTATGCAAACTGCAAATTCCGTGAGTTGTTCCGCAACTTTTTAAGTACACACAGCTTAGAAGATCTGATCCATAAATACAAACCGAACGGATTGGCAGCACAGCAGAAGACAGAGATGTATATACCGGATTCTAACCGCTGGTATGATGTGCGGTTTGCAAATATCAACTGGGTAGACGGAAAGAGTGTGACTCTTTGTACCGTCTATGATGTAACCGATAAGAAGCTGTATCAGCAAAAGATTGAAAAGCAGGCAAACAACGACTTTTTGACCGGTCTGTTTAACCGTATGCGCTGTGAGCAGGATTTAAAAATGTATATCCGGACTGCAAAAGAACAGAAGACGGAAGGTGCACTGTTATACATTGATCTGGATGATTTTAAACATATCAATGACGGACTGGGTCATCAGTACGGAGATATTCTCTTAAAGGCACTCTCTAACAGTTTGCGCAGGATCAAGGGCATTGAGGACAGTTGTTACCGTATGGGCGGTGATGAATTTATCATCATTGTCAAGCCGGAACAATATGACCGGTTAGAGCAGATCATAGAGGAAGTACAGGCAATCTTCAACAAGCCATGGTTCTTACACAGTGCAGACTATTACTGTACGATGAGTATGGGTGTAGTCCGTTTTCCAAAGGATGCCAATACCGTAACAGATCTGATCAAGAAAGCGGATATTTCCCTCTATGAAGCGAAAAAGGGTGGAAAGAACCGTGTGGAATATTACGGTGGAGATGGAGAAGATACGGCTTCAAGACGTCTGGATATGGAAAAGAACATGCGTGATGCAACAGCAAATTCCTGCGAGGAATTTGAGGTCTATTATCAGCCTGTCATCGATATTTCCGGCGAAAAAGAACGCTGCTCCGGTGTGGAGGCACTGGTACGCTGGAATTCAGGAAAAATGGGAATGGTCGGACCGGGAGAATTTATCCCGCTTGCAGAGTATTTAGGTCTGATCAATCCGATCGGAGATTTTGTACTGCGGAAGGCATGTGAAAAATGCAAATACTGGAATGATATGGGACATCTGGAGTACCGCATCAACGTAAACCTTTCTGTCGTACAGCTTTTACAGAATGATATTGTGGAACGCATCCGCACTGTATTAGAAGAGACCAAGATGCGACCGGAGAATCTGACTCTGGAGGTTACCGAGAGCCTTGCGATCAACGATATCGGACGAATGAAGAAGGTATTGAGTAAGATCAAAGAGCTTGGAGCTTTGATCGCACTGGATGATTTTGGAACCGGATATTCTTCCTTAAGTCATATCCGTGAACTTCCGATTGATATTATTAAAATCGACCGATGCTTTGTGATTGATTTAGGAAAAGATGACTATGCAGAGACCTTTGTGCGGATGGTTGCAGAGCTTGCAGATACCATTGGAGTGCGGATGTGCGTAGAAGGTGTAGAGGATGATGGTCAGCTTCAGATTTTAAAGGATATGAAGAAGGTGCAGTATATTCAGGGTTACTATTATGACAAGTCGCTTACGGAAGAGGCATTTGAGAAAAAATATCTGTAGAATGGATGGGGCGCATTACATCTTAGATGTAATGTGCCCAATATTTTTGATGAGGATCGAAATGCTTCCATCTTCATTTGTGATAAATTCAATGCTGTCCCCACTTCGGTACTGTTCCATAGGGATTTTGATCTCTACACCGGTATCGGTAGAGAGGCATTGCTTTTCATAGCGTTTTAAGGTGGCAGTATTCTGTGGAGTGATCTCTGCTTCGGAGATGTTATATTTTTCTAACTTCTCTGTGACCTCTTCGCGGAATTCCGGTTTTTCAGGAAAGACCTTATCTAAGACATCGGGAATGGAGAGCGTACCTTCCTCTTCTAATTCCGTATAGATGATATTTTTAGTGTTCATGGAAGCCGCATACTGTTCCTCTTCATCAAAATATTTTTTCTGGACCTTGTCAATTTCTTTGGTGACAATGGACAGCTTGGATTTAGAACTTAAAGAACCATGACATCCTAAAAAAAGTGAAGAGAAGTAGTTGGTCTTTGTACCGTTGACATCATACTTCTTTTCAATCAACTGGATCTGATAGTCGGTCAGGTTGATGACTGCCGCTTCGGTCAGTTTCTGGCTCTCATTTGGCAGGATGGCTTTGAATTTTATGATATCATTGGTATTGCCAAAAGCGTCAGAATCTGTATGGTGTGTATAGGAGGTTTTGTAATTCATTTTTAAAAGTGCAAGATAGGTGTTTTCATTTGCACTAAAATGGCAGATAATAAAGTCAGCCGGCGGAATGTCGATATTCTGGTTCATGATCGTAAAAAGATGAGTCGAAATATCCTGACTGACTTTGACAAATCCATGTTCTTCTAAGTCATCTAAGTATCCGCGGACAACGGAATCCTCAGAAAAAGAGCAGGATTTCAAATCATCACCGGAGGTGATCTTTGCAATATGAGCTTTTATAAAATCAGCAAAGTCGGAGCCGTGTTCTAATTCCGTATCAGACAGAACCGGCATTCCAACCGTTGAATCTAAAATATGTACGATCGTATTTTTTAAATAAATATCTTCTTGTCTTATCATGTTTGTACTCCTTTCTAACAAACTATAGCATAGAAAAAGAGACAACGTCAAATGGCAGACAGTGACAGATAAGGACGAGAAATCAATGCAGGAGATAAGGTAAGAGATAAAGATAAGAAAGGTTTATGATAGATGAAAAAGTTACTGGTATTTTTAAGAGATTACAAAAAGGAAAGTGTATTAGCACCGCTGTTTAAGCTGTTAGAAGCATCATTTGAACTGTTTGTGCCGTTAGTCATGGCGAAGATCATCGATGTCGGTATCGGAACGGGAGATAACAGCTATGTGTTAAAAATGTGTGGGGTGCTGATCCTTTTGGCATTTATCGGACTGACCTGTGCGATTACCGCCCAGTATTTTGCGGCAAAGGCAGCCGTCGGATTTGCGACAAAACTGCGTCATGCATTGTTTGAACATATTCAAAAGCTGTCTTTTGACGAACTCGACAGGGTAGGAACGTCAACACTGATCACAAGGATGACCAGTGACATCAATCAGGTGCAGTCGGGAGTGAATATGGTACTGCGGTTGTTTTTACGTTCGCCGTTTATCGTATTTGGAGCGATGGTCATGGCATTTACCATTGACGTCAAAGCGGCGTTGATCTTCGTTGTAACGATCCCGGCATTGTCCGTTGTGGTCTTTGGAATTATGTATGTCAGTATCCCACTCTTTAAAAAAGTACAGTCAGGACTTGATGAAGTGCTTTCGCTGACCAGAGAAAATTTAGAGGGCAGCAGAGGGATCCGGGCATTCAGGAAAGAGCAGGAAGAGACGGCACAGTTTGAGCAGAAAAACGGTCTGTTAACGGGAATGCAGCTTCATGTAGGAAAGATCTCGGCCCTGATGAATCCACTGACCTATATCATTATTAATTTCGCGATTGTAGCATTGATCTGGCAGGGCGGGCTCCGCGTAAATGTAGGAGCGATCACACAGGGGGAAGTCGTTGCATTAGTCAACTATATGTCACAGATCTTAGTAGAGCTTGTAAAACTTGCAAACCTGATCGTTACGGTTAATAAGTCTGTTGCCTGCGGAAACCGTATCGCACAGGTATTAGAGATGGAATCCTCTATGGAGGATGGTACACTTGAGATCGGAGAAAATTTCTCGGAGCAGGAAATGCAGGGGAAAAAGTCGGTGGTTTCCTTTGAAGATGTGGCGATGTGCTACCAGGGTTCTAAAGAGGATGCCATTACACACATTTCCTTTACGGCAGGGGCTGGTGAGACGATTGGAATTATCGGCGGAACCGGTTCGGGAAAATCCACGGTGGTCAATCTGATCCCAAGATTCTATGATGCCTCGGCGGGGCAGGTGTGCTTTTTAGGACAGGATGTACGAAAGTACCGGAGAAAAGAGCTGCGCGACCAGATTGGGATCGTACCGCAAAAGGCAGTGCTGTTTGCGGGAACGGTCCGTGAGAATATGCAGTGGGGAAAGAAAGATGCAACCGATGAAGAAATCTGGGAGGCATTAAAAACGGCACAGGCAGAAGAGTTTATCCGTGCGAAAGAAGGAGGTCTGGATGCGAATATCGAACAGGGAGGACGCAATCTTTCCGGCGGTCAGAGGCAGAGACTTACGATCGCAAGAGCATTGGTAAAAAAACCAAGGGTTCTGATCTTAGATGATAGTGCTTCGGCACTGGACTATGCCACGGATGCGGCACTGCGAAAAGCCATCCGTCAGATGGAGGGAGCACCGACGGTATTTATTGTTTCACAGAGGACTTCATCTTTGATGAGTGCCGACCGGATATTGGTATTAGATGACGGAGAGGCAACCGGCTACGGTACACATGAGGAATTGTTAAAAAATTGTCAGACTTACCGTGAGATCTACAACTCCCAATATGGAAAGAAGGAGGAAGCATAATGGAGAAAAAAGAAAAACGTCAAAAGCAGAAAGAGACTTTTAAAAAGGTACTCCGTTATATTAAAAAATACTGGTTTTATCTGATCCTTTCTATATTGTTAGCGGTAATTACGGTAGTGCTCACACTTTACATTCCGATTTTGATCGGTGATGCAGTAGATGAAATTGTCGGAGCAGGTCATGTGGATTTTGCAGCGATCTTTGTGATCTTAAAGCGGATGGCAGTTGTGATCTTAGCAACGGCAGCTGCCCAGTGGGTCATGAATCTTTGCAACAATAAGATGACCTATGGAGTTGTGCAGGATATCCGCAATGAAGCATTTCAAAAGATTGAAAGTCTGCCGATTTCCTATTTGGATGCTCATTCCCACGGAGACATGGTCAGCCGTATTATTGCGGACGTAGACCAGTTTGCCGATGGACTTTTGATGGGATTCACACAGTTTTTTACCGGAGTTATGACAATCGTAGGAACACTGCTTTTTATGCTGAGCGTCAATGCAGGAATTACTTTAGTCGTGGTAGGGATCACACCGCTTTCTTTTGTGGTCGCAGGATTTATTGCAAAACGGACATTTTCCATGTTCCAGTTGCAGTCAGAGACCAGAGGCGAGCAGACTTCTTTAGTCGATGAGATGGTAGGCAATCAGAAGATCGTGCAGGCATTTGGACATGAAAAAGAGGCATTAGAGAGATTTGATGAGATCAACGGACGTTTAGAAAAAGCGTCTCTGCGGGCTATTTTTTATTCAAGCACCACCAATCCATCCACCCGTTTTATCAATAGTTTAGTCTATGCGGGAGTTGGTGTTACAGGAGCATTGTTTGCCATACAGGGACGTTTGAGCGTCGGACAGCTGACCTGTTTTTTGAACTACGCAAATCAGTATACAAAACCGTTTAATGAGATTTCCGGCGTTGTAACAGAGCTGCAGAATGCATTGGCATGTGCGGCAAGGATATTTGAACTGATCGAAGAGGAGCCGGAAAAGCCAGATGCTAAGGATGCAGTTGTGTTAAACGAAGTAGACGGCAGTGTTGCGATGCAACATGTGTATTTTTCCTATCTGCCGAATCAGAAACTGATTGAAGATTTTAATCTGAACGTTCTGCCGGGACAAAGGGTGGCGATCGTCGGACCGACCGGATGTGGTAAGACCACGATGATCAATCTGCTGATGCGTTTTTACGATACGGACAGTGGTGAGATTGACGTAAGCGGTCATCCGATCACGGAGATTACCAGAGACAGTCTTCGTGCTTCCTATGGAATGGTTTTACAGGAAACCTGGTTAAAACATGCGACGATCCGGGAGAATATTGCCATGGGAAAACCGGAGGCAACGAAAGAGGAGATCATCGAGGCGGCAAAGGCTTCCCATGCCCACGGTTTTATCAAACGTCTGCCGGAGGGATATGATACGGTCTTAGGAGAAGACGGAGGAAGTCTCTCGCAGGGACAAAAGCAGCTTTTATGTATTGCAAGAGTCATGCTTTGCCTGCCACCGATGCTGATCTTAGACGAAGCAACTTCTTCGATCGATACCAGAACGGAATTGAAGATCCAGAATGCATTTGCAAAAATGATGGAGGGAAGGACGAGCTTTATTGTCGCACACCGTCTGTCTACAATTCAGGAGGCTGATGTGATCCTGGTCATGAAAGACGGAAAAATTATTGAAAAGGGAAATCATGAGGAACTTTTAGCAGCAGGCGGCTTCTATGCAACATTGTATCAGAGCCAGTTTGCCGTATAAAAAGGGAAAGTACAGACACAGATAGAAATAGGAGAACAACTAAAATGTTGACACAATTTGCAAGGACAGAATTATTACTTGGGAAAGAGGCAATGGAAAAACTAAAAAATTCCAGAGTTGCGGTATTTGGAGTAGGCGGAGTCGGAGGCTATGTCTGTGAGGCATTGGTCCGAAGCGGAGTCGGAGCATTTGATCTGATTGATGATGATAAGGTCTGCCTGACAAATCTCAACCGGCAGATTATTGCAACAAGAAAGACGGTTGGAAGATATAAGACAGAGGTTATGAAGGAGCGTATCTTAGAGATCAATCCCGATGCGGATGTCAGACTGCATCAGTGTTTCTTTTTGCCGGAAAATTCTGCTGATTTCCCATTTGAGGAGTACGATTATGTCGTAGATGCGGTAGATACCGTAACAGCTAAAATCGAACTTGTCATGAAATGTCAGGAAATGAATGTGCCGATTATCAGCAGTATGGGAGCCGGAAATAAGTTAGATGCCAGCAGATTTCAGGTGGCGGATATTTATAAGACCAAAGTGTGCCCGTTAGCAAAAGTCATGCGAAGGGAATTAAAAAAACGCGGTGTGAAAAAATTAAAGGTGGTCTATTCCGAGGAACAGCCGACAAGACCGATAGAAGATATGGCGATCAGCTGCAGAACGAACTGTATCTGCCCACCGGGAGCAGAGCATAAGTGTACGGAGCGTCGGGATATACCGGGCAGTGTGGCATTTGTGCCGTCTGTAGCGGGACTGATCATTGCCGGAGAGGTCGTAAAAGATCTGTGCCGATAACTGATAGAGCAATATATAATAAAGAATGGAATAAGAAAGTAATAAAAAACGGAATAATAAAAAAGCGATTGCAGGAATTTAAGCAATATAGAAAAACAGAGGATTATACAGAAAAAGCCTTGAAAATCAAGGCTTTTTCTTAAAAAATAATGCGGAAGATGGGACTTGAACCCACACGACATTGCTGCCACAAGATCCTTAGTCTTGCTCGTCTGCCAATTCCGACACTTCCGCATTCATTATGAAAATGAAATGTCATTCACGCGACTGTTCAATAATAGCAAATGTTTTCCAAATTGTCAATGCAGTTTTGCACATTTTTTAAAAAAAATTGTAGAAATTATTTTTATTTTTCTATTGACTTCTTATAGAAAAACAGATACAATAATTTTTGTCAGTTTTGAACTGAGCCATGCAGGAGTGGCGGAATTGGCAGACGCGCAGGCTTCAGGTGCCTGTGGTAGCAATATCGTGTGGGTTCAAGTCCCATCTCCTGCATTAAGCCTTGTAGGTATGAGTATCTACAAGGCTTTTTTGATGTTATAAGAAAATACAAAATAAAATTTTTTGTATCCGTTAGTATTTCCATATAGAAAAAATCTATAGGCAGTGGTAAGGGATAAGTATTACCTCTTTTTTTCGGGATATCTTATAATACATGCAACAGGTCTTAGAAGATCAAATACGAAAAAAGCAGGTGATAACATGAAACAAATCGTATGTTTTGGCGATTAGAATACCTATGGGCTGATTCCGGGCACGACAGATCGTTATGACTGGAATACAAGGTGGACAGGAATTGTAGGAGAGGAAATGAGCAGACAGGGGTATCTGGTACAGGAAGAAGGTCTGTGCGGAAGAACCACGATCTTTGATGATCCTTCATTTCATCTAAAATTTCATAAAAACGACAGAGATACGTTTTGGTAACGGAACTGAATTGCTGTTGCTGTATATAGAAACGTCCTTTTTAGTAATACCTTTTTCGTTATAGTATATGATAGTGTTCCTAAAAGATACTTCTCAAATTCCTGCAAAAATCATTGAAACATATAAAATCACTGGGTATAATAAAGAATATATGACAAATGAATGAAAACAGCAGGAAAGGATACAGGACAGACAATGGAAGATTACGAAATATCCGTACAGGAGTTATCAAAACGTGATGCAGACAGCTATATTCTGATCGATATCCGGGATGACAGCTCCTATTCCTATGGAAATATACCGGGAAGCCTTCATGTGCCAAAGGATATCTTAGAGGCTGATTATGAAAAATATAAGGACAAACCTTTGATCTTATACTGTAAAAAAGGTGAGACAAGTGCCGAAACAGTGCAGTTTTTAAAAGAGAAAAATATCGAGGCAAAAAGTCTCAAAGGCGGCTATCTTGCATGGCTGATGGAAAGCATGAAGCAGGAAGAAGAGCAGCAGGATGTGTACTTAGACATTGAGCAGAGCATCAGAAAGAAGTTTAAAAAGAGTATTTGGTGCAAATTTACAAAAGCAGTAAGAGAGTATGAGCTGGTCAAGGAGGGCGATAAAATCGCGGTATGTATTTCCGGCGGAAAAGATTCCATGCTGATGGCAAAGTTGTTTCAGGAACTGCAAAGACACAACCGTTTTCCGTTTGAGGTAACATTTTTAGTCATGGACCCTGGTTACAGCAAAGAGAACCGACAGATCATAGAGAACAATGCGAAAAAGCTGCATATTCCGTTGATGATCTTTGAGTCCGATATCTTTGAGGCGGTGCTCCATGTTGAAAAATCACCGTGTTATCTGTGTGCAAGAATGCGTCGGGGACATCTCTATGCAAAGGCAAAAGAACTTGGATGCAACAAGATCGCATTAGGACACCACTATGATGACGTGATCGAAACGATTTTGATGGGAATGCTCTATGGCGCGCAGGTGCAGACAATGATGCCAAAGTTGCACAGTACGAATTTTGAAGGAATGGAGCTAATCCGTCCGTTGTACTTAGTGAGAGAGGATGACATCAAAAAATGGAGAGATTATAATGACCTTCATTTTTTACAGTGCGCATGCAAATTTACGGAAACCTGTTCGATCGAGGGCGGAGACAGTTCGTCAAAACGAATGGAGATCAAACATCTGATACGGAACTTAAAAAAGACGAACCCATTTGTGGAAGGAAATATTTTTAAAAGCGTGGAGAATGTGAATTTGAGCACCGTGATCGCCTACAAGCAGAACGGAGTGAAGCATCACTTTTTAGAAAGCTATGATGATGTTGCAGAAAGCAGGGATGTAAAGCAATGAATTTTGAAAAGCTAAAAAACAGTCTGGTGGATACGATTGCAGAACAGCAGTTAAAAATAGGATATCAGAAAACTGTTTTGCAAATATTCCGATTGTGTCCATATTTTAAAAATGGAACATGAGGAATTTGATTACTGCTTCTATTTTGAAGATGGAAAGCCGGATGCATACAGATATTGTGTTGCGTTTGAAGAAGGACACGCCATTTATCACCGGTTTACGATCGAGGATTATGAGGAGTTTGGTTTTCGGAAGGGGGGAAACGATATGAAGATCAGCAGGGTGTGGGCAGTATATTTCAGTCCGACAGGAAACGTAAAAGAAGTGACAAACCTGATCGCAAAAAAATTGTCAGAGGAACTGTCAGTGCCGCTAGAGCAGTGGAATTTTACACTTCCGGACAACCGGAAGTCTGCCAAGGCATTTGAAAAAGAGGATTTAGTCGTATTTGGGACACCGGTCTATGCGGGAAGAGTACCCAATAAGATATTACCATGGGTGCAGCAGGGATTTACAGGAGATCATACACCTATGGTACCGGTGGTTGTTTTTGGAAATCGCAATTTTGACGATGCCTTAATGGAGTTAAAGCAGGAGTTAGAAAAAAATGGATTTCTTGCAGCGGCAGGTGCGGCTGTGGCAAGCAGCCATGTGTTTTCGGATAAGATTGCACCGGGCAGACCGGATGCATCCGATCGGGCAGAAATTTTGACGTTTGCAGGAAAAGCTGCACAAAAGATCGCAGAAACAGACATCTTACATACCGGATTACAGGTAGCGGGAAATGATCCCATAGGAGCGTATTATACACCGCTTGGAACCGATGGGAAGCCGGCAAAATTTTTAAAGGCAAAACCGATCACAGAAATTTCAAAATGCAATGGCTGTGGAAGATGCAGTGAGGTCTGTCCGATGGGTTCTGTTGATGGTGAGGATGTGTCACAGGTCACGGGGATCTGTATTAAATGTCAGGCATGCATAAAGAGCTGCCCAAACGGAGCAAAATATTTCGCAGATGAAGCATTTTTGTCACATGTCAGGATGTTAGAAGAGCACTATACCGACAGGGCAGAGAATCGCTTTTTTACTCTATAAGGAGAAATTATGTTATATCGTAAAAATCCAAAAAACGGTAAAGAATTGTCAATTTTAGGCTATGGTTGTCTGAGATTCACAAAAAAAGGCGGCGTGATCGACCAGAAAAAGGCAGAGGAAGAGATGAAGGCTGCCATTGAAAACGGTGTCAACTATTTTGATACGGCATACACCTATCATGGAAGTGAAGTCTGTCTTGGAAAATTTTTAGCAAAAGGATATCGGGATAAAGTCAACATTGCCACAAAACTGCCGCATTACTATATCAAAACGATCGAGGATATGGAAAAGTGTTTTGAGGAACAGTTACAGAGACTGCAGACGGATCACATCGAGTATTATCTGATGCATATGCTCAATGATGCTGCTACCTGGAAACGACTGACAGACCTTGGAATGGAAGCATGGATTGCAGGAAAAAAGGCCGAAGGAAAGATTGAAAACATCGGCTTTTCTTTTCATGGAGCAACGGAGCAGTTCATAAAGATCATAGATGCATATGACTGGGATTTTTGCCAGATACAGTTCAACTATATGGATGAACATTCGCAGGCAGGGCTCAGGGGATTACAGTATGCAGCGGGAAAAGGTCTGCCGGTGATCATTATGGAGCCGCTGCGCGGCGGACGATTGGTACAGGGACTGCCGGAGAGTGCAAAACGGGTATTTGAAAAAACAACACCAAAGCGCAGTCCGGCAGAATGGGGACTCCGCTGGGTATGGAATCACCCCGAAGTTACGGTTATCCTATCGGGAATGAATGAGATAGAGCAGGTAGAGGAAAATGTGCGGATCGCATCCGAAGCCAAGGCAGATTCCCTGAGCAAAGAAGAACTGGATGTCTTTGAGCAGGTAAAACAGGAGATCAATAAAAAAATCAAAGTACCGTGTACCGGATGTGCTTATTGTATGCCGTGTCCGCAGGGCGTGGATATTCCAGGATGTTTTTCGGCATATAATATGCGGTATACCGATGGCTGGTATGCAGGATTTAAGACGTATTTCATGTGTACAACACTTCGGAAAAATCAGACGAATGCTTCAAAATGTGTCGGCTGTGGCAAATGTGAACAGCATTGTCCGCAGAGTATTCCGATCCGGCAAAAATTAAAAGAGGTCCGACAGCATATGGAAGGACCGGTGTACCATGTAGGGCGGTTTGTGGCAAAACACACCAGAAAGGATTAGGGTTTGGCTTGCTATTTTTATACCGCCAGTTTATCAAAGTATCGGGAGAACCGATCTATCAAAAAGTCATAAGTATCGAAAAAATCGATACATCAAAATATCAAAAAGATTCACAAACATTCAAAATTCAAAGAAAAGCAGGACAGGAGTCTGTCTGAGAACAAACTGGAAAAGCTGTTTTTTCAATGACATAAAACATAAAAACAGGAGAGAAAGGAAAAACTAGATAGAAAACAATTTTTCTGCTTGACAAATACCCCCGAAGGGTATATAACAAAGATACCCAAATAGGGTATATGGAGGTGGAATATGGAAAAGAAAGATTGCTGTTGTTGCAGTGAAAAACAGACCATGCGGTCTGAGGAGCAAAAAAAGGCATTGCTAAACCGTTTGAAACGCATTGAGGGCCAGGTGCGTGGGATCCAGGCGATGATAGAAAAAGATTCTTACTGCAATGACATTCTGATACAGTCTGCTGCAGTCAGTGCGGCGATGAACGCATTTAATAAAGAGATTTTAGCAAGTCATATCCACAGTTGTGTGGTGCGTGATATACGCGCCGGAAACGATGAGGTTGTGGATGAACTTGTGACTACCATACAAAAATTAATGAAGTAATGGAGGCATAAAATTGAAACAGTATACAGTAACGGGTATGAACTGTGCCGCCTGCTCTGCAAGGGTAGAAAAGGCTGTCTTAAAAGTGGAGGGTGTTACCTCCTGCTCCGTCAGTCTGCTGACAAATTCCATGGCAGTCGAAGGTACGGCAAGTCCTGCAAGTATTATCAAAGCCGTAAAGGATGCAGGCTATGGAGCAAAAGAAAAAGGAAACGAAGCAGAGAAAAGGTCTAATGAAGCTGAGGACGCACTAGAGGATCATGAGACACCAAAGCTAAAAAAGAGACTGGCAGCATCGGTCATTTTTTTGCTGATCCTCATGTATTTTTCCATGGGACATATGATGTGGAACTGGAAAATTCCGGCGTGGTTTGGAGGAAATCATGTGGCAATGGGATTGCTGCAGTTACTCTTAGCAGGAATCATCATGGTCATCAACCAGAGATTTTTTATCAGCGGTTTTCAGGGACTATTGCACAGATCTCCGAATATGGACACCTTAGTTGCATTAGGAGCATCCGCTTCTTATCTGTGGAGTGTTTATGCATTGTTTGCGATGACAAAGGCACAGACGGTTGGAGATATGGATGCTGTCATGCACTACATGGACGAGTTCTATTTTGAGTCGGCGGCAATGATACTGACCCTGATCACGGTTGGCAAGATGTTAGAGGCAAAGTCAAAGGGAAAGACAACCGATGCCTTAAAGAGCCTTATGAAATTAGCACCGCAAAATGCTACGGTGATCCGTGGTGAGAGTGAAGTGACGGTTTCAATAGAAGAAGTAAAAAAAGGTGATATTTTTGTGGTGCGTCCGGGAGAAAATATCCCTGTAGACGGCGTGATCTTAGAAGGCAGTAGTGCAGTGAATGAAGCGGCATTGACCGGTGAGAGTATCCCGGTGGACAAGACCGTAGGAGATTCCGTATCGGCAGCTACGATCAACCAGTCGGGATTTATCCGATGTGAGGCATCGCGTGTTGGCGTAGATACGACGTTATCACAGATCATCAAAATGGTCAGTGATGCGGCAGCTACGAAAGCACCGATCGCAAAAGTCGCAGATAAAGTTTCCGGGGTATTTGTTCCGATCGTAATTTCCATTGCAGCGGTGACACTGGTGGTCTGGCTGTTGCTTGGAAGAGAATTCAGTTATGCATTAGCACGAAGTATTTCCGTACTGGTCATCAGCTGCCCGTGTGCACTCGGACTTGCAACACCGGTTGCCATTATGGTTGGAAACGGTGTGGGTGCAAAAAACGGAATTTTATTTAAAACGGCGGCAACCTTGGAAAATGCAGGAAAAGTCAATGTGGTTGCACTGGATAAGACCGGAACCATCACCGAGGGAGAACCAAAAGTGACGGACATGATCCCTGCAGAGGGATATACGCAGGAGACACTTTTAGAGCTTGCAATTGCATTAGAAGCAAAGAGTGAACATCCGTTGGCAAAAGCTGTGATGCAAAAAGGAGAAGAGCTCGGAAAGAGGGCATTAGAAGTTGCTGATTTTTCGGCACTTCCGGGAAATGGACTGACAGCCGTATTGTCCGGTAAAACGTTAGTGGGAGGAAGTCTTAGTTTTATAGGAAGTAAGACAGAGATTCCAAAAGAATTACAGGAACAGGCAGAAGCACTTTCCGAACAGGGAAAAACACCGCTGGTATTTATGGAGAATGAGCAGTTAGCAGGTATCATTGCGGTGGCAGATACGATCAAAGCAGACAGCCCGAAAGCGGTAAAAGAACTGCGGGATATGGGAATTGAAGTCATTATGTTAACCGGTGACAACGAGCGGACAGCAAAAGCCATTGGCAGACAGGCAGGTGTAGATGAAGTTATTGCAGGAGTATTGCCGGATGGAAAAGAGAGTGTGATCCGCAGTCTGAAACAGCAGGGAAAAGTGGCAATGGTAGGCGATGGTATCAACGATGCACCGGCATTGACAAGGGCAGATGTCGGTATCGCTATCGGTGCAGGAGCCGATGTGGCGGTAGATGCTGCAGATGTAGTATTGATGAAAAGCCGGTTATCCGATGTCCCGGCAGCGATCCGTCTGAGCCGTGCAACGCTTCGAAATATCCATGAAAATCTGTTCTGGGCATTTATCTATAATATCATAGGAATACCGTTAGCAGCAGGATGCTATGTAAAATGGGGACTGACCTTAAATCCGATGTTTGGTGCAGCGGCAATGAGTTTGTCAAGTTTCTGTGTTGTAACAAATGCACTGCGGTTGAATTTTTGTAAAATACATCCAGCAGAAAAATAAATTTTATCAAAGGAAAAAGGAGAGAAAGAACATGACAAAAACAACATTAAAAATCGATGGTATGATGTGTGGAATGTGTGAATCACATATGAATGATGCAATTCGGAACGCATTCAATGTAAAAAAGGTGACATCTTCCCATACAGCGGGAGAAAGTGTCATTATCAGTGAAGAACCGTTAGATGAGGCAAAATTGGCAGAAGTTGTCGGAGAGACCGGATACACATTAGAAGGGATCAGTAGTGAGCCATATACAAAAGGCGGACGGTTTTCTTTTTTAAAAAAATAATAGCGGCATGAAAAAGCCAAAATAAAGCAGAACAGTGGGACATGACTTTTATAAAAAGAAGTGTTCCACTTATTTTTGTTCAAAAAGTTGAAGACAATTACTGCGTAGTCTCGTTATAATAAATGAACAGGTAAAAAGAAATTAAAAAATGAGAGGAGGCGGATAAAATCAGTACGGAAGAACAATTCGAGGCATTGCTTCGTACCTACGAAAAACTCGTATATTCCATCTGTTTGAAAATGGTAAAGAATCCGTTTGATGCGCAAGACCTGACGCAGGAAACTTTTTTATCCGCCTATAAAAAACTGTCGGAGTTTGATGGAACTTACGAGAAAGCATGGGTCAGCCGGATCGCGACCAATAAATGCCTCGATTATCTAAAAAATGCAGCAAGAAGGTCGGAGCCGAAAGAGGATATCTATTTTGAAGAGATCAAAGACCAGAGAGCCGGTCCGGAAGAGATATACATCGATCAGGAGGCAAAGCAATTTGTGTTGAAGATCTGTGGGCAGATCAAACCGCCTTATGATAAAATTGCAAGAGAACATTTTTATGAAGAAAAATCAGCAAGGGAAATCGCAGAGGAGTCAGGAAAGAACTTAAAAACGGTTCAGACACAGATCTATCGGGCAAAGGCACTGATCAAAAAACAGATGGAAGGAGGAAGCAGCAAATGACAGAGGAACATACACACATCAGCGATGAAATGTGGAAAAAATATGCACAGGGAACCTTGAGTACCAAGGAAGAAGAAAAACTTTATACGCATGTAGGATGTTGTACTTATTGTGCAGAACGTTTTGCAAATATTGTAGAAACAGATTTTTTTGCAGAGCCGCCATCCTATCTCTACGACGAGATTGTCGAGCGGAGCCGGAAGGTGGATGTTCAGGCGGCAGCAACAGTGAGAAAAACCTCTAAGAAGATGAAGATATTGTTCTATAGCCTGAAAGTGGGATTTGCAGTTGCAGCTTCCATCTTTTTACTGACGATGACCACCACGTTAGAACAGAATCCGTTTGAGTTTTCAGAGGTTCAGCAGCAAGAGAATAAGCCTTCGATCACAAAAAAAATAAATGATAACAGCTATAAGTTTACCGGTTATCTGCAGGATGCAACCAATCGATTATTAGAATTTAAAATTAAGGAGGATAAATAATGATCAGGAAAAAAAGTAAAGGATGGACATTTATCTTTTCGCTTCTGCCGGGAGCAGGAGAGATGTATATGGGATTTATGAAACAGGGAGTCAGTATCATGGGATTGTTTTTTGCAACCATAGCAGTTGCGGCAACTCTGAATATCGGACCGCTTACGATCGTACTTCCGATCATATGGTGCTACAGTTTTTTTAATGTCCACAACATGTACAGTCTGAGCGATGAGGAATTTTATGCATTAGAAGATGATTACATTTTTCATTTAGACCGTATTTTACCGATCAATCAGTGGAGCAAACAGCAAAATAAAATTGTCGCAGGTATTTTGATCATTGCCGGAATCTGCATTTTCTGGAATGAGTGTGTGGATTATCTTATCGGCTCCTGGATTTATGTATGGTTTTCAGAGAGTATTGCTAATTCCATTAGCCAGTTTCTGCATACCTTACCGCGACTTGTAATAGCGGTGATCCTGATCTGCGTGGGTATCCGCATGATCAAAGGAAAGAAAGTGCAGCTTGACTTAGAAGAGGAAAAAAAGGAGGAACTGTAAGATGAAAACCAGAAGAGTAGGAAGTCTTACCTGTGGAGCCTTGTTGATCATATTTGGAGTTTTGTTTATGGTGCATATGTTTGTTCCGGCACTCAAATATGAGTTCATCATTAAATTCTGGCCGGTCATTTTAATCGCACTGGGCGTAGAAATGCTGTTGTCCTGTCGCAATAAAGAGGAAGGCATAAAGCTTAAATATGATGGAGCGGCGATCTTTCTGACGATCCTGCTGGGATTCTTTGCGATGGGAATGGGAGTGCTGCAGTATTGTGTGGAGAATTTTCCGGTGTGCATTTAAAAAATATTCCTACAGGGAAGATGTCTGAACATAAATCCCTGTAGGAATATTTTTTTACCGTGTTGTCGCAACTCAAGGTTTTTTTTTATTTTGTTTTACAACGTTGTCTCAGTTAAAGGGGTTTATTTTTTGTTTTACAGTATTGTCTAAGTTCAAAGAATTCTATTATATTATTGGACTATATTGTACTACTTTAAAAGGTGTTCATTTCGCAACGATAAAAGCTTTTGTATTTTCATGACGGATTCAGAATAATTCTTTTATAATTCTTTGATATTTTCAATACTACTCTATCGTAAGATCCATAATCGTTTTTTGCGATACCGTGTTCCGTTCGGCAATGCACTGGGTACATGGTGTGGGATATTAGACATTCGAGACTTTCTCAAACAACCAGCAATTCTGCGACAGGAAGTCGCAGAAAGACACCACCGCCATGGAGGGCGGATTGGTGTCGTTTGCGTCCGTCTCCAACCCCATTTCAGAGAAAGTCCGAAAGTCTTATATCCCAACACCCGAACCCGGTGCATTGCCGAACAGAACTCCGATCACTGCCGGGAGATTTAAGAACATTCTTAATACCTGCATCTATGCATGGCAAACTTGCGTTTCCAGATCTGAAAGAATTGAAAAAAAAGTCGAAAAAAATAAAGGAAATCCCACCCCAGCACAGAAATATTAAAATAGAGACTTTGCACCGTGGAGGAATTTGCATGTCAATCAGGGAAAATTTAGAGCGGATGGAAGAGATTTCGTTAAGTCCGTTTGCTACACTTAGTGTCAATTCAAGAGGGCGAGACCGCGAAGAACCGCAGTGTGATATCCGTCCTGTTTTTCAAAGGGACAGAGACCGGATTTTGCACTGTAAGTCTTTTCGACGCCTAAAACACAAGACACAGGTATTCTTAAGCCCGAAGGGAGACCATTACAGAACGCGTCTGACCCATACGTTAGAAGTGTCGCAGAATGCCCGCACCATTGCGAAAGCACTGCGTCTGAATGAGGATTTGGTCGAAGCCATTGCATTAGGCCATGATTTAGGGCATACACCATTTGGCCATGCGGGCGAGCGGATCTTGAATGAGCTGTGTGATGAAGGATACCGCCATAATGAGCAGAGTGTGCGGATTGTGGAGAAACTTGAAAAAGACGGTAAGGGACTGAACCTGACATGGGAAGTGCGTGATGGGATATTAAACCACCAGACCAGTATGATGCCGCATACGCTAGAGGGAAAGATCGTCCGTTTGTCGGATAAGATCGCGTATATCAACCATGATATCGACGATGCCATCCGCGCAAAAGTCATGAGTGAGGAAGATATCCCGTTAGAGATCCGCAAAGTTCTTGGTATGACAACCAAGGAACGTTTAAATACCCTGATACATAATATCATTATGAACAGTATGGGAAAAAATGATATTGTGATGTCAGAAGAGATCGGCGGTGCGATGCAGGATTTGCGAAAATTCATGTTTCAGAAAGTTTATACAAATCCTGCCGCAAAAGGTGAAGAAGCAAAGGCAGAGCGATTATTGTGTGAACTTTATGCACATTATATGGGACATATAGAGATATTGCCGGAGCAGTATCAGAGGATGCACAGTGAAGGCGAGAAAAAAGAACGCGTGGTGTGTGACTACATTTCGGGCATGACAGACCAGTATGCGGTGGCAAAATACAGAGAATTCTTTTTGCCAAAAGCATGGGAGATCGGCTAGGAAAGGAGCAGGCAGAAGAAATACATGGCATATTATTCAGATGAGCTGATAGAAGAGATCCGTTCAGGAAACGATATCGTAGATGTGATATCAGGCTATGTGCGGCTGACGAAAAAAGGAAGCACTTATTTTGGACTGTGTCCATTCCATAATGAAAAAACACCATCTTTTTCGGTTTCACCCAATAAGCAGATGTACTATTGCTTCGGCTGCGGGGCGGGAGGCAATGTCATTACTTTTTTAATGGAATATGAAAACTATACCTTTCCCGAAGCATTAGAGGTATTGGCGAACCGCATCGGCGTAGAATTGCCAAAGCAGGAACTGAGTGCCGAGCAGAAGCGGGCTTCCGATAAAAAAGCAAGACTGTTAGAGGCAAATAAAGAAGCGGCAAAATACTTCTATACCCTGTTGCGGAGTGAGCGGGGAAGCAGGGCTCACGAATATTTTAAAAACAGGGGATTGAGCGAGAAAACGCTTCAAAAATTCGGACTCGGATATTCCGATAAATATTCCGATGACCTGTACCGCTATCTGCGAACAAAAGGCTATGAGGATGAGTTGTTAAAAGACAGCGGGTTAGTCAGCATAGATGAGCAGCGTGGCGGTTATGATAAGTTCTGGAACCGTGCCATGTTCCCGATCATGGATGTGCGTGGCAAGGTGATCGGTTTTGGCGGCCGTGTGATGGGAGATGGTGAGCCAAAATACCTGAACTCCCCGGAAACGATGATTTTTGATAAAAGCAGGAATCTGTATGGACTTAATTTTGCAAGAACGACAAAAAAGCATCAGATTCTTTTGTGTGAGGGATATATGGATGTCATTGCACTGCATCAGGCAGGGTTTGACAATGCGGTAGCAGCACTCGGAACGGCATTTACGCCGGGACACGCCAATCTGTTAAAACGATATACCAAAGAGGTCTATCTGACCTTTGACAGTGATGGCGCGGGAATCCGTGCGGCAAAACGGGCAATCCCGATCTTAAAAGAAGCAGGGATCACAGCAAAAGTCATCAATATGAAACCCTATAAAGACCCGGATGAATTTATCAAGGCACTTGGGGCAGAGGAATATGAGAAACGGATCGAACAGGCAGAGAACAGCTTTTTATTTGAGATACGTCTGTTATCGGAGGAGTATGACTTAAAAGATCCGGCTGGAAAGACAGAATTTGCAAATGAGACCGCAAAGAAATTGTTACAGTTCTCAGAGGAATTAGAAAGAGATAATTATATAGAAGCAATTGCCGACAAATACGGCATGGGTTTTGAGAATTTAAGAAAATTAGTCTATCATTTTGGAACACAGGGATTAACAGGAAGTGAGCCAAGACAGAAAAAGAGCAGGGAAAAACCGCAAAAAGAAGATGGAATGAAGCAGTCCCAGAGACTTTTGCTGACCTGGCTGATAGAAGATACAAGGCTCTTTGAGCTGATAGAAGAATATCTTGGAGCAGAAGATTTTACGGAGGATATTTACCAAAAGACGGCACAGATATTATTTGAACAGTATCACCGTGATGGCAAAGTGAATCCGGCACAGATCATCAATCTGTTTGGAGAAGAGGATCAAAGTGAGATCGCTTCGCTTTTTCATGCAAGGATTGCTAAGGTGGAGACAAAAGCCGACAGGGAAAAAGCCCTAAAAGAGACAATTCTCCGTGTAAAACAAAACAGCATCCGGGAGCATTCTAAGCACTTGGATCCAACGGATATGGCTGGACTGCAAAAAATTATTGCAGATAAGAAACAGCTTGAGAAACTGGAGAAAACGAATATTTCCATACCATAGGGAGCAGAATAAAGACGAGAGAGGATATTAAAATGGCAGAAAAAAACGAAAACACAGAAAGAAATGAAAAAGAAGAGAAATTTCAGGCGAAACTGAAAGAACTTTTAGCATTAGCCAAAAAGAAAAAGAATGTTTTGGAATATCAGGAGATCAGTGATTTCTTTCAGGACATGGAGCTGAATGCAGAGCAGTTCGAGAAGATTTTAGACTTCTTAGAGACCAGCAATATCGATGTGCTGCGTATCACAGACAACGATGACGATACGGTTGACGATGAGATCCTGTTAGATGACGAAGAAGAAGTCGAGGTAGAAAAAATTGACTTATCCGTTCCGGACGGTGTATCGATTGAAGACCCGGTCCGTATGTATTTAAAAGAAATCGGAAAAGTGCCGCTCTTAAGTGCGGAAGAAGAGATTGAGTTAGCAAAGCGTATGGAGTTAGGCGATCAGGAGGCAAAAAAACGTCTTGCTGAGGCAAACTTGCGTCTGGTAGTATCCATTGCAAAACGCTATGTCGGAAGAGGAATGTTATTCTTAGATCTGATCCAGGAAGGAAATCTGGGTCTGATCAAGGCTGTTGAAAAATTTGATTACCGGAAGGGATATAAATTTTCCACTTATGCAACCTGGTGGATCCGTCAGGCAATCACAAGAGCAATCGCAGACCAGGCAAGAACCATCCGTATTCCGGTGCATATGGTAGAGACAATCAACAAACTGATCCGTGTATCCAGACAGTTACTGCAGGAGTTAGGACGTGAACCTACCCCGGAAGAAATTGCAAAAGAGATGGACATGCCGGTAGAACGTGTCCGCGAGATTTTAAAGATTTCACAGGAGCCGGTTTCTTTAGAGACCCCGATCGGAGAAGAAGAGGACAGCCATCTTGGAGACTTTATTCAGGATGATAATGTTCCGGTACCGGCAGATGCAGCCACGTTTACTCTCTTAAAAGAACAGTTAGAAGAGGTTTTAGGCACCTTAACGGAAAGAGAGCAGAAAGTGTTAACCCTTCGTTTTGGATTAGAGGACGGAAGAGCAAGAACTTTAGAGGAAGTCGGAAAAGAGTTCAATGTTACCCGTGAGCGTATCCGTCAGATCGAGGCAAAGGCACTTAGAAAACTCCGTCACCCAAGCAGAAGCAGAAAATTAAAGGATTATCTTGAGTAATATGATACAGTTGTCAAAGCGTTTAAATGCCGTGGCAGAGCTGTTGGTGCATGGGATTGATCAATTAGAGCTAGAGCAGCCGGTATTAGCAGACATCGGAACAGACCACGCATATCTTCCGGTTTATTTAGTGCAAAAAAAAGTCGTAAAAAAAGCATATGCCGCAGATGTAAGAAAAGGTCCTTTGCTTCATGCAAAAGAACATATTGAGCAATATGGGCTGGGTGAATACATACAGACCAGACTTTCCGATGGGGGGGAAAGTTTTGTGCCCGGTGAGTCAGAAGTTGCAGTGATCGCAGGAATGGGCGGAGGACTGATGCAGAAGATCTTAAGCGGATCGCCGGAGTTTTTTGAGAAAAATTCCTGTGTGGTCTTGCAGCCGCAGTCTGAGATTGAGCAGTTTCGCCGTTTTTTAACAGAGGACGGTTGGTGTATCTTAGAAGAAGATATGGTCTTAGAAGACGGAAAATATTATCCGATGATGTCTGTGACAAAAAAAGAGACAGCGATGCCTTTAGACAATCCCTATCGGAATGCAAAGGACATAGATTTTTTATACGGTGCATATTTATTAAAAGAAGGACATCCGGTATTGCAGGACTATTTGAAAAGAGAGGCGCAGATCTACCGGGAATTATTAGAAAAGCTGTCTGCGATTTCTGACAGACCGGAGATTCAAAAGAGGATTCATGAGGTAGAAAAAAAGGCAGAGCAGACAGAGCGGGCAATACAGGAAATGAGCAAACGAGCCAATCAATAAGCCTGAAGAGAAGGACAGTGTAAGGATCAATGGAATGTAAAAAAGTAATTGAACTATTAGAAAAACAGTCGCCGAAAAGTTATGCCTGTGACTGGGACAATGTAGGACTCTTAGTTGGCAGGGAAGATAAAGAGATCCAAAAGATTTATATTGCATTGGATGCTACGGATGAGGCGATTGAAGAAGCGATTGCCAATGGAGCGGATATGCTGTTGACCCATCATCCGATGATATTCAAAGGGATGAAACGGGTAACACAGGAAGATTTTATCGGAAGAAGGATTATCCGTCTGATCCAAAATGACATGGTATATTATGCGATGCATACCAACTTTGATGTCATGGGCATGGCAGATTTAGCGGCAGATTATTTAGGAATTTCAGATACCAGAGTGTTGGAAATTACAAGTGTTTCAGAGACAGGAGAAGAGGGGATTGGCAGATACGGCAGTCTGAAAAAAGAGATGACAGTGCGGGAGTGCTGTGAAGAGGTCAAGCAGGCATTTTCTTTAGAAAATGTAAAAGTATTTGGTGATTTAGAGCGAAAAGTAAAGACCGCAGCGATTTCACCGGGTTCGGGAAAAAGTGTGATTTCGAATGCATTGCAGGCAGGTGTGGATGTGCTGATTACCGGTGACATAGACCATCATGAGGGAATTGATGCGGTGGCGCAGAATATGACGGTGATTGATGCAGGCCATTACGGAGTGGAACATATTTTTATCCCATATATGGAACAGTATTTAAAAAGAGAAGCAAAAGAACTGGAGATTGCAGTACAGCCACTGACATTTCCATTTCAGATCATATAGTGTAGAGAAAAGATAAAAAGGCGGGTGTTTTTTATGGAGCAGATGATAAAAGTACAAATAGAAGGAAAAGAGTATGAATATCCGGCAGGAACTACATACCAGACGATCGCGGGGGATTTTCAAAAAGAGTACGAAGATGATATTTTACTGGTCCTCTTTGACCATAGACTGCGGGAACTTGGAAAGAGTTTAAAGAGCGAGGGGACGATCGAATTTATTACGGCAAAACAGGACCCGGGCAAAAAGGCATATCGGAGAAGTACGACGTTATTATTGCAAAAGGCGGTGGATAACCTCTATGGAAAAGACGGAGTCAGTATACAGATTCGTCATTCCTTAGGACAGGGATATTACTGCACCTTAAAAGGAGCAAAAGAGGACATCAGCGACTTGATCCTTTCAATCAAAATAGAAATGATGCGTTTAGTCGATGCTGATATCAGTATCGGGAAAAAGAGTTGTCGGACCGACGATGCGATCCGCCTGTTTGCAGAACGGGGTATGCATGATAAGGAGCGCCTGTTCCGTTATCGCAGAAGTTCGAGAGTCAATGTCTATGATTTAGATGGATATATCGACTATTTTTACGGCTATATGGTTCCGTCTACCGGATACTTGAAATGGTTTGACCTGATCCCATTTGAAGAGGGGATGATGTTATTATTCCCTGGAAAAAATACAAAGACGATTGATGAGTTTCACCCATCTAAAAAGTTATTCCACACCTTACAGGAATCCGAAGAATGGGGAAAAATGCTAAATATCGATACGGTAGGAGCGTTAGACGATGCGATCGCGGCAGGAAAAATGCGGCAGGTCATCATGGTGCAGGAAGCCCTGATGGAAAAAAAGATCGGTCAGCTTGCAGAGACCATTGCATCGGCAGGGGATAAAAAATTCGTAATGATCGCAGGACCATCCTCTTCCGGTAAGACGACCTTTTCCTATCGTCTGTCCACACAGTTGATGGCACAGGGGCTCAAACCTCATCCGATCGGACTGGATAATTACTATTTAGACCGTGAAAATACACCGCGAGATGAGAACGGCAACTATGATTTTGAGTGTTTAGAAGCATTGGATGTAGAGCAGTTCAATGAAGATATGACAAGACTGTTCAAAGGAGAGCAGGTAGAGATACCGACCTTTAACTTTAAGACCGGAAGACGGGAATACAAAGGCAACTTTTTACAGCTTGGCGATGACGATATCTTAGTAATAGAAGGAATCCACGGATTGAATGACAAATTATCCTATTCCTTAACAAAAGAGAGTAAGTTTAAAATCTATATCAGTGCATTAACCCAGTTGAACATAGATGAACACAATTATCTTCCGACTACAGATGCAAGACTGATCCGCAGGATCGTGCGTGATGCGAGAACACGCGGCACCAGTGCCAAAGAGACGATTGCCATGTGGCCATCGGTGCGAAGAGGCGAGGAACGTCATATCTTCCCATTTCAGGAGGAGGCAGATGCGATGTTCAATTCGGCACTCATCTATGAGCTTGCCGTGTTAAAGGCGTATGCAGAACCGCGTCTGTTTGCGATCGAAAAGGACTGTCCGGAGTATTTAGAGGCAAAGCGTCTGTTAAAATTCTTAGACTATTTTCTTCCGGTGCCGGCAGAGGATATTCCAAGCAATTCACTGCTCAGGGAGTTCATCGGCGGAAGCTGTATAGACGTATAAATGCAGTATAACGAGGAATGTATAAAAATACTTGACGAAGTATAAAAAAATGTTACAATAGGAAACGATTCAATCATATATAAGTAGGATGGATGATCGCGGCTGCAAGTGTCGAAAGACCGCAGACGAGGAAAGTCCGGGCTTCACAGGGCAGGATGCCGGCTAACGGCCGGTGGAGGTAACTCCAAGGACAGTGCAACAGAAATATACCGCCGGGCAACCGGTAAGGGTGGAAGGGCAGTGTAAGAGACTACCGCCTCTCTGGTAACAGAGGGGGCACATGTAAACCCCATCTGAAGCAAGACCGAAGCAAGACGATAATGCGGCCCGTTAGTCTTAGGTAGGTTGCTTGAAGCAGCTGGCAACAGTTGTTCTAGATAGATGATCATCTGAAAAACATAACCCGGCTTACAGTCCTGCTTATATATGAAAAAACAGATCATAAGAACAGATATAATAGGTTATAAAAATAGATTGTGATCACAGAGAAAATAAAAGAAAAATACCTGTAGAATGTACCTGCCGCATAGAAATATGCCGGCAAAAAGGTGCATTTTTTGTTTCTGAAAACTGAGAAAATTTCGGAAAGATGCAGTTGCAGGAATGAAAAAACGAAAAAATACGAAAAACTTGTCAAAATACGAAAATTGTCGGTTCTTTTTTGTTCAAATTTATACAAATTTGTTGAAAAATGTAGTATAATTGTTTCAATAATAATGAATGTAGGGGGAATGGAGTGTGGCTGACTTCAGACAGAAGAAGCGTATAGGGGATATGCTTCTCGAAGCAGGTATTATTACGCAGGAGCAGTTAGAAGATGCATTGGAGAAGAATAAGACTGCTCACAAAAAAATAGGCGAGATGCTTGTGGATCTTGGTTATGCGACAGAGGAAGCAATTGGGGAAGGGCTTGCAACACAGTTAAATATCCCATTTATTTCTCTGCATGGAATGAAAATAGAGGATGATATCATCAAGTTAGCAGATGGTAAGCTGCTTCGAAAGCATCTGATGATACCGTTTGAGTATAAAGAAGGAAACGTAAATATTATCCGTGTTGCAATGGCAGATCCGATGGATATGCGGGGAATAGATGATTTTTCTATTATCACGAATCTACAGGTAGAGCCGGTGATTGCAACGACACAGGATATCTTAGTAACTCTGGATAAATATTACGGTGACAGCGAAGCACAAAGAGTGGCAGAGCAGTATGCCAAAGAACGTGAGAGCCGGAAAACAAAGGAGGAGCAGGCAGAAGATGAGGATGTTGCAAATTCACCGATCGTACAGCTTGTAAAATCCATGATTGAACAGGCGGCGAGGCAACGTGCGTCCGATATTCACATTGAGCCGATGGAAGATAAAGTGCGTGTCCGTTATCGTATTGATGGTGTGCTTTATGAAAAATCGACCTATCACATCAATTTGTTAAGTGCGATCATTACTCGTGTAAAGATTATCGGAAATATGGACATTTCCGAAAAGAGAAGACCACAGGACGGAAGAATCACGATGATGATTGACCGGAAGGAATATGATATCCGTGCATCCATACTTCCGACGGTTTACGGTGAAAAATGCGTAATGCGTCTGGCACAGAAAAAAGCCTTGACAAGAGATAAAAAGAGTCTTGGATTTACCGAACAGCAGTTGCAATTATTTGATGATATGCTGAATCATCCGAATGGGATTATACTGGTAACAGGACCTACCGGTAGTGGTAAGTCTACGACCTTATATACGGCGGTGAACGAAAGAAACCACGAAAATATTAATATCATTACCGTAGAAGATCCGGTAGAGGCAAATGTAGACGGAGTGAGTCAGGTACAGGTCAATGCAAAAGCGGATTTGACCTTTGCTTCGGCACTTCGTTCCATATTGAGACAGGACCCGGACGTTATCATGATAGGTGAGA
Source organism: Maccoyibacter intestinihominis (assembly GCF_040096355.1). NCBI lineage: Bacteria > Bacillati > Bacillota > Clostridia > Lachnospirales > Lachnospiraceae > Maccoyibacter > Maccoyibacter intestinihominis. The sequence continues at coordinate 129,993 of NZ_JBBMEX010000001.1, forward strand.
TCCGAGACAGGGAAACAGCATCTATCGCAGTGCAGGCATCCATTACGGGACATTTAGTGTTGAGTACCTTGCATACGAATGATGCACCGGGAACCATGACGCGATTAATGGATATGGGCGTAGAAAGTTATCTGTTAGCAGATGCCATGAGAGGCGTCATTGCCCAGCGATTGGTACGAAGGCTTTGCCCACACTGCAAGAAAAAGCGGAAAGCTCTTGGAGAAGAAAAGGGCATGATGGGCATTAACCCAATGGAAGAGGTTGAGATTTATGAGCCGGTAGGCTGTGAACACTGCAATGACACTGGATTTTACGGAAGAACCGGTATTTATGAGATGATGCCGGTCACATCGACTCTGCGCAATGCAATTGCGGCACGGATGTCTACGGATGAGATTCGTGAAGTGGCAGTGAAAGAAGGAATGAAAACGTTACACAGTGAAGCGGTCAGACTCGTTTTAGAAGGAGAAACATCCTACCATGAGATGATCCGTATCTCACTTGGAGAATAGAGGAAAAACAGGTTATGGGTAAAATAGAAGATATTTTAATCGACGGAAATCAAAGAAACGCTTCAGATATTCATCTTTGTCCCGGCAGTCCGGTCATGTTCCGTATCGACGGAGATCTGATACCGATGTCGGAGGAAAAGATTAAGCCATATGAAATAGAAGAAATGATCAAGCCAATGCTGACAACCGAGCAGTTAGAAGTGTTAGAGCGGGAAGGTGAACTGGATTTTGCACATTCTATCGCAGGATTTAACCGGGTGCGTGTCAATGTGTTCCGTCAAAGAGGAACGTATGCGATGGCACTTCGTATCCTTTCATTTGAGATTCCGTCACCGAAGGATTTAGGCGTTCCGGAGGCAGTTGTAAATCTGACTTCAAAAAAGAGAGGTATGGTGTTAGTAACAGGAGCAACCGGAAGTGGTAAATCCACAACGTTAGCTTCTTTGATCGGAGTGATTTCAAAGAATTACAAAAAGACGATCATTACCTTAGAAGATCCGATCGAATATCTGCATGGACATGGAAAAGGAATGGTACTGCAAAGAGAAATCGGTTATGATTCGATGTCCTATGCAAATGCGGTCAGGGCGGCCCTAAGACAGGACCCTGATGTGATCTTAGTCGGTGAGATGCGTGATTTAGAGACGATTTCCATTGCCATTACGGCAGCGGAGACAGGACATCTGGTATTTTCCACGCTTCATACGAACAGTGCGGCTTCGGCAGTAGACCGTATGATCGATGTCTTTCCACCGTTTCAGCAGCAGCAGATCCGTGTGCAGTTAGCAGGTGTTTTAGAGGGTGTGGTGGCACAACAGCTTCTGCCAAGGCAGGAAGGCGGAAGAGTGGCAGCATATGAGGTCATGCTTGCGGTTCCGGCGATACGGAATCTGATCCGTGAGGAAAAAAGCTTTCAGATTCCATCGATTATCCAGACCAACAAGAAAATGGGGATGCAGACGATGGATGATGCAATTTATGATCTGTATATGAAAAGCTATATTACTGCAGAGACGGCAATCAGTTTTGCACATGATGCGGCGGGAATGTCACAGAAGATTAATCTGTTTTAAGAGATAGAGGAGAGGAAAATGGCGGATTATTCTTATATTGCAATTGAAAAAAGCGGAAAAGAAATAAAAGGAAGTATGGAATCGGACAGCAGGGAAAAAGTCGAACAGAAACTGCGTTCGCAGGGGTGTATTCCATTAGAGATCAAAGAGCAGAATGCCTTACAAAAAGATATTAAGATCGGCGTGGGCAAAAAAGTCAAGACAAGAGATCTAAGCGTGTTCTGCCGTCAGTTTGTAAGTATGCTCCGTGCCGGAGTCAGTATAGTGGAAGCATTAGATATGCTGTCGATACAGACCGAAAATAAGACCCTTTCACAGGCAATTCGAGAGGTAAGAACGGAGATTGGAAAGGGAAGTACCCTGTCAGAGGCGATGGAGAAGCAGAACAAAGTATTTCCACCGATGTTAGTCAACATGGTAGAAGCCGGAGAAACCAGTGGAAGTATTGACAAGTCCTTAGAGCGTATGGCAATCCAGTTTGAAAAAGAAGCCAAGTTAAAGGGTATGATGAAGCGTTCCATGATGTATCCGATGGTATTAGGAGTTGTGGCACTGGTAATTTTAATCGTTATGCTGACGTATGTTATCCCGAATTATATGGAAATGTTTGAGGGATATGATTTTGATATGCCGGCATTGACATTGGCAATTATGCACATGGGAGATTTTGTAAAAAATCATGCCATCCTCTTAGTTGCAATCATTGTAGCATTCGTCATGGGAATTAAAAGCTGGAAAAAAACAGAGTCAGGGCAGGAGTTTTTTGGTACGAGAGCGATCAAGATCCCGGTATTTAAGAATCTGAACATCAAGACCTACTCTTCCGTATTTGCAAGAACACTCAGCACATTGATGCAGGCGGGAATCCCGATGATCGATGCAGTAGACAGTGTGGCAAATACCATGACAAATATTTTATACAAAAGAGAGTTATTAAAAGCAAAAGAAGAAATCGCAAAAGGTGTTCCTCTTTCGGAACCATTGAGAAATGGAGGACTCTTTCCACCGATGGTAGTACATATGATGGCAATCGGAGAAGAGACCGGAGAGATCGAGGAAATGTTAGATAAATTAGCAGATTACTATGATGAAGAGGTAGAGGTAACAACGCAGACCGTTTTAGCACTTTTAGAGCCGATGATCATTGTATTCATGGCGATCATCGTAGTCATTCTGATAGCGGCGATCATGGGACCAATGCTTTCGTTATACAATGGCGTTGGAAATATGTAGGACCGCAGGGGTATTCCGTGTATCTAATTTCCGGGGGATAGGGCTTCGGACTTGAGATAATATATAAAAAAGAAAAAGGAGAGATTCATTATGAAAAGGACAAAGCGTAACAACAAAGGATTCTCGTTAGTAGAATTGATCATCGTAATTGCGATCATGGCAATCTTAGCAGGAGTTTTAGCACCACAGTTCGTTAAGTATATTGGAAGATCCAGAACTTCTACCGATATCCAGAACGCACAGCAGATTGCAACAGCTTTGAGCACAGAGTTTGCAGATACAGAGAGAACGACAGCAGTAGCACAGCAGTCAGTAACTAATGGTGCTACAGCATGGGATGATGCAACTGCAACTGTAGATAAAACAAACCACAGAAGCCAGAAAGAAGTCTTTGGTGGAGTGCCAAAAGTAAAAGCAAAGAGCGGTTATCATTTTGTTTATGAAATTACTGAAGCAGGTGAAGTAAAAGTTTCCGTTACTGATGGTACAAATACTACAGACTTATATCCGGAAGCAAAAGGTGATTGGGCTAAATAATTTTTGTGACTTGAAAGGAACGGACTAACGCATGGATACCATACTGATATTCGCAGAAATTCTCATATTTTTATTTGGAATCGTCATAGGCAGTTTTTTGAATGTCTGTATTTACCGCATTCCAAAAGGAGAGGACATTGTCAAAGTGAACTCCCACTGTATGACCTGCGGATATCAGTTGAAATGGTATGACTTAATCCCTATCTTTAGTTATATCTTTCTTAGAGGTAAGTGCAGAAAGTGTAAAACAAAGCTTTCCTGCCAGTATCCGATTGTCGAGGCAGTCAATGGATTCATGTATGTTCTGATTTTTGCAGTCAATGGACTGAATGTAGAGAGTGGAATCTACTCTCTGATGGCATCCGCATTGCTGGTGCTCAGTGTGATCGATTTTCGCACATATGAGATTCCTTTTGGGATCAACGTATTTATATTTATCCTTGCCTGCATACATATGCTGCTGGATTTAGCACGGTGGAAAGACTATGTCATAGGTTTTTTCGCAGTCAGTGCTTTTTTATATCTGCTGTATCTGTTATCTAAGGGTAGAGCCATTGGAGGCGGAGACATTAAGCTGATGGCGGCAGCGGGCATGATGTTAGGTTGGAAAGCAATTATAATAGCATTTGTAATGGGCTGTATTCTTGGTTCGGTTATCCATTTGTTGCGCATGAAACTGACAAATGAGGATCATGTGTTAGCAATGGGACCGTACTTAGCAGCCGGTATTTTATTAGCGGCGCTCTGGGGTGACAGCCTGTTACAGATGTATATGCGTCTTTGGTAGGCGTTTGTTTCGACAAAAGGTACAGGGAAGGTCTTTTTGTGGGAACAGACAGTGAAAAATGATAGCAAGGGAATGAGAAGATGGCAAATAGAGTATTATGTATTGAGATTGGAAACCGTATGACTCACGTTGTAGAGACGGATTTCAAAGTAAAAGAACCCAAAATCTATAAGAGTTTCAGTTTCCAGACACCGGATAATCTCTTTAAAGAAGAGACACTTGCGGACGTTCTTCCGTTTAAAGAGCGTCTGGATGCAGGGCTTGAAGAACATAAGATCAAGACAAGAAAGGCAGTGTTTGTATTAGCATCCAGCAGGATCGCCAGCAGGGATGTTGTTATTCCGCATGTAAAAGAGAACCGTATCAGGACATTGTTGTATGCAAACTCTGCGGAGTATTTTCCGGTAGACCTTGAAAAATATCAGTTGAGTTACCGGCTGTTAGATGAAGTAGAGGAAGAGGGCGAACAGAAATATAAGCTGATGGTACTTGCCGTACCAAACGAAATGATCGATGCTTATAAATCGTTAGCAAAAGTCTGCTTATTGACACTGGTAGATTTAGACTACATAGGCAATGCCGCAACACAGCTTTTAGAAAAAAATATCAAAAATGACTTATACGCGGCGGTAAGATTAGAAGAAGACACTACGATGATCACAATCGTCCGTGAGAACAAGATTGAGTTACAAAGAACCTTCCCTTATGGAATCGCAGATGTTATACAGGCGGTTCAAAAATCCGGACATTTTGGTGAAGATATTGATTTCTATGAGACACTTGAAAAGATGCGGAAAGAAAATGTCCTGACCTTAGAAGAGGAAGAGATCCGGGAGGATATCACAGAAGGTTTCCGTGCCATTACAGGAAACGTTTCGCGTGTTATGAATTTTTACAGTTCGAACCATGCAGGAGCGGAGATGGAGAATGTCGTTCTCTATGGTATCGGTGCAGACATCTGTGGAATGGAGCAATATTTATCTGAGGAGTTAAGTCTGCCTGTTTCGGGAGAACAGTTAAGAGAGGCATTTCCACAGGAAAAGGGGAATACCGGAGATTATTATCCGCTGATGTATCTGACCTGTGTCGGTGCAGCGGTCAATCCGATGAAATTCCGTTTAGAAGATGAAAAGGAAGTTGCGGAGAAGAAAAAAGAGCATAAGCAGATTCATATTGAGCCAAAACAGTTCTTTGGGATCTGTGTTGTGGTATCACTCGTGCTTTTATTAGCGGTCATTCCATACTATGGCTATTTGAAGATGGGTGTTCATAAACTGCAAAAAGAGCGAAGCGAAAAACAGTATCTTGCGGATGAGTATAAAGAATACAATCAGGCAAAGACCGAATATGAAAAAATTGAAAATCTCTATAAAGAGACCACGACAACCTCAGAGGGGATCGGTGGATTCATTGACGAATTAGAAAAGAATATGCCAAGTGATATTTTAGTACGTTCCATTACCTCAACTTCTGAGAGTATCACACTGGATATACGCGTAAGTTCTAAGCGCGAGGCAACCAAGATCGTAGATGAACTTTCTGATTTTGAGAGTATCAGTGATGTTCAGGTGGAATCTTTAGAGGAGACGGTCAGCGAATCCAATCAGTCCTATGTGGATTTCATGGTGATCTGTACCTATGTAGGAGGGACTGCAGATAGCGAGACACAGAATGAAACGACTATGAACGAAGACGTAGAATCACTTGAAACAAAGCAGCAGGATCAGACCGCAGGAAAATAGAAGTACGGAGGGGGTAATCCGATGAAAAAAGATAGAAAAGTAAAGAGTGCCGGTATGAGTGAACGGGATAAAAATCTCTTATTTATAGTTGGAGGAATTCTTTTAGTCGTACTGGTCGTCCAGTTCGGTTTTCGTAATTTTTTAGTAGAAAATAAAGCACAGAAAGCCGAGAAGGCTGCACTAGAAGCAGAATTAAAAGAGTTGGATGTCATTCAGAAAAATGAAAAAGAATATATTGCTCAGACGGAAGAATGGAAGAAAAAAACAAAAGAATATTATAAAGAATTTCCGGCAATGGTAAAAGCAAGAGACCAGATCCTCTATGCTTCCGATATGGAAAAGCGTTATGACAGCCTGCGTATTACCAAGGTCAGCATGGAAGCAGGAGAACTTGTGGCAGAGAATCAGGAAGCCGGTCTTTCCATTTATGGCGTACCGGAAATACTGGAGTTTACGGTGTCCTATTCCCAGTTAAAGGACTGGCTTCATCGGATACCAAAAGAAGAAGAAAGAAAATCCATAAATGAAATGGTGCTGACACTGGATGAGGCAAGCGGAAATCTGGTAGGAGACATTCGCATGAAGCAGTACTATATGTTAGGAACAGGAGAAGAGTATCAGCCAGCAGAGATTAATGATGTTCAAAAGGGAACAGATAATATTTTCGGTGGAGCATCCGGTATAGCACCGGAAGATGTACAGCAGACAAAGGCTTCACAGCAGGCAGGAGAGACACAGGCAACGGAGACTCCGGAGCAGTAAGCAGGAATGTAGCAGTAGATTTTAAGATGGAATGAAAGGAGGAACACGGATGAAACAGGATGATCGCGGTGTGTCTTTAGTGGAAATATTGATTGCCACAGCGATACTGGTGATCTGCGTGGTTCCTCTTTTTAAATCCATGATCCTTACCGTTCAGACTAATGCAAGATCCAGAGTGTTGTTAGCTGCAACTTCGGCAGGAGAGGCAGTGTTAGAGGATTTAAAAGCGGACGGTATGGAAGCCTTTATTCAGGATAAGGACAGTAAATCAATCTCAGATGTAGGTTATATTGAGGAAGATGGAAAAAAGACAGGATACAAATTCACCTATCCCGAATATGAGTCGGATGGAAAAAAATTTGCGGTTACCGTAGAGGTACGTCCGTATCAGAACACGGAGAATGCTGACGCAGACTACAATAAGAAAGAAGTTGTAGATTTAAAAAGGATCGATCTTTCCAAAGACGGAGTCTATGTACAGGATGATAAGATCATCGAAGAAGATTTTATCAAGGCAGTTTCAGAAAACAAGGTACAGGCAGACCAGAAGGATACAGTACTGAAAAATTTAGATATCCGGTGGAATTATGTAGTAGCGGCAGATAAGAATCAACAGAACATCTGGCAGAACGTCTCTTATTATTATAATGGGATTCTTTTAGGAGAGCATCCGATGCTTTTATATGACAGCAGACAGGCGGGCGGAACTCTTGAAAATCTTTATATCTGTTTTGAACCAAATGCAAAAAATACAATTACAGTCCAGAATAAAGACGATTATCCACTGAACCTGTTTTTAATCAAACAAGGAGATCAGGCAGCCAAAGTAGAGGTACATCTGGTTGGAACGAAAGAAAAGGAACACTTTGGGGAAGAGCAGGACCCGGACTTTACAAAGGGGATCCGGATACGGGCAAACTTTACGGATGCGGACACACCGCTATTCTATTATAAAGGAAGTGGAAGCGAAACTTCGTTGAATCAGTCACAGTTAGAAAAATATTTCGGACTGAGCGGGCTTGATGGCAAACGTGTACATACGCGTCTTTATGATGTTACGGTCAAAGTAAATCGGGAAAACAAAGAAATCACAACACTGACGGGAACAGTCACCAGGTAGGGATAGATATGAAAAAGTTAAAAAAAGACAACAGGGGTGTTTCACTGGTCATGGTCATCGCGGCAATTGCACTGGTAACTGTTTTAGTAACCGTTGCATTGACGATGGGACTGTGGAATTATCAGATGAAGGCGACCAACCGTATATCAAAAAATAATTTTTATGATGCAGAGCGTGTATTAGATGAGATCCGTCTGGGACTGCAGAGCGATGTATCCGATGCCATGTCACAGGCATATGTAGAGACGATGGCAGATTATACCGGAAAAAGTACGGCGAAACGGACGAAGCATTTTAATGAGACATATATCAAAGTGTTAAGAAGTAAGCTGGCACAGTCATTGGACGAGAATCATTACAACGTGGACTATCTGCTGAACTTTTTAGATCAAAAGGTCAAAGAGCGGACCAGCCTTACAACGGTAGAAGGAAAGACACCGCAGCTGAGTGTCAGTGAAAGCGGTCTGACCCTGAAAAATCTTTTTTTAACCTATACGAATGAGCAGGACTATGAGACAAGGGTACAGACCGATATCCAGATCCTGTTTCCGCAGATGAATTTTACGGAGAGCGGTTCATTTCCAAATGTTTTAAAATATGCACTGATCGCACAGAAAGGAGCGTCTTTAGAAAAAACATCAAACGTTACCGTGGATGGAAGTATTTATGGTGGTGGCGATGATGCCAGTCTTTCTGTTGGAAATGGTGTGAATTTGCTTGTGGAAAAGGGAAATGATGTTATTTTAAAAAACAAGCTTTGTTTAGAACAGGGTTCAGAGTTTTCGGGCGAGACAAAGGTAACACTATGGTCAAATGATATTGAAGCAGCGAATGCATCGAAGTTGTCCTTAAAAGGAACAACCTATACCGCCAATGACCTGACCTTGTTTGGAAGTGCCGATGTACAGATCGGTGGAGAGTATTACGGCTTCGGCAATCCGAAAGCGGCGCTAAAGGCAGATCCTAATCAGAGTGCGAAGATCAGAAAGGATATTGAAGACAATCCATCGGATTACAGCAGTGCCATTATTGTCAATGCCATAGGCAGCAGCGTGAATGGAAGCAGTGCAAAAGCGAGATTGAATTTAGGACAGTCTACGACACTGATGCTTGCCGGAAATGCATATATCGGAAACAGTACCATATTTATGGGGGAATCCCTAACGGTAAAGAGCAATCAGATCGCCTATTTAGTGCCGGAGTCCTGCATGGACGGTATGGCAAATCCAATGACAGAGCAGATGCATATACAGGCATTAGCAAATACCGGTGGAGACACACCGACAAACCAGGCGGTACTTTTAAAGAGTCATATTTTAAGCCGTGTACAGGCATTGACTCCGGGAGTGGCAGGAATAGAGGAGATGACACAGGGAAATCTCTACTATTATTATATGAGATTTGAAAGTGCCAAAGCAGCAAGTGATTATTTTACATCATATTACGGTTCCGCGGCATCGGCTAAGATTAAAAATTATCTGGATCTGTATGTGGATCAGAAAGCTGTCCAGATCAACCGTAATGCAAAAAAGGACTTGAATGGAAATATTTTAGTATATGATGCAACGGGAATTACCTCGATTGGTGATACCATTACGGAGGGCAGCGATTTGTCTGATTCTAAACAGATGAGTGACCAGCTTGTCAGCTATCAGGATATGTTCCATTCGAATAACATCAATCTGACAATGAATTATGAGGCATTAAGTGGTGTACAGAAGTCGAGAACAGTCTTTGAAAATTTAGTAAAAGATAAATTGTTTGATGTGGTAGGAACTTCCGGCTGGTTCACTTACAAAGAAGGCGGGACTTCCTATGCCGCATATGTGACAGATAATACCTCGCAAAAATTGGTTATGGATGATACTTTTTTAGGAAAAGCACCATCGGGAGCAAAGATCAGAATGGTCATTGCAACCGGCGATGTTGAGGTACAAACGGATTTTGAGGGAACGATCCTGAGTAAAGGTAAAGTAACCGTTTCTCCGGCAAAAGCAAACATCACGCTTTGCAAAAACCAGAACCAGCTTGCAAAACTGATCGCAGGCGGTACCTGTCAAAAGAGTGGAAAAGATTATCTGTTAAAAGATTATCTGACAGATTCTGAAAAATATCTTGGAAGAGAAGTCGAAATGGTATCATCTGATAACAGAATACGGTTAGAGCAGCTTGTAGTATACACAAACTGGTCGAAAAAGTAGTGGAGTAGAACATGTATAAGAATAAAAACGGTGGTTTCTCATTATTGGAATTAATCGTGGTGATCGCGATCATGGCAGTGCTTGGAGGCATCGTGATCGGGAATTCCAATTACAGCAAGAGCGCACAGGTAAAAAAGTATACAGAACTGACAGACGGGTTTATGCGTAAGGCAAGAACGGAGATCATGTCTAAGAGTACAGTAAGCGGAGTCTGCCTCTATGAAAAAGAGGGATGCTATTATATAGAATCCTATAAAGAAAAAGAAAACGGCGGAACTGTTACATTTGAAACCGTGAAGCGGGAAAAATTAGGAAAACCACACGGAGTTGAGATATCCGCAGCAAAACAGGATGGCACAGGGGAAAAGACTTTAAGGGACAATGCAGGAGATTCCCTTAGTACTTTTATCCGGATCGGGTATGACAGATCTACCGGTGCCGTTTCAAAGTTCTGTGTCAATACAGAGGATACATCAGATTTAACGTATACAAAGATCACATTCAAAAAAGGAGAGAACTCAAAATGTATCGAGATCAATCCGGCAACAGGAAAACATCAACAAAAGTAAATAACCATGGTTTTTCTTTAGTAGAGCTGATCGTTGCAATCGCCATTATCGGGATTGTAGGCGGAGGAGTCGTCAGTCTGATCCAGTCAGGAAGTAAAACATATCAGTCCAGCAGCAACGAAACAGATATGCAATACGAAGCACAGGTGCTGTTAAACCAGTTAGAGCAATATGTCATCGGTGCGAGAGGAATCCGGCAAAAGGATGATGTGACCACCATTTATGATGAGGAAAACGGAAAAACACAGGTAGATATTTTAAGCTATTCTGCTTCTGATAAAAAGCTCTATTATGAAAGACAGGAAAAAGCGGCAGAGGCATCTGACTATACGACTACGGTAGAAAAAACAGCACTCGCAGAAAACGTAGAGAGCTTTGCGATGGATGTTTCCAAGGCACAGGAAAAAGGTAAAGTAGAAGCAGCGGTCACCTTAAAAAAGGATAAAAAGACCTATCAGGCAGATATGGTATATCATCTGCGAAATGCCGTGGTTGTGAATCCAACCGAGGAAGAAGATTACGAGGTCACAGACCCGACTGAAGAAGAAGTTTCCGTGGTAAAAAAAGTAGAGGTCAATGCATCGAGAACGGCTTTATTAAAAGGCGAAGAACAAGTATTTTATGCCATTGTAACAGGAGAACATTATCCATCCCAGAAGGTGAACTGGTTTTGTACAGGAGCAAATAATGCCAAGACCTATATAGGAGAAGACGGAGTCCTGCATATCGGAGCCGATGAGACGGCAGAGACATTGACGATCACGGCACAGTCTGCACAGGATCCGTCAGTCAAAGGAAGCATGACGATCCACATTAACCATGCCGGAATCCGGATTTATCCGGAAGAAGTCTGGATCAGTCCGGCAGGGGGTACCTTAGACCCGGAAAAGAATGGAAATGGAGAAGTAACCTATCATGCAGATATTTTAACTTCAACCGGATTAAAAATTTCTGATCTGGTATGGTCTGCATCGAAGAGTAATTACAATAATGACTTGCAGAACAACCAGAAGATTCATATTAATGCAACGGAGACAAGTGGCGATTTTACGGTATCGGCATCTGTAACCGACGATGCGGGACATGTATTTACATCGAATCAGGCGGTTGTGCATGTGGTAAGGATTGAAGCCGACAGGAAGAGTATGGCATATATGGGCAGTGCAAAGCTTACAATTTATGGACTAGAGGAACTTGCGGCGGGAGGATTGAAGATCGCATCCTCCACAGATGAGATTAAAGAGGACAGCGGAAGCGGGAATTTTTATCTGTATGATACCCGTGGCGTCTTATCATTTGGAAGACCGACAAAGAATGTAGACGGAAGCTGGGAGTGTACGGCAACCTTTGATCCGGACCGTTCCGTTTTACGTTGGCTCTTTGGAGGTTTCCGTTCACAATCCACCAGTATCGGGGTCTATCGTGCAGGGGAGACAATTAGGAGAACAGATAAGAATGGAAGTACCTATGAATATGGATTTTCTGTAAATAAAATGGGTATCAGTTGGAATTAAAGGGAGATCACAATGGGAAAGAAAGGCTGGAAAAATAAGAGAATATGGTGTGTGGTGATCGCAGCAGCACTTTTATGTGTCGGAACAGGCGGTTATCTGTTTTTTCATGTGCAGGCACAGGGAATTTTGACAGGACTTGAAGAAAAAGTTTCCCAGAAAGTAAAGGACAGCAAAAAGTTTCAGATCATAGAAGTTGTACCGGATGCCTCCGAAGGAGAAATCGGTTATTTAGTAAAAAATAAAGACACGGACATTACCGGTGACTATCTGAAAAAATACCTGAATACATATCTTGCAGAGGACACATCCAGACAGAATACATCACAGGTGCGTAAAGATTATGTAAATTCCCTGATGGAACAGTTAGATGCATTTTCCGGAAATGGGAAACCATTGCAAAAAGAAGGGAATTATGAAGAAGCCTATTTCCCTAAAGATGCAGAAAACTGGAAGGTCATGGAATTTCCGAAAGAGCAGTATGAAACCCAGCAGCTTCACGGAAGTTATGAAGAAGCACCGGCTTTAGATGGCAACTATGAGCCAAATATTACCGGCTTTCAGTACGATAAAGATTCCGGTGCCTATACAGTGAATTTTACAGAGACGATGCGTACCGATACAACGGATGCAGTCTATACACAGGCATACCGTAACGTTGGAACCGATGAAAACGGAAATCCTATGATGGAGGCAGCAGGTGAGAATCCGACGGGAACGTTATATTATATTGATTCGTTTACCTATGTAGGTTCCGGAAGTGCAGGGGCTTGTTACACACCGGTATTAGATACGGAATTACCGTATTCCTATATAGGAACAAGCGGCTCTTATCAGTTTGTAGAAGATGAAGCAGAAGAAGAATGTATCGTCCAGATAGGAAAAATCTATTATAAAGGCGGATTCAGCAGTCAGGACTGGATGCGGACAAAAGTCTTAGCATCTAAAGACAGTGACAGCTTAGAGATAGAAGTTGTTACGGTAGAAGAGAGTCAGTTAGACCAGACCGATCTTTCTGCGGCAGATTTTATCTATATCTGTGGAGATACCACAAAAAGCTCTAAAGCCTATCAGAATCCACAGGCAGTCTGGGATGCGGTTGCAAACAGTGTTTCGCTGCAAAAAGTTCCGTGTATGATCGATGCATCCAGCGGAGTATGGGAAAAGTGTGCCGCTTATCAGGAAGGCTATACGGGACAGAGTGATTTTATACATGAAAATGTCTATATCTTTGGAACGAAGGATGCAGCGTCCCGTGAACCGTTGTTTGAAAATTTAGAGGGTGTGATTTCAGATACTTCCGGTCTTTCAGAGGTATTGGAGTTAATCAAAAAAGAAAATATGATCAGAAGTGGCGAGGAAAAACTTTCGACAGACATTACCCGTCTGTTTCTGATGCAATATATTATTGATTTCAGCAATCAGCGAAGAATCCAGACAAAGGATCACTTCCGGGTGTTAGAGATTCAGCCGACAGATGCGGTAGCAGCCGATATGAAAGGTTTTCGTCTGACAAAAGAAAAAATAGCAGCATGGGCAGGAGTGTCGGCAGATGCTGCGGATATCACCATTGATTCTATGTCTACGGCAGAGTTTATAGGTAAGGTCGAGGATTTAAATAAAGACTACGATATGATTTATGTGGGAGCATGTATTGATTATCTGAATACAAAGGGAAGCGGCAGCTCAAGATATACGGTATATAACGATACCAGAATGAATGGATTGATTTATACGCATACTGGAGACTATATCACAGGTAATCTCTGTATATCGGGCATGATGGATGTGGATTATGGTGGAGCATATCTGTTTCGGAATAACACACCCCGGCCATATGCAAGATACGCGGATGACAACTGGGGTCATGAGGGATTATTATTACACAACAATGGTGGTATCTATACGGCATTGCGGAATCGTACCAAGATAGAAAATGATGTCTTAAGACAGTATTTTAAGAAACCATATACACAGACACAGTATGCCTATGGTATTGGAGCAAGTCCGAAGGAATTAACCGGGGATTTGCTGAGCTTCCGTTACAGCGGTAATGATATTACAAAGACAAAACTGAAGGATTTATTAGAATATGTCAGTGCAAATTATCCGGTTGTAGTTTCGGATGCACTTTATCACACAGATAAATCCGTAAATCAGGATGCAGTAGACAATACTTCATACCTCTATCAGTTTTTAGAGCAGATTAAGGGGAATCAGAATGTATTTACCGTGAGTCAGGCAGAAAATGTGGGAAGTGGGATTGGAGATTATCTGAATATTCCAAAACCGCAGATTTTATATTTTGATATCAGTGCACCGGAAACTCTAAGCTCATACGATGGAATCGGCACGGCAAGCGGACAGGTTTTTTCAGACGTTTCTAAGATGATTGTAGATACATCGAATGCACAGTCAGAGGGAACTTATACTGTAAAAGTAGGATTTTACTTAGAGAGTCAGGTGGAGGCATCAGCGGCCTCCGTCTATCGTCCGGTATTCTGTCTGGATATGAATGCAGACGGTAAGTTTTCAAAAGCAGGTGCATCCGGTAGCGGAGAAGAGATGAGCTGTACCATCTATAATGCAGATATCGGTGAGGAGGCATCGAAGGACGGAGAGGGGAACTATCAGTTAAACAGCAGAGTGCGATATCGGTTAGAGCGTCAGATTCCGGCAACCTACCGGGGTGTATTGTCCTGGCAGTTAGAACTGGTGCAGGTATCTAATCCGGGTGTCAGAACTTCAGATATCCAATACACTAAAGTGGATGGTATTGGAGAGCAGGAAGTGGTCAATGTCTTACAGATTACAAGTCAGAGTGCAAGTGGAGCGGATAATAACCGTATCAATCTGAAGCAGGAGAAACAGATTCAGGATTATCTGGATGAAGTATGTAATATGACAGGCTTAAAATTCGATATTGATACGATAGGAGGAAGAGATTATGGAAATAATGCTTCGAGTATCAGCACGGCAGAAGAATTCTATAAGAAAAAACTGACCGGACTTGGAAAATCATTAGAAGATTATGACATGCTCATTATTGGATTTGCCAGTGAGTATTATGACTTATATAACAGCTCTAACAGAAAGAGTCAGTATGCGGTAGATGCCATTAATCTCTTTATTGATTCCGGTAAGAGCGTATTGTTCTCAAATGATACTACGTCGTTTGTCAACGTATCACCGCATCATTCCTTTAAGGATGGACATCTGACATCTTTTAGTGATGACTGGGAGGTGCCACGTCAGTGGGGTTACTATATGAACAATGCATTCCGGAACGTTATGGCAATGGACCGCTATGGGGTTTCAGCAGACACGGATACGACAGAGAGTGCACAGATGCAGGCACAGGGAAATCTGTTAAGACAGCAGCAGCATCTGACTGTTGATACACAGACACTTCATGCAACCGTAAATCAGGGATGGGTTTGTGAGTATTCAGCCGTAGGTATTGGAAAATATGAGGATGGCTATAAAAGTAAAAAGCTGGGGTATTTTTTAACGAGAAATATGAAAGAAGGAACTTTAAGTGAAAACAGGGATATTGCCTATGCACCAAAGACCTATAACAGCAGCACGAAACAGGCACAGGCATTAGGACAGACGCATGGATTTACCAATGCAGTGTTAAATCATTATCAGACTATCAACCAGAATTATCTGGGCGAATTTCATAAAGAGGGATCAAATCATGTACAGTATCTGAATCTGCGAAATGATTTACTTCCAAAGGTGGATAACAGCCAGAGTGATGACAGATTACGATTACAGTATCGTGATGGTAAGGTATGTGCAAAGGTTACCCGTGAAAATGACGGCCTGATTACACATTATCCATATGAGATTGGAACAGAGTTCCGGTCGGCAAAGACAAATTATCAGTATTATCAGTTGAACATGGACCAGGATGCAGATGGAGACGGCAACGGAGATGTAGTCGTGTGGTACTGTCTGTCCGGTGATGCAGACAATCCTGATTCCGAGCGTGGCAAGGTATATAAAAATACTAAGAACGATGCCCGCAATAACTACTATATTTACAGTATCGGAAATGTGACCTATTCGGGAATGGGTAACTCGGAATTAGACCATTCGGGAGATGATTTAGAGACCAAGTTATTTGTCAATACGGTAGTAGCTGCGTACAAAGCAGGAGTAGAGGCACCGGATGTTAAAATTTTAGAGGCACCGGATAAAAATGCTGCTGAGAAAAAGTATGAGTATATTACTTATGACAGTTCACTTTCCGACAAACCGATAGAGGATGACATCGTATTCTACTTTACGGTGTCCGATCCGAACTTAGCATCTTCAGAAAAGCAGATGACGATGGAATTTTCCTATTACAATGGAAGTACGAATGTAGTGTTAGGGGCAGACCAGATTCAGGTTACCGATATGACAACGAATACAGCCGCACCCGGTGCTTATACGGAAGGTCATATTTATAAAGCGGTACTGCATGGAGCATCTGAAAAATTAGCAGAAGCGGGAAATGAAAGTTTAGAGATCCGTGCAAAATTGAACTGCAGATTTAACTATTACGGAAAAGAAGAAAGCCATGATGATGTATCAACACTAAAGGTTTTAAAGACCACATTGTTTGATCTGAATTAGGCATATGAAACCAATTATTATGGAAGTATAAAATCTTTCTAAAAAAAACGTAGTATTGTTGACACTCTATCAGGCACGTTGTAACATATTATCTAATGGAACAGAGCGTGATACTGGCAAAGGAGAACAATATGTTTGGCTATATCAATATTAATAAGAGTCAGTTGTCAGAAGAAGAACGAAAGGCATATCAGGCATATTACTGTGGTCTGTGCCGGAAGTTAAAGACAAACTGCGGAGTCAAGGGACAGGCTCTGTTAACCTATGATATGACTTTTCTGATTGTACTCTTAACAGGGCTTTATGAGGTAGAAGATCACAGGAAAAAGTTCACCTGTGCGATCCATCCGACAAAGAAGCAGTTAGCGTATATCAATGAGATTACAGACTATGCTGCAGACATGAATGTGGTGCTTGCCTATGAGAACTTTGGGGATGACTGGAGAGATCATCATTCGATCCCGAAGAAGGCATACATGAAGGTTCTCGATAAGGATTATCAGAGGATATATCTGAAATACCCAAGACAGGTAGAGGCAATCCAGACATATATTGAGAAGTTAGAAGAAGCAGAGGCGGCAAAGGAATACAATATTGATGCAGTTGCAGGCCTGACCGGCGAGATGCTTGGCGAGATTTTTGCATGGAAAGATGATGAATGGAAAGATGAGCTGAAATGTTTTGGCTATTATCTTGGTAAGTTCATCTATCTGATGGATGCATATGAGGACTTAGAAAAAGATACTAAGAATCATAATTTTAACGTCCTGCGTCATATGTATAAGACAGATCCGAAGAATTTTGATGCATTCTGTAAACTGATGCTGACAAGTATGTTGTCAGAATGTGCGAAGTCCTTTGAACGTCTGCCGATCATCGAACATGGGGAGATCATCCGAAATATTTTGTATTCCGGTGTCTGGACAAAATATGAATATATGCAGTTGAAGAAGAAAAAGAAACAGAATGCCGGAACAAGGAGGCATCGGAAATGATCAATCCTTACGGAGTGCTTGGAGTCAGTCCGAGTGCTACAGATGAAGAAATAAAAAAAGCATACCGCGCGTTGAGCCGGAAATATCATCCGGATGCAAATATCAACAATCCGAATAAGATGCAGGCGGAGGAAAAATTTAAAGAAGTCCAGCAGGCATACGAACAGATCATGCGGGAACGCCAGCAGGGCGGATACCGGCAGGGCGGCTATCAGAACGGAAGTTACGGACAGAACAACGGAGGTCCTTATGGCTATGGTCCGGGTGAGAATCCGTTTGGATATGGAGATTCGTGGTATGAGAACATGCGTGGCCAGTATGAGAGTCCTTATGCGGGACAGGGAAGCTGGTGTTTAAGCATGATATTGTTAAACATGCTCTGTAACTGTTGTTGTTTCAGACCATGTTAGTAAAAAGGCGTGAGTTACATTTGTAACTCACGCCTTTCGTGAATTCTTGGGTGTTTGGATTTATTTATTTTTTTCAATTTCAGCCATCTTCATAGCACGAACCTTTAATGGCAGACCAAATAAAGTGATGAATCCCTCTGCATCGTGGTGGTCATATAAATCTCCGGTTGTGAAGCTTGCTAAAGATTCACTGTAAAGGGAATATGGAGAAGTTGTTCCTGCTTTGATGATATTTCCTTTGTAAAGTTTGAACTTCACTTCACCGGTTACATATTTCTGTGTAGATTCCACGAATGCCTGAACAGCCTCACGCAGTGGTGTGAACCATTTTCCTTCGTAAACGATCTGTGCAAATTTATTGCCCATATCTTTTTTCACAGTCATAGTGTCACGGTCTAAAATCAGTTCCTCTAACTGCTGATGAGCTTCCATTAAAATGGTTCCGCCAGGAGTCTCATAAACACCACGGGATTTCATACCAACCACACGGTTTTCTACGATATCTACAATACCGATACCATGTTTTCCGCCAAGACGGTTCAGCTCGCGGATGATATCGGATACTTTCATTTCTTTTCCATTGACACTCTTAGGAACTCCGCCCTCAAAAGTCATGGTGACATATTCACCTTCATCCGGTGCTTTTTCCGGGCTTACGCCAAGAACGAGAAGGTGATCATAATTTGGCTCGTTTGCAGGATCTTCTAATTCCAGACCTTCATGGCTGATGTGCCATAAGTTACGGTCACGGCTGTAAGAAGAGTCAGCGGAGAATGGAAGGTCAATACCGTGAGCTTTGCAGTATTCAATCTCAGCTTCACGGGAATCCATATTCCACTTATCGTCACGCCATGCAGCAATAATCTTTAAATCAGGAGCAAGAGCTTTGATTCCAAGTTCAAAACGGATCTGGTCATTTCCTTTTCCGGTAGCGCCGTGGCAGATCGCAGTAGCACCTTCTTTACGGGCAACCTCTACAAGTCTTTTTGCAATACCCGGACGTGCCATGGAAGTACCGAGCAGATATTTGTTCTCATATACGGCACCTGCCTGTACACAAGGTACGATATAGTCATCACAGAATTCGTCTGTAATATCTTCTATGTATAATTTGCTTGCTCCGGATAATTTTGCTCTTTCCTCTAATCCGTCTAATTCCTCTTCCTGTCCGCAGTCGATGCAGCAGCAGATAACTTCATAATCATAATTCTCTTTTAACCACGGGATGATCGCTGTGGTGTCTAATCCGCCTGAGTAGGCTAAAACAACTTTTTCTTTCATAATCGTCGTCCTTTCTTACGTTCATTTTTGCAGTTTTCTGCACTGCAATTACTATATAATAAATGGGAGAATAATGCAAGCGAAAAAATATACATATTTTTCAAATAAAAATGCATATATACTGGAAAAAGTGCCAAATGCAATGTATAATTTTAAATCATAGCGAATAAATATACATAAAAAATGAAAAAAATGTGTAAAAACCCTTTACGAAAACCAAAAGATATACTACACTAGATACAGTTATTGAAGAAAGAAGGAAAGAGAATGATAAAAGCAGGAATTATTGGAGCAACCGGATATGCAGGAGGAGAACTGGTGCGTATCCTTTTAGGACATAAAGATGTAGAGATCAAATGGTACGGTTCAAGAAGCTATATAGATAAGAAGTATGCAGATGTTTACCGGAATATGTTTACACTGGTAGAAGATGTCTGTCTCGATGATAATATAGAAAAGTTAGCAAAAGAGGTCGATGTTATCTTTACGGCAACACCGCAGGGATTTTTAGCAGGAGTGCTGACCGAAGAGATCTTAAAACAGTGCAAAGTCATTGATCTGAGTGCCGATTACCGGATCAAAGATGTACATATTTATGAACAGTGGTATGGAATTGAGCATAAGTCCCCACAGTTCATTGAAGAAGCAGTCTATGGACTCTGTGAGATCAACAGGGAAAAGACGAAAGGCAAAAGACTGGTAGCAAATCCGGGATGTTATACGACCTGTTCGATCCTGACCGCTTATCCGCTGGTAAAGGAAGGTCTCATTGATACAACAACCCTGATCGTCGATGCAAAATCCGGTACTTCAGGAGCCGGTAGAGGAGCAAAAGTACAGAACCTGTACTGCGAGGTCAATGAAAATATCAAAGCCTATGGTGTGGCAAGCCACAGACATACGCCGGAGATCGAAGAGCAGCTAGGCTATGCGGCAGGAAAAGAGATACAGATTAATTTTACACCGCATTTAGTTCCGATGAACCGTGGCATCTTAGTGACCGAGTATGCGACCCTGAATAAAAAAGACGGAAAACTGCCAACCTACGAGGAGATCAAGGCAGTATATGATAAATATTATGGAAAAGAAAAATTTGTGCGTGTATTAGACAAAGGAGTCTGCCCGGAGACAAAATGGGTAGAGGGAAGCAATTATGTGGATGTCAACTTTGTCATTGATGAGAGAACCGGCAGGATCATTATGATGGGAGCTTTAGACAATATTGTCAAAGGTGCAGCAGGACAGGCGGTACAGAATATGAATATTTTATTTGGGCTGCCGGAGGAAACCGGTTTAGAATTAGTACCGATGTTCCCATAAAAAAGTCAGAGGATAAGAAGGTCATACCGATAAAGGAATTGAGAACAAGCAGACAGGACAAAGAAAAATGGATACATATCAAATACGGACAATGACAATTAAAGACTACGAAGAAGTATATACGCTCTGGACAACAATCCATGGATTCGGCATGCGAAGTCTGGATGATTCGAAAGAAGGAGTACAGCGTTTTTTACAGAGAAATCCTTCCACGAGTGTAGTTGCCGTTGTCAAAGAAGAAAATAAAGAAAAGATCGTAGGAGCGATCTTATGTGGGCACGACGGAAGACGCGGATGTTTTTATCATGTCTGCGTAGATGAGCAGTACCGCAAACGTGGGATTGGAAAGAGCATGGCGGTAACCTGTATGAAGGAACTGCAAAAAGAGCAGATCAACAAAGTCTGCCTGATCGCTTTTAAAAATAACGAAGTGGGAAATGTCTTTTGGAAGAGTGTCGGCTGGACATTCCGGGAAGATCTGAACTACTATGATTTTACATTAAATGAAGAAAATATTACCAGATTTAATTCATAGGAAAGAGGGGCGCAGAATGAAAGTAATAGACGGCGGCGTGACCGCACCAAAAGGATTTTTAGCAGCATCAACAGCAGCAGGCATCAAATATAAGGACCGCAGTGATATGGCAATGATCTACAGCACGGTTCCCTGTAAGGCGGCAGGAACTTTTACCACGAATGTCGTAAAAGCAGCTCCGGTCTTATATGATAAAAAAATCGTAACGGAGAGTAAGAGCGTGCAGGCAGTGGTGGTCAATGCAGGAATTGCAAATGCATGTACCGGTGCAGAAGGATTTGGCTACTGCGAAGATACGGCAAAAAAAGCGGCGGCAGAGTTAAATATTGCAGAGGATGCTGTATTAGTGGCATCTACCGGAGTGATCGGTATGCAGCTTCCAATACAGAAATTAGAATCAGGCATTGAAGTGATGGCAAAAGAACTTTCCGATACCAGAGAGGCGGCACATCAGGCAGCGTGTGCGATCATGACAACCGATACGATCTCAAAAGAAGTAGCCGTTACTTTTGAAGCAGGCGGAAAAACTGTTACGGTAGGCGGGATGTGCAAAGGCTCCGGTATGATACATCCGAATATGTGTACGATGTTAGGATTTGTCATGACCGATGCGGCGATCAGCAAAGAACTCTTACAGGAGGCACTCAGTGCCGATGTCTGTGACACTTATAACATGATCTCCGTAGATGGAGATACCTCCACAAACGATACGGTACTGCTCTTAGCAAATGGTATGGCAGAAAACCCGGAGATTACGGAAAAAAATGAAGATTACCGGAAGTTCTGTGAAGCGCTGAATTATGTGAATACGGAAATTGCAAAAATGATGGCGGGAGACGGAGAAGGTGCCACCGCATTGTTTGAAGTCAAAGTCATTGGTGCAAAGAGTAAGGAAGAAGCAAAAATATTGAGTAAATCCGTGGTATGTTCGAGTCTGACAAAAGCAGCCATTTACGGGCATGATGCAAACTGGGGCAGGATTCTTTGCGCACTTGGTTATTCCGGTGTGGAATTCGACCCGGAAAAAGTGGATTTAGTCTTTGAAAGTGCTGCAGGAAGCATTCAGATCATCAAAAACGGAATTGCCGTAGATTACAGCGAAGAAGAGGCAACCAGGATTTTATCAGAGCCGGCAGTAACAGCAATTGCCAACATGAATCAGGGCAATGCCGAGGCAACGGCGTGGGGCTGTGACTTGACTTATGATTATGTCAAGATCAATGCAGATTACCGCTCCTAACAGGTTATAAAATCAATGTAGACATAAAAGAATACTTTGAGAAAAAGCAGAAAAAGAAGCAGAAATAAGAAATCAGATAGAAAAACAGGAAAGAGGTTTTAGTCAGATGGAAGAAAAAAGCATGCAGGAAATTATGGATAAAGCGTCAGTTTTGATCGAAGCACTCCCATATATCCAACGTTTTAACCGTAAGATCATTGTTGTCAAATACGGCGGCAGTGCGATGGTAGATGAAGAATTGAAAAAAAGCGTGATACAGGATGTAACCCTGTTAAAATTAGTTGGTTTCAAACCGATCATTGTCCATGGCGGCGGTAAGGAGATCAGCAAGTGGGTTGGAAAAGTCGGCATGGAGCCGGAATTTATCAACGGACTCAGAAAGACCGATGCGGCAACGATGGAAATTGCAGAGATGGTATTGTCCAAGGTCAACAAATCCCTAGTACAGATGGTAGAGGCACTTGGTGTCAATGCGATCGGTATCAGCGGAAAAGATGGTGGACTGCTCAAGGTTGAGAAAAAATACTCAAATGGACAGGACATTGGATTTGTCGGAGAGATTACCGAGGTCAATCCAAAGATCTTACATGATCTGTTAGAGAAAGATTTTCTTCCAATCGTATGTCCGGTGGGTATGGACGATGAGTTTAACACCTATAATATCAATGCGGATGATGCGGCATGTGCGATCGCAAGAGCAGTCAATGCCGAAAAACTGGCGTTTTTAACAGATATTGAAGGCGTATATTTAGATCCAGACGATAAGAGTACCCTGATCTCAGAGCTGACCGTTTCAAAGGCAAAAGCATTGATCGAGGCAGGCAATATCGGTGGAGGCATGTTACCGAAGCTGAACAACTGTATTGATGCGATCGACAATGGCGTGTCCAGAGTACATATTTTAGACGGACGGATCGCACACTGTCTGCTGCTTGAAATCTTTACAAACAAAGGAATCGGTACAGCAATCTTAGGGGATAAGGAGACGAAATTCTACCATGAATAAAGAAGAATATATCAAAAGAGAAGAAGGAGCCATGCTCCATACATATAATCGTTTTCCGGTGGTCTTAGAAAAAGGCGAGGGAGTCTATCTCTATGATACGGATGGAAAAAAATATTTGGATTTTGCGGCAGGGATTGCGGTAGAAGCCTTAGGATATGGCAACCGGAAATATAACGATGCCTTAAAAGATCAGATTGATAAGCTGATGCATACTTCGAATCTCTATTACAATCTTCCGATCATGGAAGCCGCAGAAAAAATCTTAAAAGTATCTAAGATGGACAGAGTCTTTTTTACCAACAGCGGAACAGAGGCGATCGAGGGTGCGATCAAGGCGGCAAAAAAGTATGCTTATACCAGAGACGGCCATACGGATCATGAGATCATTGCTATGAACCATTCCTTCCATGGAAGAAGTCTTGGGGCATTGTCGGTAACCGGCAACAAACACTATCAGGAGCCGTTTGAACCGTTACTTGGCGGAATCCGTTTTGCAGATTTCAATGACTTAGAGAGTGTCAAAGCACAGCTTACCGATAAGACCTGTGCGATCTTATTCGAAACCGTGCAGGGTGAAGGCGGAATTTATCCGGCAACACAGGAATTTATGGATGGTATCGAAAAAATCTGTAAAGAGCGGGATATACTGTTGATCTTAGACGAGATCCAGTGTGGCATGGGACGTACCGGAGAAATGTTTGCATGGCAGGGCTACGGAGTGAAACCGGATATTATGACGAGTGCGAAAGCACTGGGCTGCGGTGTGCCGGTCGGAGCATTTTTAATGACAGAGCGGATAGCAGAAAAATCCTTAAAACCGGGTGACCATGGAACTACCTATGGCGGCAATCCGTTTGTCGGTGCAGCAGTTTCTACCGTGTTAGATATATTTGAGGAATTAAATCTGCCTGCCCATGTCAAAGAGATTTCTGCTTATTTAGAAGAAAAATTAGATGCACTCGTAGACAAATATGATTGCTTAACCCAAAGACGCGGTGTTGGTCTGATACAGGGAGTGGTAACTACAAAGCCGGTCGGTGAGATTACCTCAAAGGCATTAGAAGAAGGACTCATTATTATTTCAGCAGGAAGCGATGTCCTGCGGTTTGTACCGCCATTAGTGATCGAAAAAGAACATGTGGATGAAATGATCGAAAAATTAGATCATACGTTAGCAGCGTTATCGGAATAGAGTACAAAAGAGCCGATTAGAATAAAATTCCAATCAAAGTCCATACTAAGGATAATATATCTTTAGGAGGAGACTATGATTGGAATTTTTATTGCTCTGCTTTCCGGAGCATTGATGAGTATTCAGGGAGTATTCAATACGGAGGTAACGGAACGGACAAGCATCTGGGTCGCAGGAGCATTTGTACAGTTAACGGCATTGATCGTCTGTTTGGCAGCATGGGGGATCACGGACCGAAGCAGTTTTATGGAATTGAAAAACGTAGAACCGAAATATATGCTCTTAGGAGGAGCCATCGGAGCCTTCATCACGATCACCGTTATTAAAAGTATGGAAGCGTTAGGTCCTGCAAGGGCAGTAATGCTGATCGTAACAGCACAGTTACTGGTTGCCTATCTGATCGAGCTGTTTGGGATCTTTGGTGTGGATAAACAGCCGTTCCAGTGGTCAAAAGTAGTCGGAATGGCACTTGCCATTGCCGGAATACTGGTTTTTAAATGGGAATAAAAGTCTTTCAAAACAAATCCTTAAAAAAACGGAAATACTCTTGTAATAAATTTAAAATTTCGTTACAATAAAAAATAGCAGGCATAACGGACTCCTTTTTCAAAAAAAGGAGGACCAAAATGAAAAAAACAGTCATTTTCCTGTTTCTGATCTTATGCATGACAGCCGTAAACACCGGATGTCAGAAGAAACAGGAGACGGATTTTATATTAGAAAATCCCAAAGAGCATACGGATAACGAAAAGCAGACAGAAGGAAACAAAGATATAAAAGAAGGAAAAAGTGACTCTGAGAAAGAAAAGAGCACGGAAAACATCTTTGTATATGTCTGTGGAGCAGTGCAAAAACCGGGAGTCTATGAGCTTTTACCGGGACAGCGGATCTGTGATGCCATAGCGGCAGCCGGAGGACTGAGCGAACAGGCAGCAGGTGACAGCCTGAATCAGGCAGAGGTCTTAAGTGACGGACAGATGTTACGGGTACTGACAACGGAGGAAGCGGCAGCGGCAACGGTGCAGCCGGGGCAGGAGACTGCAGAGAGCAGTCGGGACGGACGCGTCGATATCAACACGGCAGATGCGTTTGCCCTGATGAGTCTGCCGGGGATCGGCCAGTCGAAAGCAGATGCGATCATCGCTTACCGGAATGAGCATGGAGCGTTCAAGGCTCCTGAGGAATTGATGAATATCAGTGGGATCAAAGAAGGAGTTTATCAGAAAATAAAGGACAGTATAAAAGTTAACTGAGGTGTAAAGATGGCAAAAAAAGTTCTTGTTGTAGATGATGAAAAGTTAATCGTAAAAGGAATCCGGTTCAGTCTTGAGCAGGACGGCATGGAGGTGGATTGTGCCTATGACGGCGAAGAAGCCTATGAAAAAGCAAAAGCAAATGCATATGATATGATCCTTTTAGATATCATGCTGCCAAAGATGAATGGATTCGAGGTCTGCCAGCAGATCCGTGAATTTTCAAGTGTTCCGATCGTAATGCTGACGGCAAAAGGTGATGATATGGATAAGATTTTAGGGCTTGAGTATGGAGCAGACGATTACATAACTAAGCCTTTTAATATCCTAGAGGTCAAGGCAAGGATCAAAGCCATTATGCGAAGAACCGGAAATGCAAAACCGAAAGAAGAGGAAAATCCTAAGATCGTAGAGAGCGGTGATCTGAAGTTAGACTGTGAGAGCCGAAGACTTTTTATCCTTGGAAAAGAGGTCAATGTGACGGCAAAGGAATTTGACCTGTTAGAACTTTTAGTCATGAATCCGAATAAAGTGTACAGCCGGGAAAATCTTTTGAATCTGGTATGGGGATATGAATATCCGGGAGATGTCCGCACGGTTGATGTACATGTCAGAAGACTTCGTGAGAAGATCGAGGCAAATCCAAGCGAGCCGAAATACGTCCACACCAAATGGGGAGTGGGATATTATTACCAGAGTTAAGGTGTAAGGTCATGAAAAAAAATAATGCATTTCAAAAATTCTTAAAAAGCATGCGATTCCGTCTGATACTGTTATGTCTGATCGTCGGAATCCTGCCGTGTCTGGTTTTGCGAGCCGGTTTTTTAAAAGCTTACGAAGACCAGGCGGCTTCTACACGCAGTATTGCGATTATCAGTCAGGCAAAGATCCTTGCAGACCAGATTGCAGCAAATGATTATATCAATAAACAGAATACGGAATCGATCACGGTACAGTTAAACCAGCTTTCGAATATCTATGACGGCAGGGTAATGCTGATCGACTCTGCATTTCGGATCGTGGCAGATACATATGGATTAGATGAGACAAAAACCATTATTTCCGAAGAAGTCGTCCAGAGTCTTTCCGGAAAAGAAATCTCAAAATATGATAAAGAGAGCCGTTATTTAGAAATGACACTGCCGATCAAAGCGGCAAACAGTACAGAAGTCATCGGTGTTATGTTAGTCAGTGTCTCTATGGACAGTGTCCTTCATGACCGTGATGCCGTGGGACGCAATGCGGCAATCCTTACGCTCATTATCGGCGTATTGATCTTAGCATTTGCCATTTTTGCATCCGGCAGACTGGTACGTCCGCTTCGCAGGATGGAGAAATCTATCCGTGATATCCAGACCGGATATGAAGAAGACGGACTGAATGTGAATACCTATACCGAGACAAAAGAGATGTCGGAGAGTTTTAACCAGTTATTCGGAAGGATGAAAACGATTGACGATTCCAGACAGGAATTCGTATCGAATGTGTCCCATGAGTTAAAGACCCCGCTGACCTCCATGAAGGTTTTAGCGGATTCCATCAATGCCATGGAGGATGCACCGGTAGAGCTTTATAAAGAGTTCATGGAAGATATCACAAATGAGATCGAGCGTGAGAATAAGATCATCACAGATCTGCTTTCTTTAGTAAAAATGGATAAGTCTGCAGCAGATTTAAATATTTCAAGCATCAACATCAATGAGATGTTAGAGCTGATTTTAAAACGTCTGCGTTCGATTGCGGAAAAGCAGAACATAGAACTGGTATTAGAGACGTTCCGTCCGGTTACGGCAGAAATCGACGAGGTAAAACTGACCCTTGCCATTACAAATCTGGTGGAAAATGCGATAAAATACAATCGTGAGAATGGCTGGGTACATGTGACTTTGAATGCAGATTATCAGTATTTCTATGTCAAAGTAGAGGATTCGGGAATTGGAATCCCGGAGGATTCCCTAGAACATATTTACGAGAGATTCTACCGGGTGGACAAGTCCCATTCGAGGGAGATCGGTGGAACAGGACTTGGACTTGCGATTACAAGAAATGCCGTGCTGATGCACCGTGGAGCTATTAAAGCATACAGTACGGAAGGCGAGGGAACCATCTTTACCGTGCGGATCCCACTCAATTATATTGCATAGGGGGCAGAAGATGAAGAAAAGATATTTGATATTTCTATTTGCAGCATTGCTTCTGCTGTTATGCGGCTGTGGATCGAAAAAAGAAGTAAAAACAGGATATCAGATTTATTATCTGAATTCAGAACAGACAAAACTCAATCCGAGGGAATACCATCCAAAGAGCAAGGATGCGGAAGGCATGGTCAAAGAATTTTTGCGGGAGCTTTCTTCAGCACCGGAGGACGTGGAATATCAGAAGCCGATCCCGAATGATGTGGAGATTACAAAGTATCGGATCGAAGGCGACCAGCTATCTGTCTGGATGGATTCGGATTACTATAATATGGATGCGGCAACGGAGGTGTTCTGCCGTGCAGCCGTGGTGCGTACCATGACGCAGATACCGGATATCTCTTGCGTTTCCTTTTTTGTGGGAGACAGTCCTTTAGTAGATTCCAAAAATAATGTAGTAGGACTGATGACTGCAGAAAGTTTTGTGGAAAATCCGGGAGAGCAGATCAATGCGATCCAGACGACGACACTGACACTGTATTTTTCTAACCGGGATGGAGATGCCTTGGTAAAAGAGACACAGACGGTCCACTACAGCAGTAATATTTCGATAGAAAAGTTAGTGATCGAGCATCTTTTAGAAAAACCGAAGAATGCAAAAGGAAAATCAGCCATTCCGTCAGGAACAAAACTGCTCAGTGTCACAACCGTAGATGGGGTATGTTATGTCAACTTTGATGCAGGCTTTACAAATCAGGATTATGAAATACAGGAACCGATCGTAATCTATTCCATTGTGGATTCCTTATCTGAACTCTCCACCGTCAGCAAGGTTCAGATTTCCGTCAATGGAAGTACCAAGGGAGTGTATCGTGACAGTTATAAGCTCGATAAGATTTATGACCGGAATCTGGATTATTTAGAAGAAAGACAAAAGGGGGAAAAGGCAAAGAGTGAATAAAAGGCCGCTTTTTTTAGCGGCTGCATTCTTTCTGCTGGGAATCTTGTCGGCGCGTCTTTGGAATGTGTGGATATTTTTGCTATCTGCGATCTTCCTTGCGTGTCATAGTTATCTTCGCTGGAAAAAGAGGGGAAGTGTGCAGGGAATCGTATATGCTGTGACATTTTCTGTGATATTTGTATTGGGAATCTGTCATATGCAAAATGCCATAAAAAGCCATCAGGCAGTGGAATCCCTGTTAGAAGATGGAGAGAAAGCAGCCGTTTGGGGAACTGTCTCAAAAAAAGAAGAGGGTGCAAAAAGTACCAAAATCTATCTGAAACATTGTTATCTTCGTGTGGAAGAGAAGCAGCTTCCATGCAGACAAATCTTAGTATATCTGAATACCGACGTATCTGTCGGAAATATCATTTATGTCAATGGAACCGTCAAAACTTTAGAACCTGCAAGGAATGAAGGAAATTTTGACGAAAAGAACTTTTATGAAAGTCAGGGAACAGACTTTAAATTCTATGGAGAGAACGTGCAGTTTATCAGTCGTGATACAGACCGGTTTGCAGAATTTCTCTATCAGAAAAAACGTGAGGTCATACAGCTTTATCAAAAAACGATGGGAGCAGAAACCGCAGGAGTGTTAAGTACCATGGTGTTAGGAGACAGACAGTTGTTAGAGCCGGAGATAAAGAGCCTTTATCAAAAGACGGGGATTTCTCATATTCTGGCGATCTCAGGTTTACATGTCTCTATCATTGGGATGGGTTTCTATAAAATGCTCCAAAAACAAAGAGTGCCGCTCTTGTTAAGGAGCACTCTATCGGCAGTGGCAATTTTGGTATTTGCCGTTTTATCAGGAGCAGGAGTTTCTACAAAACGGGCGGTGCTCATGTTCCTGTTGCTTCTTTTGGGAGGTGTTATCGGACGAAGTTATGATTCGCTGACCGGATTAGCGTTAGCAGCCATTTTTTTATTATGGGAAAATCCGTTTGTCTATGCCTATACAGGATTTATCCTTTCATTCTTAGCAGTCTTAGGTGTCGACGCGTCTGTCATTCTGTTGAAAAGCATGGACATTCAAAAGGGGATCAGAGAGCAGATATGTGTCAGCGGATGCATTCAGGCATTTACGATCCCGGTCATTGCATATTACTATTTTGAACTTCCAACATATGTCATTTTTATCAATTTACTGATACTTCCGACCACAGGCGTGGTGTTGTTCCTTGGGATATTTGGTGGTCTTTTGGGATTGCTGTATCCGGTACTTGGATTTTTGCCGTTGCAGGGTGCAAAAGGGATGTTACTGTTGTACCAGTCTCTATGTCGGCTTTTTTTGAAGTTGCCGGGAGCTGTCTGGACGACAGGAAAACCAAGGCTGCAAAGATTGATTTTTTACTATGTGGTTTTGGCTGCCATATTAACATGGCTCTGGTATGGAAAGAAACCTCAAAGAAAATTAAAAACAGAATTAAATAACAGATTAGAAAATCATAGATTAAAAAGGATTGCCTTAACGTTGTTCTATTTAGGACTACTTACATTTTCCATGCAAAAAGAAGGAAAAAGATTTCAAATTCAGGTATTAGATGTGGGACAGGGAGATGGCATTTATATAGAATCGGATGCCGGTACGGAAATTTTTGTTGATGGCGGAAGTGTGGATGTTTCGGAAGTCGGAAAATATCGGATACAGCCTTTTTTGAAATCTCATGGAGTAAAAGAGGTGGATTACTGGTTTGTCAGTCATTGTGACGCAGACCACTGTAATGGTCTGATGGAATTATTAGAGGCAGATGTTCCCATAAAACATCTCGTGTTTTCTAAATATGTTTTAAGGGATGAAGCACAGGAAGAGTTGGTGGCTCTTGCAAAGAGAAAGGGATGTCAGGTGCTTTATCTGGAGGAGGGAGAATGTTTTCGAGATGCTTCAGTCCGTATCCAAGCCATGTATCCTTCAGAAAAATCCGTGGAAGGGGAACGCAATGCAGACAGTCTGGTACTGCTCTTAGAGCATGAAGCTTTCCGAGGACTTCTGACCGGAGACATAGGGCAGGAGCAGGAGAAAAAGTTCATAGAAGCATATGGCAATATGAAAATTGACTGGTATAAGGCAGCACATCACGGTTCTAAGACATCGAACAGTAAGGAGTTTTTGGAGGTTTTACAGCCGAAACTGGCAACGATTTCCTGCGGACGGAATAATTCTTATGGTCATCCCGGAAAAGAAGCGGTAGAACATATGCAGGACGTCGGTGCAGAAATCTTTCAGACGACGGAGTGCGGACAGATTAGTATAACGCAGGAGGATGGGAAGGTCTGCGTGCGGAGGCTGCTAAAAGAAAAGGGGGTTTTAGGAGAAACTGATGAAAAGAAATAGTGAAGTAGTGCAGGATGATGAAGGAAAACGCATTGTAGTAATCCATAATATACAATTCAAAGGGCGGCAGAATATCGACTGGGATAGTGTAGAGAATTATATCAGACGGTATATAGGACAATTTGTAGAGATTATGGACACAGGGGATATCGTATATTTGGGGAAGGATTTAGCAGACGAATATTCGGGTTCAAAATATACAGAAAAATTGAAGGGGGGTTTTGCAAAAGCGAAAGCAAATGCAGCCCAAGGATTGCCAGAAATGATTAGAATTGCTACTAATTTAAGAAAGCAGAAGAATCTGGCAAAAAAGCATTGCTTTGACGCACGATATGGATGGTACCGATGTGACACAAGATTTGCATTGCCGGTATATGCAGAGGAAGGGAGAGTAGGCAGATACAATGTATATCGGGCAGAGCTGATTATTCGTCATGCGGCTGACCATAAGCTGTATTTGTACGACATTATAAACATAAAAAAAGAAACGAGTACCCCGCTTGAGCAATAGGCTGTACGGTTAAAAACTCATTTCTTCTTATCATAGAATATAGGAAAGTGCGGGAATTGTCAAGAAGCATTATTATTTTCCAAAGGCTGGCTTGAAGCACCCTCCTCCTTTGTGTTAGAATACCCATATGAAAAGCATTGATGAGGATATAAAGACAGGACAATTTCAAAACGTTTATCTGCTCTATGGGGAAGAGGCTTATCTGAAACGCCAGTACAAGGAGAAGCTGTTAAAAGCCATGGTAACGCAGGGTGATACCATGAATTTTTCGGCATATGAGGGAAAAGATATTGTGCAGGGCGAATTGATTGACTTAGCAGAGACACTGCCTTTTTTTGCAGAGCGCAGGGTTATTTTAGTGGAGGACAGTGGCTTTTTTAAAAATTCCGCCGAAGAACTTGCAGCCTATATCCCGGAAGTGGCGGAAAGCACCTGTTTTATTTTTGTGGAATCCGAAGTAGACAAGCGAAATAAGCTCTATAAACAGGTCAAAAAATCAGGCAGGATCGTCTGCTTTGAAAGACAGAATGATGAGATACTGATGCGCTGGGTCGGTGGCAGACTGAAAAAAGAAGGAAAAGCAATGACCAGGGCGGCATATCAGCGTTTCATTACCAAAACCGGAAATGACATGGAAAATATCGACCGGGAGTTAGAAAAATTGATCTGTTACTGCATGGATCGTGAGACGATTGAAGAGGAACAGGTAGAAGCCATCTGCGTAGAGCAGACGGAAAACAAAATATTTGAGATGATCAATGCCATTTCAGAAAAAAGACAGAAGCAGGCATTAGACCTTTATTATGACCTGCTGACCTTAAAAGAACCACCGATGAGGATTCTGTTTTTGATCCTGCGACAGTTCCAGAAGCTGATGCTGATCAAAGAATTGAGCGGGCAGGGAGCAGACAGCCGTACCATTGCATCAAAGGCGGGAATGCCGGAATTTGCAGTCAGAAAAAACCAGAGGATGGCAGGCAATTTTACGATGCAGCAGATACGGGAAGCCATAGAAGACGGCGTGGAATTTGAAGAGAGTGTGAAGTCCGGAAGAATGAATGACAGGATTGCAGTGGAACTTTTGATCGTCAAATGCAGTCAATAAAAACCTATAAAACCGATGGGAAATAGAAGTTTTTTACAAAAAATGTAAAAAAATACTGGTAATTGTAAAAAGTATGTGATATAATGTATAAAAATGCAAGGGAGCATGAAATGATGCCACCCTTGTATTTTTTTATAAAAATATTAAGGAGGAAAGAAAATGAAAAGAGCAAAAGCATTTGTCGCTGTTCTTGCAGCAACAACAATGGTGCTGGGTCTTGTTGGATGTGGCAGTTCTTCTGATAAAGCAGATACTTCAAAATCAGAAAGCAAATCAGAATCTTCTTCATCTTCAGACCTGAATGTAATGCTTGAAACCCCTGTAGAATCACTGGATCCACAGCAGGCAACCGATGGTACTTCTTTCGAGGTAATTGCTGATTATACAGATGGTCTCATGCAGATGGACAAAGATGGAAAGGCAGTATGGGCAATCGCAGAGAGCTGTGATGTGTCAGAGGATGGACTTACTTATACCTTCCATTTACGCGATGCAAAATGGAGTAATGGAGATGCTGTAACAGCAGCAGACTTCGTATTTGGATGGCAGAGAGCAGTAGATCCTGATGTTGCTTCTGAATATTCATACATGTTAAGTGATATCGGCCAGGTAAAAAATGCAGCAGAGATTATCGCCGGTGAAAAGGATAAGAGCGAATTAGGAGTCAAAGCGGTAGATGATAAGACACTTGAGGTAAGCTTAAATGTACCTGTAAGTTATTTTGAGTCACTGATGTACTTCCCGACATTCTATCCTGTAAATGAAAAATTCTTTGAGTCTTGTGGTGATACTTTTGCAACAAGCCCGGAGACAACACTTTCTAATGGTGCTTTCGTGTTAGACTCTTATGAGCCGGCAGCAACAGCATTCCATTTAACAAAGAATGAAGATTACTGGGATACAGACCGTGTTTCCCTTTCAGGATTAAACTATCAGGTAATCCAGGATTCACAGCAGGCATTAATGAGCTACCAGAGCGGTGACTTAGATACAACTCTTGTAAACGGTGAGCAGGTGGATCAGGTAAAAGATGATCCTGAATTCCAGAGCATCGGTGCAGGTTACTTATGGTATGTAACATCTAACATCAAAGATGTAAAAGAGCTTGCAAACTTAAATGTGCGTAAAGCAATGACCATGGCAATTGACCGTGAGACGGTTACAAAAGATGTATTAAAAGATGGTTCTGCACCAACTTATACAGCAGTACCACCGCAGTTCGCAACAGGTCCGGATGGTTCCGACTATTCCAAAGACCAGGAGAAATACAGCGATGTATGCAAATATGATGCAAAAGCTGCAGCAGATTACTGGGAAAAAGGTTTAGAGGAATTAGGCGTGAAAGAGGTTGAGTTAGACATGGTAGTAGATGCAGATGATGCACCACAGAAAGTTGCTCAGGTATTAAAAGAGCAGTGGGAAAAAGCACTTCCTGGTCTTACCGTAAACCTTGTGGTAGAGCCTAAGAAACAGAGAGTAGAAGACTTACAGAATGGTAACTTCGAGCTTGGTCTTACACGTTGGGGACCGGACTACGCAGATCCTATGACATACTTAGGAATGTGGGTTACAGACAACTCCAACAACTATGGTATGTGGAGCAATGCTGACTATGATGCGATCATCACAGAATGTACAACCG
The DNA here is from genome assembly GCF_040096355.1 of Maccoyibacter intestinihominis. NCBI lineage: Bacteria > Bacillati > Bacillota > Clostridia > Lachnospirales > Lachnospiraceae > Maccoyibacter > Maccoyibacter intestinihominis. Next base: position 164,626 of record NZ_JBBMEX010000001.1, read on the forward strand.
GTGACCTTTGCACAGATGCAGAAGGACGTTGGGCAAAACTCTATGAAGCAGAGAAGATTGCAATGGATGATGTTGTCATTATGCCATTATATACACAGTGTAATGCAGAGATGGTATCCTCTAAGGTAGAGGGAATCGAATTCCATCCGGTAGCACTGAACCGTGTTTATAAAGACACTGTAAAGAAATAAAAAAATGAGACATCCATACCGGGGTGTTATGAGCTGCACTGAGGTCAGACTTGGTGCAGCTATTTCCTATCAATATGGAGGATGAAAACGTGAAAAAATATACTCTGAAGAGAGTCATTACAGCACTCTTTACGCTTTTGGCGATTCTGCTGGTGTTGTTCGTACTGATGCAGTTGATGCCGGGTTCTCCGTTTAACGATGAAAAGTTAAATGACAGCCAGAGGGCGGCACTTTATGCAAAATATGGATTAGATCAACCGGTGGTCGTTCAGTTTTTCCGATATGTCGGAAATATGCTGAGGGGAGATTTTGGAGTTAGCTATAATATTTCTAAAAATACACCAATCTCGCAGTTGATTCAGACAAGACTTCCTATCTCCATTCTTATCGGAGGATTTGCAGTATTGATTGGTGCAGTTTTAGGATTACTGTTAGGATTACTTGCAGCCTTAAAGCACAATACAATCTGGGATTCTATCGCAACGATCATTTCGGTTATCGGAGTATCCGTGCCGTCCTATGTGTTTGCGCTGGCACTCAGCTATTCTTTAGGATTTAAATTAAAATGGTTCCCAATGCTGTTTAACATACAGGATGTGATGGGATCGAGCGTCCTGCCAAGTATTTCGCTGTCCATGTTTACCATGGCATCGATCGCACGTTTTACGCGAAGTGAGATGTTAGAAGTATTAGGCAGTGATTATATGCTTTTAGCAGAGAGTAAAGGTATTTCAGGAGCTTCCCTGATCTTTCGGCATGCATTGCGAAATGCGCTGATCCCGATCATTACGGTATTAGCTCCGCTGATCGTAGATCTGATGACCGGTTCTTTGGTAGTAGAGAAAATCTTTGCCATTCCGGGAGTCGGAAGTCTTTTAGTTACTGCGATCCAGTCAAACGATTATAATGTTGTCATATCATTGAGCTTTGTATATTCTGCAATGTACATTATCATTATGCTGGTAGTGGATATTCTCTATGGAATCATTGATCCGCGAATCAGACTTGCGAAGGATGGTGATTAAGATGAGAGAAAAAGAAACCTGTATGGAAACCGTGACGGCGGCATATGTGCCGACTGATGAGGATTTCCGTTTAAAAAGCAATGCCGGAGAGATTGGCATTGATACGAACTTTGCTTCACAGAATTTCTGGAAAGATGTATTGATCCGTTTTTTTAAGAAAAAAAGTGCAGTCATCGGACTGATCTTTATCGTGCTGATCACCGTAATGGTCATTATCGGACCGGGAATGACACCGTATACTTACTCAGAGCAGAACCTGAGCCAGAAGAATTTAGCACCGCGTGTCGCTTCTTTGGAAAAACTGGGCATTTTTGATGGAAGTGAAAGTATCAGTACCACCAGCGGAAGCAAAAAGATGAACTACTATGTAGAAAAAGGACTTGATAACGTCTATTACTGGTTCGGAAGTGATAACTTCGGACGTGATATCTGGACCCGTACCTGGTCAGGAGCAAAAGTATCTCTGATCATTGCTGTGGCAGCTGCTTTGATCGATATGATCATCGGTATGAGCTATGGTCTGATCTCAGGATATTTTGGTGGAAAAGTCGATATGGTGATGCAGAGAATTTTGGAAATTGCCAACGGTATTCCGCGACTGGTAATTGTAACGTTATTACTGTTAGTATTAAAACCGGGTATGCTGACGATCATTTTTGCACTGATGCTGACGGAGTGGGTCGGCATGAGCAGGATTGCAAGGGCAGAGATGTTAAAGCTGAAAGAGCAGGAGTTTGTTTTAGCATCAAGAACACTTGGTGCGGGAAGTTTCTTTATTATATTCAAAGAAATCCTGCCAAACATTATCGGACCGATCATTACACAGGTAATGTTCTCGATACCGACTGCTATTTTTACAGAGGCATTCTTAAGTTTCGTAGGACTTGGAATTCCGGTACCGCAATGTTCCTTAGGTTCATTGATCTCAGAGGGATTCAACAGCTTTACAACGCATTCTTACCAGATCATCCCGCCGATCATCGTTATGGCACTCTTAATGTTGAGCTTTAACCTTGTGGCAGATGGATTAAGAGAAGCGTTAGACCCGAAAATGAAGGAAATGTGAGGTACGAGAACATGTCTGAAAACAAAGAAAAGATTCTTGCGATATCCGATCTTGATATTACCTTCAAGACCACCGCAGGACCGGTACATGCTATCCGGGGAATTAATATTGACCTTTATAAAGGGGAAACCGTTGCTATCGTAGGAGAGTCCGGTTCCGGAAAATCCGTCACCATGAAAGCTGCAATGGGAATTCTTGCCTCCAACGCAGAGGTAAACGGAGGAAAGATCGAATTCAGTTATCATCATGCGGATGGTACACCGAAGACCGTAGATATTTTACAAAAAGATAAAAAATGGATCCGAAGACATATCAATGGGAAACGGATCGCCATGGTATTTCAGGACCCGATGACAAGTTTAGACCCTACCATGACCATTGGAAAACAGATTATGGAGGGAATGATCTGGCATTTTAAAACACCAAAGAAAGAAGCCTGGGACAGAGCAGTACATCTTCTTGAAGAGGTAGGAATTACGGATGCAGAAAAACGAATGAAAAATTATCCGCATCAGCTTTCCGGCGGTATGAGACAGAGAGTAGTTATTGCGATCGCACTTGCCTGCAATCCGGATCTGCTGATCTGTGATGAGCCGACAACGGCATTAGACGTTACGATTCAGGCAAAGATCATCGAGCTGATCCGCAAGGTACAAAGAGAAAGAGGAATCTCTGTTATCTATATCACACATGATTTGGGCGTGGTTGCAAAAGTAGCTGATTATGTAAATGTCATGTATGCAGGAAAAATCGTGGAAAAAGGAAAAATTAATGAAATTTTCTACGATCCGCGTCATCCATATACCTGGGGCTTATTGTCTGCAATGCCGGATTTAGATACCGATGATGACAGACTCTATACGATCCCTGGTTCACCGCCAAATCTTCTTCGCGAAAAACCGGGCGATGCTTTTGCACCGCGTAACCAGTATGCGTTAGAGATTGATGATAAGTTAGAGCCGCCAATGTTCCGGATCACGGATACACATTATGTGGCAACCTGGCTGTTAGACCCAAGAGCACCGAAGGTAGAGATGCCGGAGGAATTAAGGGTAAGGATCGAAAGAATGAAGAAGGAGGCGGAAGAATATGAAGATTGATGAAAATACAACACCGCTTCTTACGGTAGATCATCTGAAACAGTATTTTAAGGTAAGCGGCAGCTTTACCGTCAAAGCCGTGGAAGATGTCAGCTTTAAGATTTATCCGGGCGAAACCTACGGATTAGTAGGCGAATCCGGTTCCGGAAAATCCACAATAGGACGAAGCATTATCCGTCTGTATGATCCGACCGCAGGAGAAATCCAATTCAACGGTTTAGATATCAGTGGAAAGATGAGTAAGTCAGACAGCCAGACACTCCGCACGCAGATGCAGATGATCTTTCAGGACCCAATGGCTTCTTTGAATCCGCGAAAAAAAGTAGAAGATATCATCGGAGAAGGTCTTGATATCCATCATAAATGCAAAAATAAAGAAGAGCGGGATGAGATGGTCAAAGCAATTTTAGCAAAAGTAGGTCTTGCACCGGAGCATGCGACCCGTTATCCGCACCAGTTTTCCGGTGGACAGAGACAGAGGATCGGAATTGCAAGAGCCCTGATCATGAATCCGAAGCTGATCATTGCAGATGAATGTATTTCTGCACTGGATGTATCCATTCAGGCACAGGTAGTCAACCTGATGAAGGATATCCAGCAGGAAACAGGCACAGCCTACCTGTTCATTGCTCACGATCTGTCTATGGTAAAATATATCTCGGATCGTATCGGAGTTCTGCACTTAGGACATTTGCTGGAGACAGGAACCACGGATGAAATTTTTGAAAATCCGATCCATCCATATACGAAAAGCCTGCTTTCAGCGATCCCGACACCGAATCCCATCGTAGAAAAGACAAGATCAGCAGAAAGCTATGACTATGCAACGTCCGGAATTGATTATACACTTGGAACGGAGCATCATGTTGGAGGTACACATTATGTGAAGTGTACGGACGAAGAGTTTGCGAAGTGGAATGTGTAATATCTTATAAATAGGAAAAGGACAGTCACACCAGATTGAATTTTGATGAGAGTTGGGTGTGGCTGTTTTTTGTTGGAGTGTAAAACTCAGGGGGGACAGAATTTGATAAAGAAGCATTGCAAAATAATTTAAAAGAAATTCCATTAGGATACGAATTGGCGGAGATAGATTCAGATATGAATTTGATTATGAATATGTTGCTTACAAAGTTGACAGTGAAGCAAACACTATTAGAGGATAGAGATAAACAACTCGGTATTTGGAGAGAATGGACTATTTATTTTTGGGTGAATTATGACGATACAACTAATATAACATTGAACTTACTCAAAACGGATTTTTAATTTAATTGCAAGGAGGCTTTTATATGTCGATGAATATTAGCGGATTAGGTAATTCCTATAATGGTGTCAGTACAAATAGTAAACAATATAAGGCATTGGAAGAAAACGGCTGGTTGTCAGGAGTAATTCAAAACGAAGCCATGATGTCACCAGAAGAAAAATGATATATGAAATATTCGGTGGAAGGGACACCATTATTAAGAATTTGCTGATATAAGAGGATGATTAGAAATGAATTTGATAGGTACAAAAAATATTGAGACTGAGAGATGTAAATTGAGAAGAATAATTCCAGATGATTATTCTATGATGTATGAGAACTGGGCTAAGTTCGATGAAGTTTGCAAATACTATCCATTTAATCCTGTTGATGATGTTGAGGTATATAAAGAGAAAGTTAAGCGATGGTCCTCGAATTATGAATCGGGTTCATATTTTCATTGGGTAATTGAATGGAAAGAAACTGGTGAACTGGTTGGAACTATTAACTTAGGTAATGTTGAAGAATCATGCATGATGTCTGATACATGTTATATGCTATCGCCTAGGTTCTGGAATCAAGGGATTATGACGGAGGTGCTAATGGCGGTTTTAGACTATGCGTTTGAAGAAATTGGTCTAAATCGAGTTCAAGCAGAAGTATTCGCTGGTAACAATGCATCTTCGGCAGTATTAAAGAAGTGTGGAATGTCTTTTGAAGGCATCGCACGACAAAAGTACTATAAAAATGGAGAGTTTATTGATACTGCATTATGGGCAATCATTGCAAGCGATAGAATGAGATAAATTGGAATTTTGATACCTACAATTCTTTAACACCTAACTGGTATTATAAAGTGTTACGATAAAATCCGCAATGCCTTGATTTTACTACAGTTTTGGCAAGTGAGCTTTCCCTTAGACTTTCCCTTATGTTATATCCTTTTCCCTTGTGTTACGACACCTCATAAGGGCAAAAACAAGGGAAGCAAAATCCGGTAACAGCTAATAACATTATATAAATCACATAATCGGCTGGAACTGGTCAAGATGCTTCTACAACTGAAACAGATAAGAGAAAGGACTTTGCAATATGAATATCGTTCATGCAGAATATAATAAATATCACAACATCATAGACATCAATTATTACAATGGCTACATACTTCGGATTGACTGTGGCAAGGCAGAAGATGGATTGATTACTACTCCTAACTCTCAACGAATGTTGGATGCACTGGCGATTGACAATCCACTAGAATATGCCCGTTTGTATCTTGATTCAGAAATGCAAGATTGGGTGAATGCGATGAATATGGAATGGTATAGCACTTGATAAAAGAACATAAAAATGAGAAGAAATCTGTCAAAAGTATTTCTATAAAATACGATATTTCTTTAGCCCTTCCATAAATAATGAAATAGAGCCGATAACTCACAATCGAAATAACGAGTGATTCATCGGCTCTATATTTTATGGTTATGGATATCATGAGTATCGCTTTATATGCAATTGCTATTTTGTTAATTCCCAATATTTATGACCCATAAAGAAGATTGTTAATTCGTTTTGATCTACTTCTATCTCAAAATTCACGCTATTATCTCTCTGTTCCACAAAAATCATATTTGAGGAAGATATGCTATATAATGCATTGCCACAGGTAATACCCAATTCGGGCATATCTTTGTTTACAACAAGTCCTCCATTTTCTTGAAAGGTAAACACTTCCTCTGCATTTGCATTCTTCCATGTACCAATAATATTTTTTTTATTCTGAATGTGCTTTATTTTTCCAACACATACAACGATAAGTATAGCTACACTTACAATTAAAGCAATGCCTACAACACTCTTTGCCAATTTCTTTTTATTCAATTTCTATTATCTCCATTTTTAGTTTCTTTAAGATTGAATGATTCCATATTGCTTAATTCAGTATCTCCATGAATTTCTAACATTGATACGCTTCTCACAGGAAATAGAATAGGAGAGATTCATTCATAAATAATTAAATCATTCATACTTACCTGAATTTGTAATGTTTTTCCATATTTTCTCATAATTATCTACTATAGTTTTTTCTGAGGTCAAAAATGCAAACATAGATATACTTGAATAGAGAGTTTCCGCCGAATCAAAAACCACACAACTTTCATCATGAGTTAGATTTCTCTTTGAATATATTTCCGATACAGGCATAAATGAATTTTCTTCCTCTTTGGTGTATTTATACCCATCAATACATCCTAGATTTTTTAAAAATATTAAATAAGTATCTTCGGTCTTCAGATATTGCCATCCGTTAGTGTAAAATTCTTCACCTCTAACAAATGATACAGGTTCTATAATGTAAATACAGTCACCTACTGAAAGATTAGCAGAATTATCCTTATAGATTTCCTCTATTTTTACCATTGTTTTTGTTGATCGTAAACTCATTTCACGAGAATTTGTTACAGTTATACGAGCTATTAAAGAAGAATCTTTTTCCATATCATCCAATGAGTAATTACTTTCATTGTTAAAGTAAGAAGTTTTCTGCCCTCCTGTATAGAAAATTTCCATAGCTGTATTTTCTGATAAAGCAATATCAGGATCATGAACCCCTGTAGTTGTTTTTATCCCAGTCTTTCCATAGAATAAGGCTGTCACCATACAAATGATTACAACACAGATAGTTAATACAAATTTCTTCATTACATCAACTCCTTAATTTTACCAAATTCCATGCATATCTTCTCATCCGCTAATATTTCAATATCTTCTTTATTATGGCTTGTCAGTATAGTAATGGTATCATTCTTTTTTTCTTCCAATATACGTTCACGAAATAAATCAATGCTATGCTGATCCAATGCGTTAGTTGGCTCATCCAAAAGCAAAATTTTTGGATGTTCCATCAGTGCTTGACAAAGAGCTAGTTTTTGACGCATTCCTAATGAATATTTATTTACTTTTTTCTTTGATTTGGGATCAAGACCAAAGTATATCATTATTTCATATATTTCTTCATCTGATACAATTCCTTTTATATTGGAAAGCATTTTCAAATTTTCAAATCCTGAATACATACTCCAAAAAGAAATATTTTCAATAACAGCTCCTAAATCTGGTAAAACATCCATATCTTTATGTAATGCCTTGTGATTATATTTTATGTATCCTTTGTCTGTATTTATAAAACCTGCAATGGCTCTGAGTAGCATTGTTTTACCTGAACCATTTTTACCATATATTCCATATATTTTACCAGATTCAAATGTATAACTGATATCATCAAGCACTTTTTCACCTTTAATTGACTTTGAAATAGATTTTACATATAAATTCATGGATATCATTCACCTCACAATATTTGTTTTTTTTCGCAAAGAAATTTACCTATCCACACCAAAACAGCGGATGATATAACTGAAATGAGACAGCTTGACTTAAAATTCAATAAATCTATATTGCTTGTAGTCCATTCGTAATTTTCTTCGACATAATATATAATAAGCTTGTTATGCCAATTAAATAAAGGAATATGTAGCAAGGAATAATGCCAAATTTTCCATATAACATTTCCCATTGAAAAATAAAATCCACACACCATTACTGGAATAAAAAATACAATAAATGCAACGATGTATCCTATAATTGAATCTTTCCAAAATGAAAACAAATAACTAATCATTTGCAAATGAAAAATCTCTATCAATAGCATAAAAATAACTTTGAAATCTTCTAAGCCATTAGAGGTATGCTCTACAAAAAGAAAAAACAAATAATCGGAAACAACTACAATACAGTCACGTAATATCATTTTTATTAATATATCCTTATAAATTATGTGTTTTTTCCCATAACGAGGAAGTAGAATTACCATGTTATCATTTGCATCATTAAATAAGTCCATTGTAAGATAACAAATCTCAAGGATAAACAAAATCGCAAAAAATGATAAAGATATAAGGTCAAACGAATGATCTATTAGTATTCCCCCAAAATATATTTGTGAACGTACTCCTTCTGTTATTGTAACCAGACTATTATGAAACCCCAAGTACACATTAGCATAAAAATATCTAATTACAAATGTTATAAGTGATACTAGTAAGCATTTTCCAACATTAACATTCAAAATTTTTTTCTTATATAACTTCATAATTTTTTATTTTTCTCTGTATAATGCCAATACTTAATCCAAAAATAAGCAATATCAGAACAATTTCTCCTATTATATTTCCATGAACATTAGGCATAATATAACCTTGTATAGAGAATTCATTTAGCCCAAAGACAGAAACAATCAAATTAAAAACAATATAGAATATAAACAAAGCACCAGGTATCTTTGCGAAATATAGAACTTTCATTTTGTTATAATATGAAAGAGCATAAGCTAAGATAGCTAATCCCGAGCCAAAAATTCCGTAATTAAAAATGTATATTAGATTATATAAAGTTGGATGTTGCAATCTCACCATATCAAGAAAATTGTCAGCGTTATATGATACCAAACCTATAGCGTAATCAGGTTCTCCCCAAGCACTGTCATATCCATGTATTGGATATGTCAAGTGGCATAATAATAAATTTATGAGCATTGGTATTGTTATTGTCAAAAAGGTTACAATCAGAATGCCAAATAATTTTCCTGCTAAATATTTCTTTTTCCCGATTCTTTGAATAAGTAGGATTGAACTATTGCTTTTTTCTTCTCTTATTAAGGAAAGTGATGCAATAATTGTTGCATAAACAGGCAATAACAGATACATTATATATGGAATATATGCCGCTTCAGTGCCCTGTAATACGAAATTTTCATTTGCTGAACGAATAAATTGATAACTTTTTCCTATATCATTTTTTACACATAAAATATACGAAGCAATATTTAAAATCATTAGAGCAATAAAAACAACTTTATATTCTGCACGATCAATACAATGTTTGATTTCTATAAGAACCATTTTTTTCATAATCTTTACCAAAAGGGCATAAACCCACGAAGAGGTTTATGCCCATCCCTTCTGTTATCTAAAATCTACATTTCCACTTACAAATGCAGTTGATAATTGAGATTGATAATTTTCCATTCCCATACCGACCTGTGTGTTAGTAGAATTATAACCGCTCTTGGTAAAGATTAAATTACAAGATCCTGTTCCAACACCCTGCTTATACTTATTAGATATTTTACTCTTGCTGTTATTGACAGCCCAGAAATTTGCGTAAGAGGTATTGGTAATTGCTGTTACCTCATTTGTGATGTAATCATCGGATGTTGTTTTTGCATGCATAGAGGTAAAGTTATTAGTCTTATTCAGTTTAAGTGCATAAGCGGTGTAAGATGCCGCCTGAGAACATGCTGCTGAAGAAAGAAATACACATCCTGCACAAAACAAACCAATACCTACTTTTGCAATCTTCTGTTTTAAACTTTTTAACATCATAGTCAATTCCTCCCAATCTTATTTTTTTAACTGCGTTGGTACTTTTGGTTCATACAACAAACCACGGCACAATGAATTTGCATTACTTCGAGCAATAGCAGTCACTGCCTGAAGTACGAGACGGGCACTTTTCTGGGGTGCCTTGTTTACTTGCTTATTGTCCATCGTTTTCACCCCCCCCTCCTTAATTGTCTGACAATTACAGACAACTTTATTTGTTTACCATGGTATGTGCTTAATATAATAGAGTATTTAATTTTTTCAATCCCTCTATGCACGAATGGTAGCCCAACATGCACGAACTGTTCTACATATAGGTATAAAACCGAAAAGATGGCAGATAGGTTAAGCACCTACCTGCCATCTTTAATCTATATATTTCAGAAATAATGATTAATTATTGTCAGTCTCATATATAGATTTATAACGCTCTCGATCAACTGGAATAATCTCATTATCATTAGCATCTTTATATGTAATAAACTCATCGTATTCTGTAACTGATTTTTCCTCTGAGACAGAATTAATAGAATACATATTCGAATCGTTACACATTACATTTGAATTTGGACCAGAAATTAGTAACGAACCATCCTCTTGTGCATATGCCAAAAAGATATAAATGGAATTTTCGGAAGGCAGTGAATCATTCTCAAACAGATAAATAGCATCTTGTTTTTCTGAAATTCCGCCTTGTTTAACAATAGGAATAGGTTTATCTGTAATAAGTTCACCTTTTATATTTTCGAGAACCTGAATAGTATAATTAGTGTAAGGCGAACCGACCTCCTTAGGATTTCCTTTTTCATCTTCAGTCGTTATAACATTTCGATACTCGGTTCCATCGCAACTGACAACCTTTGCTACAAATACGTAATCACAGATACCAACAGCTTCGCGAATGTTATCAGTATCATATACAAAAGATGCGTGCATCTGGTGGATTGGCAAGTTAGATACATTTGTATTCAGTTGACTTGCATTATTTTTGGATGCACATCCTGTAAAAAACATTCCTACGATAAGAACAATAGACAAAATACCATAGATACTTGATTTTTTCATAGCGTTCTCCCTCCCCTAATAATTATTATATGCGGCATCATATGAATCTTTATCATTTTGAGATAATGCCTGCGTACTAGTATGTCCCGTAATTGCTGCATCCATAACATCTGTTGAAGTACTGTGATCCAACCCTAATGCATGTCCCAATTCATGTGTCGCTACATTCTGTTTTTTACTATTACTATAACCGCTCATATAATAGGTATTGAGTTCAATTTTACCACTAGAATATGTCATGCCTGCCCATCCATTCGAAGCATTGACATCGCTTACGTATACATCTTCTACAACAAAAGCACTGTCTTTTCTGATTACTCCAGATTTATATGCATTCCATGTGGCAGCCCCAGTGTTAATATAACTCATGTAAGTGCTGTTTCCGTCATAGTCTAGATGTTTGCCAGAATCAACAAGATCCCATGTTTGTACATAAGCTTGTGCAAATGCCGTAATAGGAAATAGCATTGCTATAGCCATTAAAGTTATAATGCTATACAATAAATGATTTTTAAAACAGATTTTTTAAAATGCATACTCCTTCACTCCTTTTCAATCATGTAACAACGGTTATCTTCAATTATTCTTAAAGGTTATCTTTATGAAAATTGAAACGCAACACATACTAGTACACATTATATATCCTGTTAATATTCCTAAAGTACGACATCTTATCATCTCCACTCCATATTATAGATTCTCAGAATACTTAAGATGTAGTAGTATACCTTGAATATAACAAAATCTTTATACTTTTCAATACCTCTATGCATGAATGGTAGCTCACTATGCACAAACGGTAGCATATAGAGTAAAGTTTTTGTCAGTTGAATAAAAGAAAAAAAGAGAGTACCAACATCTCTGTTATAATGGATTTGACGAGAATCTAAAATACAGACGATGGAGGCACTCTCATGAAAAACATTATAGCATATTCAATGGAAAAGCTGTACAAAGATTTGGAAGAAGCAGATGAACTTTTTCTCTCATCCGGGATGAAGGACATGGAATTGTACGAGAAGCAGCTTGCGGAGGCTGCAAGAAAGGCTGCAGCAGAGCACATGGCAGCCCTTTACAGCGACATGGATCGTATGCTGTGTGAGGATATTTCCAGAGCTGAAAAATATACCATCCAGAGGCATGATGAACGCCAGCTGCTGACTACAGTGGGACCGGTTTGCTTTACCCACACGCTGTTCCGAAGCTGTAAGGATGGAACCTGCCATTATCTTCTGGATGAATGGATGGAACTGGATGCCCATGAAAGACTGAGCAGCCGTGCGGAAGCTGAGGTGCTGGCCGAAGCGGTAAAGACCAGCTATGCCAGTGCTGCCAGGGTACTGGGAGAAGATTCGTTGATCAGCAAGACTGCCGTCATGGATAAGGTACACGGAATCCAGACAGAACTGCCCTTCCCGAAGCCGGAGAAGAAAAAGTGTGTGGAATACCTTTATGTTGAGGCAGACGAGGATCACATTCACAAGCAGGAGAAAAACGGAACAGAGAAGAAGGGCAGCATGATCGGGAAGCTGTTGTATCTGTATGAAGGACAGGAAAAGAAAGACGGGCGGAAGGAACTGAAGAATGTCTTCTACCTGGGAGGTCTTTGCAGCGGAGGAGAAGCAAACAGACATCTGTTTGAACGGATGCAGGAATACATCGACACGAACTACGAGAGCCGGTATCTGAATGCGGTGTATATCAGTGGAGATGGAGGAGCATGGATCAAAGCAGGGGCGGAATATATTGAAAAGGGAGTTCCGGTACTGGATAAGTTCCACATGATGAAATATATCAACAAGGCGGCCAACCAGATGCTGGATGAGGCAGGGGAAGCCAAAGGACGGCTGTGGAAGGCCCTGTATAAGGGCAAGAAGAAAAAGTTTGTAAAGACTATAAAAGCTATCCGGAAATGTGCGCCGAACGAAAAAGCAGTGAATGACTGTGAGGAATACCTGCTGAACAACTGGGATAGCGCAGTGAGAAGAATGCAGGATAAGAATGTCTATGGATGCAGTGCAGAAGGTCATGTGAGTCATATGTATTCCGACCGGATGAGTTCCCGTCCGATGGGTTGGAGCGAAGCCGGAGCGGATGCGATGTGTCAGCTGAGATGCTATGTGAAGGATTACGGAGAAGAAAAGATCCTGGAACTGGTAAAGTACCGGCGGAGCCATAAGCAGGAAGAAGCAACGGGAACCGAGGAGATATCAGTGCGTCCAAACAGGGGATACATGAGGAGTCTGTTACTCCACAGTCATGACAATGACAGGGTATACATCGAAAAGCTGCAGGCAACCATCCCGAGTATAGACATCCGGAAAAAGCTTGCAATCCGGGAGCGTCTGGGAGGTATTTGACAAAACACTGTGGGAGAAGTAGACTATGAGAAAACGATCTGGGCAAGTTCATAGCAGGGAATCTTCTGCGACTCTCCAACTGACAGTAAGTTTACTCTATCAACGGTAGCATATTATGTTGTGTACCTACTTTATTGATGATAAAATATGACGGAGAATGATTAAAGGAAGTGGTAGCTATGCTATATATTGACTCAATATGGGAATATATTGTTAATTTCTTAGAACTGGCATTGTTTATAATATTTATCCATAAAAAATTGCGTATTCGAGCAAATTATAAACATCAAGCAGTTTTGATGTTTCTTTTCGTATCATTTCAGTTTGCTGTGTTATGCACGCTGAATAAAATGGGAATATCATCCTACAGCACTTTGATGTCATCTTGTGTTTTGGACATTGGATATGCAGTATTGTTCTATCGTGATAGTATAATTCGCCGTATCTTTTGGGGCTTTTCGTATTCCATCATTTGCTTAGTTGCAGAACAGATTTCGTTCTTTATTCCCGTTACTCTTTTTAAAGGAGCGTCTCTGGAGCTATTATTAGGTGGAACATTACGGAAGCCATATACCATGTTATATTTGGCAATGATAGCTGTTTTTGTCTTGTTATTTCATTCTATTGGAAACAAAGACATATCTCTTTCACCGTTCCAAAAAGTTGCATATATTTTCATCGCAATTTCTGGACTTGCAATCGGGCACTACATATTAAGGCTGACTTTGGAATCTGTTGATAAATTTGGTGATTCATCCTTTTCAGCTAGGCTATCATTGGTTGACTTGTTTTTTATTATTTTATTTTTAGTATTGATGCTATACATATACCAGCTAGGTTATTCAAAAGAAGAAAACATACGATTACTGGAAGAACAAAAGATTTATGAGCTGGAAAGGACTGAGTTCAATAGCTTATCTGAGACAACTGAACGATTACGAAAAATGAAACATGATATGCAGATTTATGTGGATGCAATCAACGTATTAGCAAAAGACAAGAAATGGGATGAACTTATAGCATATACAGAGCAATACCATAACACTCTTGCAACTACGCAAAGTGCCATAGCAACGGGAAATATTGCTATTGACTGCATACTTACCGCAAAACTTGATTATGCTGAAAAACACGGAATTAAGACAGAATATTCTATTATGGCTCCTGAAAATTTTCCGCTTGATTCTGTTGAGCTTTCATCCATACTTGGAAATATATGGAATAATTCCATTGAAGCAGGAGAAAGACTTATAATCTCTGATCCAACCGAGCATCCATACATTTATTTTTATATTAAACCTTACCAGAATATGATACTGATTCACATTGAAAATAATTATGATGGTGTGATAAAAGGTAGCATTGATGGAGACATTTTGAGTGTTAAACAAGGAAAAGAACATGGACTTGGGATAAGACGAGTAAAAGAGCTTGTAGAAAAGGCAGATGGCGTATTGCAGATTACATCTGATAACAAAATTTTTTCCGTACATATTATGATACCGGATAAGGAGAATAACAAACTACTATGAAAATGAAAATAACCATACTTGAAGATTCTGTGATCGAATCAGAACGGCTGAAAAATGGAATAAGAAAATACGGGCAGCAATATGATTGGGATATTGAAATTGACGAATACGAATCGGGCGAAGAATATTTTTCAAAAAATTCTGAAGGCACAACTATACAGGCTTCAGCATTTTTCCTTGACATACAAATGGGGCAAATGAATGGAATTGAGGTTGCTAAACGCCTTCGTGAATCTGGTTATCAAGGTATTATTGTATTTTTAACAGCTTTTAGAGAATATGTATTCCGAGGATATGAAGTCAGAGCTTTAAACTACTTGCTAAAACCCGTCAAGGAAAATACTCTTTTTCTGTGTTTGGATGAAATCGCGAAGGAGTTATCTAATAATACCTACATATACCGAAACAAGCAGGAAATTGTAAGTATTCCCTATGCAGATATATTGACATTTTCGAGCAGATTACATTATGTGGATATATTGACCGTAGACGGCAAATGCTATGAACAAATGTCTACCCTAAATAAGATTATTGTCCATTTGCCAAGTGAATTTATCCGAACCCATCGTTCTTATATTGTAAATATGGCACATATCTATCGTATTACATCAGGAACGATTGAATTGTCAAATCATCTAACTACACAAATCGCACGTTCTTATTCCAAAGACGTGATAAGTGCTTTTGCCAAATATACAACAAGATTTGATACAAGCGGGGATTTTGAATGATTACGAAGTGGGCTACATCTATTGCTAATAAGTTAGCAGAACTATCCGGGGAGGATGTTTCTGCGGATCAATTAGAAATATACATATATGGCTTAGAATGTTTTTTGAATACTTTTATAACCATAGTGTTATTGTTCGTATGGGGAGTTTTATCACATACACTCGGCTATACCCTAATTTGGGTAATTACCTTTTCATTGTTACGACATTATACCGGAGGTGCCCATGCTCCAACGCAGTTAACATGTATCTTAGGCAGCTTTTTTCTCGGTTGTCTTGATAAGTGGGCTATAATCTATTTAAAGCCAACTGTACTAGGATATTTGATACTTGTCCTTATGTGTATATTATTTGCACCTATAAGTAACCATAAAATATGTTTAACCACCAAACAAAAATGGATACATAAACTTATTTCTGTGATAATTGTTAGCATTGGATTTCTGCTGTTTTATAAAATTGGAAACACGAAGATGAATACCACATTGTTTTATTCCTTTTTCTGCGTAATCATTCTTATGATAGTCGAAACAATTAAAAATCTAATGAGACACTTTAAATAGCAGGATGACTTTTCATAAATATTCAAAAAAGATAAAGAATTTGATGGTCTTTATCTTTTTTGAATTTAATTAGATTATCTAGCTCCTCTGTCTGATGGCGAACGATAGTTAAAATCTCTGTCCTGTTCCCGTTTCTGAACTTCTGCCTGTTTTTCTGCCAGCTTTCGATGGATTGAGTTTTCTCCATACTTGGAGTTCCATTCCTTGTTTGCTTTGACATAGGATTCATACTCGGACTTGCCTTGTTTATAGACTTGCAGGAACGCATCTACCGTTGGATATTTGTAATCCTGCACGATATGGGATAATCCCTGCTTCATAATCTTAATCGTTTCTGCGTATTTGTTAGACTGTGCCTGCAATTCCTTTCGTTTCTTTCCTTGGAATAATCCTGTACAGTTCTTCAAATCCTCGTCAATAAGGTCTTTTTTCACTTCCTGCGTATGAATGGCTCTGTTTTGTCGTTTAAGTTTCTCCATAATCTCTTCAAGTCGCATCTCATAATCGTGTGCCAGCTCAGACATTCTTGGTCTTGGCGGAATAACGGTCTTTTCTGCGGTAGTAGTAGCAGGTGCTTTGAATGGTTGGGTCACAGCAGGAATTGTCTGATTGTCTGTCTGTGTAACGGATGGAGCTGGTTGTTTCTCTTGTTTTTCATTTCTTCGCTCCATAAGGTCGGAGATTCTGGCTTTCTGTTGTTCCTGTTTCTGTATCAGCAACTTTATGAGTTCTTTTAACAGCTCGATTGCCCGAAAGATAATCATAAACAAAAGCTCCGGATGATTGCCATACTTGTGAATGGATTCCTTAATCGGAGTTGAAATCTGTTCCTGCTTTACCTTTAAGATTTCCTTTCGCTCCATCCCCGATACCAAAGCGTGATCCACAGTACGATTCCAGTCCTGTATGACCTTATTATTGAGTGTAATCTTATCTGCCTTTGGATTGTTCTTACCGATTTTCTTAGTGGCAAGATAGACATCCCCACGCTTGAATGCAGACAGCTTTTCTTTCTCATCTTTGACAAGTCCGTTGATGACATCGGTATAAAATACCTTGACCTCATCTAAGAAATGTTCCTGCTTAAAGCGAGCGTCCTTGATGGTAAACATCTGTCTTTCGTAGACCTCACCTTTCTTGATCACCTTACACCTTTTACGGATAGTTCCATTCTCGTCTAGGATTTCTTTCTTGGTACGAACATGATTACCTTTCTCATCATAGAACATATTTCTGGTGGCAATCTTTTCTATCGGTTCGTCAAGATAATTTCGTTCTGCAAAGATAAGATGGATATGATAATTCGTCTTTCGTTTGTTATGATGGAGTGCTGCAATACAATCAACACCATACCGACTTTTGAATTTATCCGTCATATATTTTAATAGTCCGTCTGGCGGATAATCCACAAAGGATTCCGGCAGGGCAATGATAAATTCTCTTGCTTCGATACATTTTCCCTCTGTACCGCTTTTCTTAAATTCTGCCTGATTGCACTTGGCAAGTTCTGTCCAAAATTTTCGGTCTGTGGTTTCATATACCGCATAGAGATTTTCCTGTTTTTTGTCACTGGAGATATAATAGATTCTTCCACGAACATTATGGAGCTTTGACATCTGCACAAATGAATTTCTTGGCATAGCGATTTCCTCCTTTCCCAGTTTTGATTTTGGAAAAGAGGACAGATAAGATAGATGAGATGTGAGTAGTAAACTTTCCCTGTGAGCGAGTGCATAGGCACTCGTCTTGCGAACACATCCGCCTTGTGGCGGCTAAGCCTCGCAGAGCGAAATACACAGAGTACAAAACGAAGTTTTGTGCGATGGGTGTATTTCGCTCTCAAACGCCGAGGGCTTGCTTATGAAGTTCACTTTTAGCTGTAACTGTTCCCTCAGCACCTAATTTTGTGCCTTTAATGGCACACTTTTTATGTGCCGTATCCGGCACTCCCTTTTCTTAACAGAAATGCTAGAAGATTGCTATGAAAATCAGCGAAACAATAGACGAATCCGTTAGCACTTTTGCCTTAACAATAGCATTGTTCTATTATTCAGACTTTTTAGCAAAAACCGTAGAAACAGTAGAAGTCTGCTATTAAAATCGAAAAAACAATAGCACGATTCGTTAGCATTTTTGCCCTGACAATAGCATTGTGTTACTTCGCTTACTTTTAAACTGTGTCTGGCAAGGAAGTGGTAGTAAAAGTTCCTATTAAATTTCATTTTTAATAGTGCATTGTTTTATTACATTTTGATTTTAATAGAGCTTTTTACTATTAACTCTTTGAAAATGTACCCCATAGATTGGACACTCAAAATCATAGTAGCGTACACTTTTTGTCATAGGTCGGACAGCTTTTTTCATAGCTACACTTGGTATGACTTCTCACAGCACTTTTTGTAAGTTGGGTGGACTTGTCCTACCAGTCGGCTTCACTTGGGTGGATGGTTGCACCCACTTCATTTTCTGGCTTGGGTGGACTATTCATAACACCTTTTGCATCTTGGGTGGACTTGTCCTACCAACAAGCTATAACTGGGTGGACGATTGCACCCATTCACATCCATCTTGTCCTCATTTTCCAAAAGTTCTGGTTGTATCTGAGGACTTGTCCGTGATATAATCTATTTGCGTGTAGGTATATCATGGCTTTTAGTCAGATACATACCAGAGGGATGGTCTTAGGACTGTCCCTTATTCATTTTTCATTGTTCCCTTGACCGCTTTTACTGCGTGTCTGTCTCGTAAATCCTTCCCCTCATTGAGAATCAGAAACTCGTCTAATCGTTCCCTGCGGATTAAGATTTTTCTTCCCACTCTAAGGATAGGCAGCTTTTCCCATTCCACAAGATTTCTAAGAGTGTTTCTTCCGATACCTGTATAGTCGGCAGCTTCTTCAATGGAGAGAGCAAACTTTAATTCTGTCATTCGATCACCTCATTCCTGCGTAGGATTACAAGTCTTGTATATCAGAGGATGTTCCTTTTTGAAGAAAGGATTAGCCTTTTTTAAAACTTGCGTTACGCAATTCTGATTAAAGTATATATCTTTTATAACGCTATGTCAAGCCTTACGAAATTCTATCATCTTTTATAGAATTGCGTATTGCAATATATCGTGTTATGTGGTATAGTAATGACATACCGAAAAAGGAGGTTCGCAAGTATGTTAAAAGATAAAGAATTGCGAAAGACAATCGGTAGCAGAGCAAAAAGCCGTAGACAGGAGTTAGGATTGAACCAGCCTTATGTCGCTGAAAAAATGGGCGTGACAGCCTCAACCATTCAGAGATACGAAGCAGGAACGATTGATAACACCAAGAAAATGACCTTAGAAGGTCTGGCAGATGCACTTCATGTATCTGTGGAATGGCTGAAAGGTGAGACGGACGAATACGAAACAGACATTACGGATAAAAGAGAATTACAGATTCGTGATGTGATGACTTCCATTCTGAATAAGCTCCCTTATGATATGGAACAGTCCGAAAGTGATTTTTCCAAAGACCTGCTACTACTGATGTTACGGGAATACGAGCTGTTCGTGGATTCGTTCCAGTTCGCTTGTAAGAATTTCAAAGGAAATACAGATAACAAAATGCTCGCCCAGACAATGGGGTTTGAATCCAATAAGGAATACAATGAGATTATGTTCCTTAGAGAAATCACCCACACCGTCAACGCATTGAACGATATGGGCGATATTGTAAGACTGTATTCTAAGAATCCTGAGACAGCGAAAAATCGACTAGCCAATCTTTTATCAGAAAAAGATCCCGATTCGGTATAGATAGGCAGACGGAGCTATGATATACTTACACGCAAGAAGCATTTCACCAGTTCCGATTGCCGATATCGAAAGGAGAAACGATTATGGCAAAAGGTTCTGTAAGGAAGAAAGGCAAGAAATGGTACTACCGCTTTTATGTGGAGGATGCAAGTGGTAACTTGGTTCAGAAAGAATTTGCAGGTACGGAGAGCAAATCAGAGACAGAGAAAATGTTACGCAAGGCTATGGAGGATTATGACGCAAAGAAATTTCTAGCCAAAGCGGACAACCTCACACTCGGACAGATGCTAGATGTATGGGCAGAGGAAGATTTGAAAACGGGTTCACTTAGCAACGGTACAGTCGGTAACTATTTACAGGCAGTAAACAGGATTAAACAACACCCAATCGGAAACAGAAAACTAAAGACAGTCACTTCGGAGCATTTGCAGAAGTTTATGGATTTACTTGCATTTGGCGGTGAGGAAGGAAATTTTAAGTCAAAGGGTTACACCATCGACTATATCCGTTCTTTCCACGCAGTCCTGCAACAGTCCTTCCGATTTGCAGTCTTTCCAAAGCAGTACATCACATTCAATCCAATGCAGTATGTGGTAATGCGTAGGAAAGCCGAGGAAGATGTGGATTTGTTTTCTGATAATGATGAGGATGCAGAGGTTATCAACCCGATTACACCAGAGCAGTATCAAACGCTTATGGAGTATCTGGAAGAAAGAAACAAGCCTGCTGTCCTGCCGGTACAGATAGCGTACTACACAGGTCTTAGACTTGGAGAGGTATGCGGACTGTCTTGGAGTGACATTAACTTTGAGGAACAGTATCTGACAGTACGAAGAAGTGTCCGTTACAACGGAGCAAGGCACAAGACCGAGATTGGTCCGACAAAGCGAAAGAAAGTCCGTATCGTGGATTTCTGTGATACGCTCGCTGACATCTTAAAGAAAGCGAAAAAGGAACAGAGAAAGCAGGTATTCAGTTACGGAGAACTCTATCAGAGGAACTACTACAGGGAAGTTAAGGAAAAGAATCGTATCTACTATGAGCTTTATCATTTGGATGGCACAGAGGACATTCCGCTTGATTACAACGAGATTGACCTTGTATGTATCAGACCGGACGGAGCATACGAAGCCCCTGCAACGGTTGAGACAGCTTTAAGGACAGCAAGGAAACGATTGTCGGAGCTTGATGATAATTTCCACTTCCACACCCTGCGACACACTTATACCACAAACCTGCTCTCAAATGGAGCAGCACCAAAGGATGTACAGGAATTACTTGGACACTCGGATGTAAGTACCACTATGAATGTCTATGCACACGCTAACCGAGAAGGTAAGCGAAACTCAGCCCGACTACTTGATAAGGTGGTTGGAGAATAAAATCGAATAAGAAAAACTTTCCCTTGTAGATACCTCATAAGGGCAAAAACAAGGGAAAAGGATACATATAGAGTGGCAAGGCATACCGCCAAGTCGCATAAAATAAGGAAAGTTGAGATTTTAGTTATACAAATCCCAATTTGTAGAGCTGATAATATATGAAAAGTGTAACGGGGTGCAAAAAACATACCGGAAAAAAATTATTAAGGCATCAATTCTTTACGAATTTTGTTGTAATGCAACTTTTTTCGGAATATATACATTGCATAATATAACAAATTCGTAGTATACTAATTCCGAAAAAAGTTGCAAAACATTTTTTTCGGAGGTGTATCATGGAAATTGTAAGAGATAGATATTTAAATAAACTACTGGAACGAAAAGAAAATGGTCTTGTAAAAGTAGTAACCGGAATCAGAAGATGCGGAAAATCATATTTATTGTTTCATTTGTATAGAAATAAGCTACTATCTATGGGTGTTGCAAAAGACCATATTATTGCTTTAGCGCTGGATGATATTGCAAATATTGAATATAGAGATGCTATTAAACTGTACAATTATGTAAAAGACAATATTAAAGATGATGAAATGCACTATGTCTTTTTGGATGAAATCCAGATGATGAACAGTAACTTCACGGATCTTATCAATGGGCTTCTTCATATTGAAAATCTGGACATATATGTAACCGGAAGTAATTCGAAGTTTCTTTCTAGTGATATTCTGACAGAATTTAGAGGACGCGGAGATGAAATTCGTGTATATCCATTATCTTTTGCAGAATTTTGTACTGCCTATGATAATAAGAACGAGGCTTGGAAGGATTATTATACTTATGGGGGACTGCCATTGATTCTTTCTCGAAAGACTGATGAACTAAAAGCAGAATATTTGATTTCACTCTTTAATAATATCTATCTAAAAGATATTAAAGAACGTAACAGCATAAAGACAGATGATGAATTAGATATACTGGTAGATATCGTTGCTTCAGCAACAGGTTCATTGACAAATCCGACTAAGATTTCTAACTCTTTTAAAAGCATGAGTCAAAAATCGTTATCAGATAAGACCATCAAATTATATTTAGATCATCTATCTGATGCTTTTCTCATTGAGAAATCAGTACGATTCGATGTGAAAGGGAAAAAATATATTAATACTCCTGCAAAGTACTATTTTGAGGATGTTGGCTTAAGAAATGCCCGCTTAAATTTCAGACAACAAGAAGAGAATCATATTATGGAAAATATCATCTATATAGAGCTTAGAAGCCGTGGTTATCGTGTTGATGTAGGTGTTGTAGAAGTTTATGAGACATCAAATTCAGGAAAAAGAGAAAAAAAGTTTCTGGAAATAGATTTTATTGCTAATAAAGGGGATAAGAAATACTATATCCAATCTGCATTTGAAATGACATCTCCTGAAAAAATAGTACAGGAAAAAAAGTCATTGACCAAATTAAATGACTTTTTCAAAAAAATTATAGTCGTGAAAGATGATATCAAACCGAATACTGATGAACAAGGTATCATAACAGTCGGAATCTTTGATTTCTTGCTGAATGACAATATACTGGAGCAAATCTAAATATTTCAATTTTAAGGAATTTCCTGTATAATTCAAGTATAAGGCATTCCAAGAAAGAAGGTTGAGAAAAAACTTTAGTTGTAGGTATTGATGTAGGCAGTGAAACCCATTATGCAAGGACTTTTGACTAGAGAGGTTCGGAGATTTGATGCGAGGACAGTGTAGTACAGAGAAGAGAATTGTAGAGTCATTTACAGTTCCTACTCTTAATGCAGCAGGAGCTTTTAGTCTTGTATTGCCAAAGAGATATAGATTAGATAAACTGTGACAAATTCGGTATTTTCAATGGTTTGCGGAGAATTTGATAACAAAATATAACAGTTATTAAATCTCTTAAAACAGGTGAAATCTCAATCGGAAATTTGGAGTAGTAATGAGAGGGAATGAAAAATGAATGTAAAGGAATTTTGGAAAGTCATTCTTGCGCAAGATGAGAACGCAATTAGAAAATATTTTCATAAAGATGCTTATATAAACTGGCATTGTACAAATGAACATTTTAATGTTGATGAGTTTATTATTGCCAATTGTGAGTATCCGGGAGACTGGGATGGCGTTGTCGAAAGAATAGAACGAATGAATGATTTAACCATTACAGTCACATCTGTTTATCCCAAAGATAGGAGTACTTTTTTTCATGTGACATCATTTATTAAGACAGCAAATAACAAGATTATTTCAATGGATGAATATTGGGCTGATGATGGAGATGCTCCGCAATGGAGAAAAGATAAACACATTGGAAGTTCAATTTACTAAATTCCGGCTTGTAGAGTTGGAAAAATCGGAAGTTTGGGAGGAGAATATGAGCACATATGTTTTAACAAGTATGTTTCCTGATGGGATACACGGAAAGAATCGTGAGCTGTTTCAAACCCTGGTGACCCAACGGAAAAGTTTTGCGTTTGTCGCATCCGAATTTGAAAAGGATCATGGTACGACAGATTGCTATTTTCATCTTTTTCTGAATATGCTTGAAGAAAGCGGAATTCATTTTGAAAATTCGTATGTTGTTGACGGACGCATGGATGCAGCTGAAGCAAGGAAGGCAGTCTCTAAGGCGGATGTGGTCTGGCTGGCAGGAGGTGATACGCCTGTACAGTATGCCTATTTAGTGAAATATGGTCTGGATGATGCTATTCGGAAGCACCCGGGTCTTATCATTGGAATGAGTGCAGGCTCCATCAATTTGGGGAAGACAGCCATATGCACATTAACGTGCCGCCACAATGAATTAGAAATCTATAACGCATTAGGGTGTGTAGACATTTCGGTCGAGCCGCATTTTGACCACCAAAATGTAACTGATGAACTGATGCAATTGTCGAAAGAGTACACCATATATGGTCTGTGTGATGACAGCGTGATCGTTTGTTCCGATGAAAAAAAGGAATTTTATGGAGAAGTATATAAGCTGAGCAACGGAACAATGGAACAGCTGGAAACTTGACAACTTGGGATTTGCAGAGTTGTAGAAATTCTATTTATAAACGGAGAGAATTGTTATGATTGAAATTAGAAAAGTTAGAAATGGCGATGAAAGAAGTTTGGCTTTTGTTCAAGCGGAAAGCTGGAAGGCAGCATTCAAAAATATATTGTCACAGGAAACTATAAAGGCGAGCATCCTCCACAGGGTTGTCTATTGCAAGAGCATTTAGCACACACTCTGAATCAGGTGTGGTCGTTAGCCCTTCCTCTGCCTTTACATCTATGAATCTGTAGCTACATGACCTTGGTGGAAATAAGAGTACTATCGCATGGAGTTGTTGTAACTTTATAGACCATTGTACCAATGGTTAAAATACAGGATTTTTTGTGCAAAATATATAAGAAAGTATAGAGAGACTATTAAGGATGATGAATCAGACTTGATTGGGGATGAGAAAATGTTATTTGTATATTATCCCAAATGTTCAACCTGCCAGAAGGCTAAAAAGTGGCTGGATGAGCATAATATAAATTAGTTGTAAATGGCGGTACTGTGCTGGTTGGCTTTAAGGAAGCAGAGTGGTCTGAAAAACTGAGGATAACTGTAAGATGATATGTGAATATTTACGCTAAAACGGATTATTAAACACAAATTTACTGAGGTTCATTGGAATATCTAAGAAGTAGTTCTGCGACACAACCTGTTTCAGACAATAAAAAAATCACCAGCATGACGGTACTGGTGGTTTCTTTATCATAAATATCTATTTTCTACCGGATTAAGCCATCTTGTTAACAGCGAGTGTTAAACGGGAAACTTTTCTAGCAGCGGTGTTTTTATGATATACACCTTTTGTAGCAGCTCTGTTGATCTGACCGATAGCAGCTTTTAAAGCCTCTTCAGCAGCAGCTTTATCTTTTGCTGCGATAGCTGCCTCTACTTTCTTAATAGATGTCTTAACAGCAGATTTGATAGATTTGTTTCTAGCAGTTCTTTTCTCAGTTACTAAGATTCTTTTCTTTGCTGATTTAATGTTAGCCAATCTGTACACCTCCAATGATTCTGAATTGTTTTACATGATTGTTACATCAAAGCGGACACGGAGCGCTAATGTAAACATACTATTACATTTTAGGTCATCCCCTATTATCTGTCAATACATAAAATCCGCTTTTTTGCAAAAAATAGAAGAAAATCAACAGGAGTGATAAGAAAATGTTTCAGGTAAGAACCGATTTAGCGTTAGAAACAAAAGAAAAGTTTGAAGAGGACAACGTCGAACTGAAGGGTGTGCGAATCCATGAAGAAGAGCGTGGAGAGAATATTAAGATTACAGAAGTGATCATAGAAACGGAAAACGGAGCAAAGAGTATGGGAAAACCAAGAGGCTCCTATATCACGATAGAAGCGCAGGAAATGACAGACGGCGATGACGGATATCACAGGGAAATATCTGAAGAATTAGCAAAAGTGCTGCGGGGAATGATCCCTGTGAACAGGGAGGAATTGTCTGTCCTAGTGGTAGGACTTGGAAACCGTGAGATAACGCCGGACGCACTCGGACCGCGGGTGGCGGATAACATGATGATCACAAGGCATGTGATCCGTGAATTTGGAAAATATGCGTTGGGTGCAGAGCATAGCAATCTGATCAGCAGTATCGTACCGGGGGTCATGGCACAGACCGGAATGGAGAGCTTAGAGATCATCCGGGGAGTCATCCGGGAGACAGAGCCGGATTGTATCGTAGCTGTGGACGCATTAGCGGCAAGAAGTGTGAAACGGCTGAACCGGACCATTCAGATCACCAATACCGGAATCAATCCGGGCTCAGGCGTGGGAAACCACAGACATGGGCTGAACCGTGAGAGTGTCGGGATTCCGGTGATCGCGATCGGAGTTCCGACCGTGGTAGATGCGGCTACCATTGTCAACGATGCCATCAGCGGTTACTACGAAGAAGTGGACTGCACCCTGAACTCCTTTTTTGTAACGCCAAAAGATATTGATGAATCCATTAAAAGACTGAGTTTTACCATATCAGAAGGACTGAATCTGGCATTTGAAAAAACAGCCTGTACAAATTCTTAGAATAAAGCAGCCTGTCCATGCATATAATATATTGTTATGGACAGAGTAAATAAAAAGAAATGTAAAAATAAAATAAAGGGACTGTTAGTATGCGTCCTGATAATTGGAATTATTGCGGTGGGTGTCAGAAGCAGCAGGGCACAGGGAAAAGACACCTTGGGAACGCTGATGATATCACAGTTTGAAAAAGAGCTGTACAATGGCATTTTAAAAACATATACACCGGCAATGACATATGATCAGACAAAAGACAGCAGGGAGTATTTCAAGCGGGTACTCCCTCTTTATAGTTATATGAAAAATAACGAAGTCTATGATACGGCATCGGAGAGCGAACTGACCTATGAAATGATACGCGCAAAAGAAGCGGCAGACGAAAATCATGTGGATGAAAAAACAGGAGAATTAGTCAGTCAGAACAAAGACGAAGAGAGCGAGAAAAAGAGTCAGAAGCCGGTGGTGAATTTTTCTAAGGCAAAATTGGCAGATTTTGATTATCTAAGACAGAATTTTTATACGGTAGACCGGACGACTACCATTACCGGAGACCAGCTCAATGCAGAAAAAATGCTGTCGAAGGATATGCATCTGGCAAAAAACGTGGATGGACCGCAGATCCTGATCTATCATACACATTCACAGGAAGGGTATGCGGATTCCGTACCGGGGAATTTAGATACCACGGTTGTCGGGGTCGGAGAATATCTGACACAGATCTTACGCGAAAAATATGGAATGAATGTACTGCATCATACCGGAACTTATGATGTCAATGACAGAGATCATGCCTATTCCAATGCTGAGCCGGCAATTGAGCAGATTCTTAGGGAAAATCCAAGTATTGAAGTAGTGATCGACTTACACCGTGACGGAGTGGCAGAGGGAACAAGACTTGTGACGGAAGTAGACGGCACGCGGATGGCATCCATCATGTTTTTTAACGGACTCAGCCGCACAACGGCACTTGGAGATATTTCCTATTTAAAAAATCCCTACATACAGGATAATCTGGCATTTTCCTTCCAGATGCAGTTAAAAGCGGCAGAGTATTATCCGGGACTTGCAAGACCGATTTATTTAAAAGGTTATCGTTATAATATGCATTTTAAGCCGAAAAGCCTGTTGATCGAGGTTGGAGCGCAGACAAATACCTTACAGGAGGCAAAAAATGCCATGGTCCCGCTTGCGGATGTGCTGCACCGGGTCATACAGGAGTGAGAAAAAGTGGAGAAAAGCAAGGCTGCCACGCCGACCGGGTTCTGCGGCGGCCTTGCTTTTTTTCTTGACGAATAACCGAAAAAATAATACCATATAAAGTGGGTTTTAATGCAAGCCGATATACAGGAGGAGATAAAAATGAGCAAGATAATATCCGCAATGGTATGCGTATTTATACCAATGATCGTCAGCACAATATTACAGCAGGTGTTCCATTTTTCTGATTACCTGATGATAGCAATTTATTTTATTATGTTTGCGATTCTGTTTTTCTTTGTAAAGAAAAAGGGATGGTTTTAAGGAGGAGTCATGTCACATATTGACCAGAGTAAAATTCGTAATTTTTGTATCATAGCACATATTGACCATGGAAAATCCACCTTAGCAGACCGCATTATTGAAAAAACGGGACTTCTGACCAGTCGTGAGATGCAGTCACAGGTGCTCGATAACATGGATCTGGAGAGAGAACGAGGTATTACGATCAAGGCGCAGGCTGTCCGTATCGTCTATACTGCAAAAGATGGTGAAGAGTATATTTTTAATCTGATAGATACACCGGGACATGTCGATTTCAACTATGAGGTCAGCAGAAGCCTTGCAGCATGCGATGGTGCGATCTTAGTGGTAGATGCAGCACAGGGAATTGAGGCACAGACACTTGCGAACGTGTATCTTGCCCTTGACCATGACCTGGATGTTATGCCGGTCATCAATAAGATCGATCTTCCGAGTGCAGACCCGGATCGTGTCGTGGAAGAGATCGAAGATGTCATCGGAATCGAGGCACAGGATGCGCCAAGGATTTCTGCAAAAACGGGATTGAATGTAGAAGATGTCTTAGAGCAGATCGTAGAAAAAATTCCGGCACCGCAGGGAGATCCGGACGCACCGTTACAGGCGTTGATCTTTGACTCGCTGTATGATTCCTATAAAGGAGTTATTGTATTTTGCCGTATCAAAGAGGGAAGTGTCCGTGTTGGGACAACCATTCAGATGATGGCGACAGGAGCAAAAGCAGATGTCGTAGAGGTCGGTTATTTTGGTGCAGGACAGTTCATTCCATGCGACGAACTTTCAGCAGGCATGGTAGGCTATATCACGGCGAGTCTGAAAAATGTACAGGATACCCGTGTGGGAGATACGGTCACCGATGCAAACCGCCCATGCAAAGAGCCGCTTCCGGGATATAAAAAAGTCAATCCGATGGTATACTGTGGCCTTTATCCGGCAGACGGAGCAAAATATCCGGATTTAAGAGATGCTTTAGAAAAATTGCAGTTAAATGACGCGGCACTTCAGTTTGAGGCAGAGACATCCATCGCCCTTGGTTTTGGATTCCGCTGCGGATTCTTAGGACTGCTCCACTTAGAGATCGTGCAGGAGCGTTTAGAAAGAGAATATAATTTAGACTTAGTCACAACGGCACCGGGTGTTATTTATAAGGTGCATAAGACCAATGGGGAAGTGATGGAGCTGACCAATCCGTCGAACTTACCGGACCCGGCACAGATTGAATATATGGAAGAGCCGATCGTCAGTGCCGAAATTATGGTCACAAGTGAATATATCGGAGCGATCATGGATCTGTGTCAGGAGCGTCGTGGAACGTATATCAGCATGGAATATATGGAAGAGACACGGGCACTCTTAAAATATGATCTGCCGCTCAATGAGATTATCTATGACTTCTTTGATGCTTTAAAATCACGTTCGAGAGGATATGCATCGTTTGACTATGAGATGAAAGGATATGTCCGTTCCAATCTGGTAAAACTCGACATTCTGATCAACCGTGAAGAAGTCGATGCCCTGTCCTTTATCGTATTTGAAGGAAGTGCATATGAGCGTGGACGAAAGATGTGTGAGAAATTGAAAGAAGAGATACCGAGACACCTGTTTGAGATACCGATACAGGCAGCAGTCGGCAGTAAGATCATCGCACGCGAAACCGTAAAAGCCATGCGAAAAGATGTACTTGCAAAATGTTACGGTGGTGATATCACACGAAAGAGAAAGCTGTTAGAAAAACAGAAAGAAGGAAAGAAACGAATGCGCCAGGTCGGAAACGTAGAGATTCCGCAGGAAGCATTTATGAGTGTCCTGAAATTGGATGATGGAAAATAAAGAAAAATAAAAACCGGACTGTCAGGGTTATGTATAAGGAACACCTTGGCAGTCCGACTTTTTTGTAAACAAATTACTATGTAACAGTAGTAACATCCAAAAAGCTGTAGCTTAGTCCGCTAATTTTAAATCATCTTCTTTGATCCATCCGATCTTTCGTAAAATCTCACAGAACACAACACTCAGTATTGCAGGGAGAACAAAACAGATCAATACCAGACCAAGCCAGTCAAAACCTGTGATAGCAGTCTTTGTTCCGGCAGCAATATCATTCAGCCATCCGGTGTATACACCGATCTGACCAACAAATCCACAGGTTCCCATACCGGAAGATACCGGAGTACCGTTCATCTGCATTTTAAAAATACAGGTTGCGATCGGGCCGGTAATGGCAGAAGCAAGTGTTGGTGGAATCCAGATGCGTGGATTTTTTACAATATTACCCATCTGCAGCATGCTTGTACCAATTCCCTGTGCGATCAGACCGCCCCATTTATTTTCCTTAAAGCTCATAACTGCAAATCCAACCATCTGCGCACAGCATCCGGCAACAGCAGCACCTCCGGCAAGTCCGGTCAGGCTGAGTGCAGCACAGATCGCAGCACTGCTGATCGGAAGTGTCAGGGCAATACCTACAATGACAGATACCAGAATACCCATGAAGAATGGCTGTAATTCAGTTGCCCACATGATCAGGTTTCCGACAGAGCTTGCCGCTTTACCGATTGCAGGAGCCCACCAGATAGAGAGCAGGGAACCAACTAAAATGGTAACAAGCGGGGTAACGAGAATATCAATCTTCGTTTCTTTAGAAACCATTTTACCACATTCGGCCGCAAAAATTGTCACGACCAAAACAGCAAGCGGACCACCGGCACCGCCCAAAGTATTTGCAGCATTTCCGACAGCCAGCAGTGAAAACAGGACCAGTGGAGGTGCCTGTAAAGCATAACCGATAGACACTGCCATCGCAGGTCCACAGATTCCTTTGGCATAGTCACCGATCGTGACAAGCAGCTCAAAACCGATCTGCTGACCTAATGTGGAAAGGATCGTGCCCATCAGAAGGGAGGCAAAGAGTCCCTGTGCCATGGCACCAAGGGCATCAATACCGTATCGTTTTGCGGAAAATACAACATTTTTCCGTGCTAAAAACTGTTTAAATGAACCGGGTTCTTTTGACATAATAATAACAACTCCTCTAAATTGATTTACTTTAATTTACAACTGACAAGACAGTTGACTATGCAATCATAACATATAAGGAGGATGCTTGTAAACCATAAAAGGAAGAAAAAAGGAATCGCTACAGAAAGCCAAGATTAGAACTGTACAGCAAACGGGATTCGCGTTATAATAAAAACATGAAGAATTTAGAATTATATATACATATCCCTTTTTGTATAAAAAAATGCGACTATTGCGACTTTTTATCAGGGGAAGCAAGTGCATTTGAGAAAAAGGAATATATCAGGGCATTATTAAATGAAATTAAATATCAGGCATATGACTGCGAGGATTATGAGGTATCGACGATCTATTTTGGAGGAGGAACACCATCCACGTTAAAAGCACAGGTAATCGATTCTATTTTACAGGAAATCTATAAATATTTGCATGTAAAAAAAGATGCGGAAATTACGATTGAGTGCAATCCGGGAACGGTCGAGAGAGAAAAGCTGGCACTTTACCGGTTGAGTGGGATCAATCGTTTGAGTTTTGGATTGCAGTCTGCAAATAATCAGGAATTAAAAATGTTAGGCAGGATCCACAGCTATGAAGATTTCTTAGAGAGCTATGATGCGGCAAGAAAAGCAGGATTTGAAAATATCAACGTAGATGTGATGTCAGCACTTCCTGCGCAGACCGTTATTTCCTATGAGATTACCTTAAAAAATGTGCTTCGCTTAAAACCGGAACACATTTCTGCCTACAGTCTGATGATAGAAAAAGATACGCCGTTTTATGAGCGTTATTCTGAGGATGAATATATCCGTGCTGCCGGTGGAAAACCGAAATATCTTCCAAGTGAGGAAGAGGAACGCAGGATGTACAAGCTGACAAAGGAACTGTTAGCAGAGCATGGTTATAACCGATATGAAATCTCAAATTACGCAAGAGAGGGTTACGAATGTAAACATAATGTAGGTTATTGGCGAAGAGAGAACTATATCGGAATGGGAATTGGAGCAAGCTCCCTGTTTGAAAATACCAGATTCCATAATACAGATATCATGTTTGAATATCGTAAATGCAATTTTGAGCGTGAAGATGAAGAAGTCTTAACGAAAAAAGCACAGATGGAAGAGTTCATGTTTTTAGGACTCCGCATGACGAATGGAATTTCAAGGGCAGATTTTAAAGAAGCTTTTGGAATGGAGATTGAAGGTGCCTACGGACCGGCACTTGCAAAGCTGACATCTGAAGGTTATTTAGAGAAACGTGAGGGCAGGATTTTCTTCACGGAAGCAGGCATTGATGTCAGCAACACACTTTTGACGGAGTTCTTGCTGTAATTTTATAATCTTATAGGTTTATAGCTTTGTAGTTTTATCATTTTACGGTTTTATGATTTCGTGGTTTCCCAGCCAGTCGTCTATGATCTGTTATGCCGGAAAAATAAAATTCCGCCAAGAATACTGACCAACAACTCAGTTACAGGAAAGGCGAGCCATACACCGGTCATGCCAAACAGGTAAGACAGCAAAAATGCCATCGGGATAATGACAAAAAATCCGCGTAAAAGCGAGATGACATGTGCCGGGCGGGCAAATTCCGTGGAGGTAAAATACACCGACAGAATAATATTGAATCCCGCAAAAACACATGCGGTAAAGTAAATGACAAGTCCTTTTACAGCAGTTTGCTGTAGAAGGACATTTTTTTCGCTGTTAAAAATGGCAGTAATCTGCCCGGCACCGAAGAAAATACCAAGGTACACCAAAACAGAGATAGCCAGCATTGTGATCAGAGCATAACGCAAAATAGAATGTACCGCGGTGCGGTCACCCTTTCCATAGCTGCTGCTGAGGATCGGCTGGATACCCTGTGCGATTCCGGTGTAGACAGAGATCACAACCAGAGAAATATTTGCAATGATACCATAAGCGGCCACACCTGTATTTCCCTGCAGATTTAAAATGATCATATTAAAAATAATGATCACAATGCCGGACGAAAGCTCTGTGATCAGAGACGGCAGACCATCGGAGCAGATGTGGCGTATCAATCCGGGAGAAATGCGGCATTTTTCTAAATGAAAATGATTTTTCTTCTGAAAAAAGAAAGTTGACAGTATTAGGATACTGATCAGCGGAGCAAATCCTGTTGCGAGGACAGCACCGAAAATCCCCATTTTACATGGGAAAATAAAAATATAGTCTAACAGGATGTTAGAAAAACTGCCCATCAGCATAGCCAGCATGGAAAGCTGTGGAGCACCGTCATTGCGGACAAAACATAAAAGCAGATTGTTGAGCATGAAAGCCGGAGCAAAAAACAGGATCACCCGCAGATAAGTCTGTGTCATTTCAAAGACCGTTTCATTTGCACCAAGCAGATGTGTAAGTGGGGCAGAGAAAAACAGACCGGCACAGAAGAAGAAAAGTGCAGGCAGTAAAAAAGCAACAGCTGCATTGGTAAATACCTGATTCATATCCTTTTGCCGGTTCTGGCTTTTTAAAATAGAATAGCGTGTGCCTCCGCCCATGCCGATCATCAGACCGCTTCCGTGAATAAAGCTGTACACCGGAATGGCGAGATTTAAGGCGGTAAGTCCGTCTGCACCCAGTCCTTTAGAGATAAAAAAGGTGTCAGCTAAAATATAGCAGGACAGTCCGATCATGCCAAGGACATTGAGAGAGGCATATTTTATAAAATCATTGAGAATCGTATGTTGTTTCATCTGTGTTTTCCTTTCCTGAAAAAATCAAAAAAAACGCCTTACGCTCATTCCTTCTAAGGCCTAACGGAATGAGGTAAAGCGAGCTTACCCGGCGGCAATTTGTATTTAGATTGTATATTCGTAACATATATAGCATATCCGTTTTGAAAAGTCAAGGTGGAGATACATATTAGTTTGGAAAGACATCCATCACTGACATTCCAAAGATAAAATGGTATAATAAATACGAATACCAGGAAACAAAAACAAGAAAACCATGGACAAATATAGAACAAAAAACATGACAACCCCAAAAGAATATCACAACATACAATTAAAAAACATCACCCTGACCTACCTCTTAGAGCGTAAGCCGGTAAAGAACATCAACCTTCGCATCAAGTCCGACGGCTCCGTCTGCGTGTCGGCAAACAACAGAGTCCCGGTGTGGAGAATCGAGGAGTTTATTATAGAAAAACAGGACTACATAGAGCGGGCGATCCGGGAGTATTCGAAGAAGAATACGCAGGAGTTAGCATCAAAACAATATGTGGACGGAGAAACCTTCGGCTTTCTGGGAAAAAGCCTGTGCTTAAAAGTCAAAGAGGCAGAGACCGAGCGGGTAGAGACGGACGGAACCTATTTGTGCCTATATTTAAAACAAACAGAAAATTTTACAAAAAAGGAGCGGCTGGTACAACAGTGGTTCAAAGAACAGACCGTGCAGGTGTTTTCTGAGATCATAGAAAGCGTTTATCCGCAATTTG
Source organism: Maccoyibacter intestinihominis (assembly GCF_040096355.1). Taxonomy (NCBI): domain Bacteria; kingdom Bacillati; phylum Bacillota; class Clostridia; order Lachnospirales; family Lachnospiraceae; genus Maccoyibacter; species Maccoyibacter intestinihominis. The sequence continues at coordinate 199,227 of NZ_JBBMEX010000001.1, forward strand.
AAAAATACGGAGTACCGTATCCGAAGATCACCATTCGCAGCATGACATCCCGCTGGGGTTCGTGCCAGCCCGTAAAGGCAAGGATCACCTTAAATGCATGGCTCATTGCTACGCCGAAGGGGTGTATTGAATATGTAGTGGTACATGAATTTGCACATTTTATCCATCCGAATCATTCAAAGCAATTCTGGGCATTTGTAGAGAGCATGATGCCGGATTACCGGGAGCGAAAAACCATGCTCCGGGGCTATGGAACTCGTTGACGAACATGGAAAATTGTGCTAGTATAAAAAAGTAAATAAGCCCTTGGGGAAGGGATGAACAGTGTGTTAGGAGGAAGGTTTTATGCAGCAGGGAACAGTAAAATGGTTTAATGCCAAAAAAGGTTACGGATTTATTTCTGATGAAGAAGGAAAAGATGTATTTGTACATTTTTCTGCTTTGAACATGGATGGTTTCAAAGAGCTGAAAGACGGAGAGCGTGTAGAGTTTGAAGTAGTAGAAGGCGAGAAGGGACCACAGGCAGCAAATGTTGTTCGTCTTGGTTAATTCATAAATAGAGTAGAATTGGGAATAATAACCAAAAGAGGGTGTCAGGCACCCTCTTTTTAAATGATATATTTTTATAAAAAATAGATAGAGCAAACAAGTGAATTTTTGCAGAGAGGAGCAGACACGGCATTGAGAGACTTAAACACATTAGAGGCATACGAATTATTAGAAAAGAAAGAATTACAGGATTTGAATTCTGTCGGATATAGATTGCGTCATAAAAAGACCGGAGCAAAGATAGCACTGATCCGGAATGACGACGAGAATAAAGTATTTTATATCGGATTCCGTACACCGCCAAAGGACAGTACCGGAGTGGCACACATCGTAGAACATACCGTATTATGCGGATCGGATAAATTTCCGGTCAAAGATCCGTTTGTAGAATTGGCAAAGGGTTCCCTGAATACCTTTTTAAACGCCATGACCTATCCGGATAAGACCGTCTATCCGGTGGCAAGCTGCAATGATAAAGATTTTGCAAACCTGATGGATGTCTATTTAGATGCGGTATTCCATCCGAATATCTATAAATATGAAGAGATTTTTAAACAGGAAGGCTGGCACTACGAATTAGAGAGCGAGGATGCACCGATCACTTATAACGGAGTAGTTTATAATGAGATGAAGGGAGCATTTTCTTCACCGGAAAGCGTGTTAGAGCGAAGCATCTTGAATTCCCTGTTTCCGGATAACACCTATGGAAATGAATCCGGCGGAGACCCGGTAGATATTCCTAACCTGACTTATCAGGATTATTTAGATTTTCACAGCAAGTATTATCATCCGAGCAATTCCTATATCTACCTCTATGGAGATATGGATTTTGCAGAAAAATTAGAGTGGATCGACAAAGAGTATTTATCCGCATATGACGCGATCACCTTAGATTCCGCGGTCAAAGAGCAGGCAGCATTTGAGAAGCCAAAAGAAATCAGCTTCCCATATCCGATCGCAAGCAGTGAATCTTTAACAGACAACACCTATCTGTCTTACAATACCGTAGTGGGCAATGTGTTAGATAAAGAACTCTATTTAGCGTTTGAAGTCTTAGAATATGCATTGTTAAATGCACCTGGAGCACCGTTAAAAAAAGCGCTGATCAATGCAGGCATCGGAAAAGACATCATGGGTTCCTATGACAACGGGATCTATCAGCCGATCTTTTCGATCATTGCAAAGAATGCGAATGAGGAGCAGAAAGAAGAATTTTTATCTGTGATCCGAAACGTGTTAGAGGATTGTGTTAAGAACGGGATCAGCAAAAAATCACTGTTAGCAGGGATCAACAGCATGGAATTCAAATTCCGTGAGGCAGATTTTGGAGCTTATCCGAAAGGACTCATGTACGGTTTGCAGTGCCTCGACAGCTGGCTCTATGATGAAAAAGAACCGTTTATGCATATAGAAGCGATCGAGACCTATGCATTTTTAAAAGAGCAGACCCAAGGAAGATATTTCGAGGAACTGGTACAGAAATATCTTTTAGACAATACCCATGTGTCGGTAGTCATCACGAAACCGCAGAAGGGACTGAATGCCGAGAATGAAAAAGCATTAGAAGAAAAATTAGCGGCATATAAGGCAACACTCAGTAAAGAAGAGATTGACAGCCTCATAGCAGATACCAGACATTTAAAAGAGTATCAGGAAGAGCCGTCACCAAAAGAAGACTTAGAAAAAATCCCGCTTTTAAAACGGGAAGACCTGAAAAAAGAGATCGTAAAGCTGACCAACGAAGAATGTGAGGTAGCAGGCGTACCGGCACTTTATCACGATGTGTTTACCAGCGGCATCCACTATGTAGACTTTATGTTTGACATCAAACATATCCGTCAGGAAGATCTGCCATATGTCGGACTGTTAAAAGCCGTGCTTGGCTATGTCGACACAGAGCATTACGGCTATGCAGATCTGTCCAATGAGATCGATCTGCAGACCGGTGGGATCAGCAATAACATCTTAGGAACGGCAGATGTGGAAAACATCGAAGAATACAGTCTGAAATTTGAAGTACGCACAAAATTCTTAGAAGATAAGACCGGAGCAGCGCTTCGTCTGGTAAAAGAAATCCTTTGCAGTTCTGATTTGGACGATGAAAAACGTCTGTACGAGATCATCGCCCAGAGCAAATCCAGATTGCAGATGGCGATTGGCGGAATGGGACATTATATGGCAGGAATGCGGGCAATGTCCTACTTCTCAAAGACAGCAAAGATCTCAGATCTGACCGGGGGTATTGAACTCTATAAGATGGTCGCTGATTTAGAAGAGCATTTTGAGGAAAAGAAAGAGGAATTAAAAGCAACTTTAAAACGTTTAGTCAAAGAAATATTTGTAAGGGAAAGACTGATGTTAAATATCACCTGTGCAGGCGGAACCACATTCTTAGAAAAAGAACTGCAGGAGTTGTTAGAGTCCCTGCCAAGTGATAAGACCCCTGTAAAACCACAGGAGATCCTCTGTGAGAAAAAGAACGAAGGCTTTTTAGATGCTTCTAAAGTACAGTATGTTTCCCGTGCGGGCAACTTTGTAAAAAAAGGGTATTCCTATACAGGAACACTAAGAATATTAAAAGTCATTATGGGCTATGATTACCTGTGGATCAATATCCGCGTCAAAGGTGGAGCCTATGGCTGCATGAGCGGATTTGGAAAGAACGGAGACACCTACTTTGCTTCCTACCGTGACCCGAAACTTCGTGCAACAAATGAAATCTATGAAAAGATTCCGGAGTATTTAAAGGAATTTGATGCAGACGAAAGAGATATGACAAAATATATCATCGGAACCATCAGCGAGATGGATACACCGCTGACCCCGATCTTGAAAGGACGGCGTTCCCTGATCAGCTATTTAGGACATATCACGGATGAAGAACTGCAAAAAGAAAGAGATGCAGTATTGAGCGGCACGGCAGAGGACATCCGCGCGTTAGCGCCTTTAGTGCAGGCAGTCTTAGAAGAGCAGGATCTCTGCGTGATCGGAAATGAAGAAGCATTAAGAGCAGAAAAAGAGATGTTTATGGAACTGAAAGATCTGTACTAGGAATGTACGAAAAGAAAAATCAAAGGAGACGGAATGAACAATAATTTTAAATCGGGATTTGTAACGATCATCGGACGGCCAAATGTAGGAAAATCAACACTGATGAACCATCTGATCGGACAGAAGATCGCCATCACATCCAATAAACCGCAGACCACCAGAAACCGGATCCAGACCGTGTATACCGATATGGACAAAGGACAGATCGTATTTGTAGATACACCCGGAATCCATAAAGCAAAAAACAAGTTGGGAGAATACATGGTCAATGTAGCGGAGAAGACCTTAAACGAAGTAGATGTGGTACTCTGGTTAGTAGAACCGAGTAATTTTATCGGGGCAGGCGAGCAGCACATCATCGAAAAACTGCAGCGGGTGAACACGCCGGTCATACTGATCATCAACAAAGTAGATACGGTAGATGAAAAAGAAAAAATATTAGAATACATTGACACCTATCGAAAAGTCTATGACTTTGCGGAGATCGTACCGCTGTCTGCACTTCGCGGTCAGAACACGGAAATATTGACAGACCTCATATTTAAATATCTGCCATATGGCCCGCAGTTCTATGATGAAGATACCATCACCGACCAGCCGGAGCGTCAGATCGTAGCAGAGGTCATCCGTGAAAAAGCGTTGCATGCCCTAAACGAAGAGATTCCGCATGGAATTGCAGTATCCGTGGATAAAATGAAAGTACGGAAAGGCAAAAAGATCATCGATATCGATGCAACCATCGTCTGTGAAAAAGATTCCCATAAAGGGATCATCATCGGAAAACAGGGAAGTATGTTAAAGAAGATAGGAAGTAATGCAAGATATGAGATTGAGCGTCTTTTAGATGCAAAAGTCAATCTGCAGCTTTGGGTCAAAGTCAAAAAAGACTGGCGTGACAGTGATTTTTTAATTAAGAATTTTGGCTACCGCAAAGACGAAATGTAAGAAAAATGTCAACTGGTAATTATTTGCTGGTATAGGAAAGCTCACCATGGAAATTCTAATAACATAGATAACAGCATCCGACAAGGAGGAATTTTCATGGGAGAGGAAACCTGGAAACAATTCATGAGTACAGGAAGAGTCACGGACTATCTGGCATATAAAATGATTGAGCATATGGCAGACAGTGAACAGAAGGCAAGAGGTGTGGCAAAGCATGGGGCAGAATCTGGTGTTGACAGGAATGGTGCTGTCAGTGATACCCATAGGGGATTACGATAAGAGAATTACATTGCTCAGCAAAGAAAGAGGAAAGATCACAGCATTTGCAAGAGGAGCGAGAAGACCGAATTCCCAGCTCCTCGCTGCGACAAATCCGTTTGCGTTTGGCCGGTTTGAATTATATGAAGGAAGAAGTACATATAATCTGGTAAAAGCAGAGATCACCAACTACTTCCGGGAACTGACCATGGATTTAGAAGCCGCCTATTACGGGTTCTATTTTTTGGAGTTTGCGGATTATTATGCGGTGGAAAATGAAAATGCGACAGAGATGTTAAAGCTGCTCTATCAGTCCCTCCGGGCATTAGAGAGTGATGCCTATTTAAACCGGCTGGTACGCTGCATTTATGAACTGAAGATCCTTACGATCAATGGAGAATATCCGAATGTCTTTTCCTGTAGAAAGTGTAAAAAAGAAGAAGATTTAGGATGGTTCAGTGCAAAATATGCCGGAACCCTGTGCAGTGAGTGTAAAAATGATGAGAACATCATACGTTTAGATGAGTCCGCATTGTATACCATGCAGTACATCATCACAAGCAGCATTGAAAAGCTCTATACCTTTCAGGTATCGGAAGATGTGCTGCATACCTTAGAGCGGATATTGAAGTCCTATCTTGCCCTGTATGTAGACCGGAAATTCAAATCGTTAAAAGTCTTAGAGGAGATTCGCCGCTAGAAGTTGAAATTTTGCGGATAAAAGGGTATAATGTGAGAGATTTGCATGAGTTAGGAGGTTACATATGAAAAAACAGATAGTTGTCTGCCTTGCAGCAGCAGCGGTAATGATGCTTGTGACCGGCTGTGGGACAAAGGAAGACCGCACAACACTTCATATTAAAGACGGCGGGAAAGTCGTAGAAAATATCACGGAAGATTTCAATCAGGATAACTATGATGAGAAAGAGTTAAAGACATTCATAGAGCAGCAGATTGAAGATTATAAAAAAGAAAGCGGGAACAGCGTCAAGTCCGGCGGGTTTGCGGTAGAAGAAGGAAAAGCATATCTGACCGTCAAATTTGACGATACCAAGACCTATTCGGATTTTAATGACGAGACCTTATATCAGGGAAGCGTTGTAGAAGCCATAGCGGACGGTTATACATTCCCGGAGCATTTTTATCCGGTCAAGGATGGAAAATTAAAAAAGAAAGCAACCGATAAGAATATCGATGGTGATGACAGCTATAAAGTAGTCATTACGAGTGAGAGCATAGATGTTGCGGTAAGTGGAAAAGTAGCATATGTGTCAGGAAACAACGTCAAGATTAAAGACGAAAAGACCGTTTCGATCCGGAAAGAAAATGCAGATGATACGTCACTGACGTATATTGTGTACAAATAAAGAAGGCGAGGAAAAAAGCAATGGAAAAGACCATGGACAAAATTGTTGCATTGGCAAAGGCAAGAGGATTCGTATATCCGGGTTCTGAGATTTATGGAGGACTGGCAAATACATGGGATTACGGAAATCTTGGTGTAGAATTAAAAAATAACGTAAAAAAAGCATGGTGGCAGAAATTTGTAATGGAGAATCCATATAACGTCGGCGTAGACTGTGCGATCTTGATGAACCCGCAGACATGGGTGGCATCCGGACATCTTGGCGGTTTCTCCGATCCGTTAATGGATTGTAAAGAGTGTCATGAGAGATTCCGTGCAGATAAGATCATTGAAGATTTTGCAGAAGAGAATGGAATTACCTTAGAAGATTCCGTAGACGGCTGGTCACAGGAGCAGATGAAGAACTTCATCGAAGAGCACAATGTACCATGTCCGACCTGTGGAAAACATAACTTCACGGACATCCGTCAGTTCAACCTGATGTTCAAGACTTTCCAGGGTGTCACAGAAGATGCAAAGAATACCGTATATTTAAGACCTGAGACGGCACAGGGAATCTTTGTCAACTTCAAAAACGTACAGAGAACCTCCAGAAAGAAGATCCCGTTTGGTATCTGCCAGATCGGAAAATCCTTCCGTAACGAGATCACGCCGGGTAACTTTACCTTCCGTACCAGAGAATTTGAGCAGATGGAGTTAGAGTTCTTCTGCGAGCCTGGAACAGACTTAGAGTGGTTTGATTACTGGAGAAGTTTCTGCCGTGACTGGCTGTTAAGCCTTGGAATGAAAGAAGATGAGTTAAGACTCAGAGACCATGATCCGGCAGAGCTGGCATTCTACAGTAAAGCAACCACAGACTTCGAGTTCTTATTCCCATTCGGCTGGGGAGAACTTTGGGGAATCGCAGACAGAACCGATTATGACCTGACACAGCATCAGAACACATCCGGTCAGGATATGAGTTATTTTGATGATGAAAAGAAAGAAAAATACATTCCATATGTCATCGAGCCTTCACTGGGTGCAGACCGTGTGGTATTAGCATTCTTATGTGCAGCTTATGATGAGGAAAATATCGGAACAGAAGAAAAACCGGATATGAGAACCGTACTTCATTTCCATCCGGCACTTGCACCGGTAAAGATCGGTGTACTTCCGTTATCTAAGAAATTAAATGAGGGTGCAGAAAAAGTCTTCACACAGTTATCTAAGAAATACAACTGTGAATTTGATGACCGTGGAAATATCGGAAAGCGTTACAGAAGACAGGATGAGATCGGTACACCATTCTGTATCACTTATGATTTCGACTCCGAAGAGGATGGAGCAGTTACCGTCCGTGACCGTGACACCATGGAGCAGGAGCGCATCAAGATTACCGATTTAGAGGCATATTTTGCAGACAGATTCACATTCTAAGGATTTTGCAGAAGACAGAGTGATCCGGACAGGAACATAAAAACAGAGCATCAGAGGATGAACTTCTAATCAAGGGAGTTCATCCTCTTTTTGATTGAAAAAATATCCGGAAATCCCTTCCGGAAGCGGTTTGCAGCAAATAGTCCAGCATAAAGGTTTGGCAAAAAGTTTGGAAAAATCAGGACAAAAACCTAGACTTTAGTTTGCTATACAAAATGCGGAGCCTATGTTAGAATTTTAATGAAAAGTCAAGTGTTGAAAATATGTAGGAGGGAAAATATGAAGAAAAGACGATTCACAGAAAAAAAGAGTATATCTTCCGTGTTCAGTCTCTTTCTGGCATTTGCATTGATGGTGACAAGTGTCTTAGGAAGCAGTCTTGGAACACTCGAAGTACAGGCAGCAGAAGGGACATTATCCGGTAGTGGAACATATAATGACCCGTATATTATTGAAGATGCAGCAGATTTAAAGGCATTTGCAGCATTGTTAGATGGAAAATCAGAAAATATTGGTCTTTGTGCAAAAGTAGCAGATGGTGTTACCAGCATTGATGTTTCAGACGCAACGTGGCAGCCTATGCCGGCAAATGTCAAAGATACGGAAGGCAAAGATCTCGGATATATCGGTGTATTTGATGGCAATGGTGCAACGATCAACTTAAATGTGGACAAGTCAGAACAAAATGCCGGCTTATTCAGCATCATAGGTGTCGGCGGAGAAGTCAAAAATGTAACCACAGAGGGCAATGTAATAGGAAGGAGCCATGTCGGTGGTATATGTGGAACGAATAAAGGAACAATTAGTGATTGCAATAACAAAGCAAATGTAAAATCAAGAAATAGTATGGCAGGAGGAATTGCAGGCTATTGTGAAAGCAGCGGAAAAATTCAATTTTCCGGCGCTATGACAAATTCCGGTAAAATTAACTCAAATGGTTCTATAGGAGGAATTGTGGGAGAATGCAAGGGTTCTATTGAGGGAGCCGGAGAACTGCAGAATACAGGAGTTATTGACGGTGGAATGTATTATCAATCTACTGGAGGAATCGCAGGAAAATTAGGAGACGCTGCTGCATTGAAAGTTACAGGAGAGGTACGGAATACGGCAGAAGTCAGCGGAGCTACTTATACCGGAGGAATTGTAGGCTGTCTGGCACCAAGCAGTGGTGACCCGATACAGATACAGGCAGGAAGCATTCTGAATACGGGAAATGTCACTGGCAGCTATGCCGGCAATTCGATCGGAGGAGTGATAGGATATATTCCAGGCAAGGCTGAAATATCAGCAATGACAGGAGATATCAGAAATACCGGAGCAGTCAAAGGGCCAAATACTATCGGAGGTGTGTTCGGATATTGTACCAGCACTACGGTCACAGCAGCCGGAGACATTGTCAATACCGGGGAAGTGGCAGGCAATCCCTCGGGTAATGAAATTGGAGGGATTGTAGGAAAATTGAATGAGTCACAGCTTATTGCAGTAGGAGGAGAGATCCGCAATGAGTCGAGTGTTACAGGAGCAACTCAGGTAGGAGGAGTCGCAGGCAGGTGTGATCGGAATCGGACAGATAGTCCGATCCGGGCATATGGAGACATTGTAAATCAGGGAAAAATCTCAACTACGAATGCTGGCAATGTAGGCGGTATCGTTGGAAGCTATAACTGTAAGGAAGGCATCGTGTCGGATACCGGTGTGATAAAGAACGAAGGTGCGGTTGAGGGAATAGATACTTATGTTGGAGGAATCGTGGGATCTTACAATATCGCAGCATCTACAGGAGCTGTCCAAAAATGTATCAATACAGGAGATGTTACAGCCTCAAAAGGTAAACAGGTAGGTGGATTATTCGGATATGTAAGCATAACAAGCAGCACGGAAGAATATAGGAATATTGAAAATTCTTATAGTACCGGACAGGTGAACATAACAGATGCAACAGATGCAACAGACAGTCGGAATGGAACTTTAGTAGGCGGTTTTAACGGAAATAAAATAAAGAATTGCTATGATACGGTAACAGATGCATTACCGATGTTAGGCACGACAGCTTATTGCCAGGGTGCAGAGAACTGTTACCGTATGTCAGAAGATGCAAGCGTCACAGAGCCAGAGGGAGTCGCAGTTAAGACAAAGGCAGAATTTGCTTCCGGAGAAGTGGCATATTTATTAGACGGAACCGGAGAGAAGCGTGCGGAAGCACCGGTATGGGGACAGAATATCGGAACAGATGAGAGTCCGGTATTAGGCGGAGCAGCCGTTTATAAAGACGGCGATGTTTATGCAAATGCGGAACATACCTATGATGTGACATATACATGGTCAGCGGATAAGAAGAGCTGTACGGCAAAACAGAACTGCCGTTTCTGTGGTATAGAGGGAGCGAAAGAGACGGTAGCAGCAGCTTACAGTATCAAAAAACAGGCAACAGAACAGGCAGAGGGAATCGGACTCTATACGGCAGTATTTAAAAACGGTCTGTTTACAACACAGACAGCAGAAGTAAAGATTGCAAAGCTGCCACCAAAACCAAGTCAGCCGACGAACCCAAGCAACCCGTCGAACCCGACGAACCCAAGCGATCCGTCAAAGCCAACAAATCCGTCCAACCCGTCGAACCCGACAAAACCGACCGATAACAAAAAGAAACCGGCAGCTAAGGGAACGACCTTAAAAGACAACAATGGTGCAACCTATAAAGTAACCGGTGCGAAAGTAAAAAATCCGACGGTAACTTATGTAAAACCGAAAAAGAATGTGAAGAAAGTAAGCATTCCGGCAACGATCACGGTAAAAGGTGTGAAATATCAGGTAACGGCAGTATCCAAAGATGCATTTAAGAATAACAAAAAAGTGACACAGGTCACGATCGATAAGAATGTCAATAACATCGGAAAAAATGCATTCTACGGCTGCAAGAACTTAAAGAAAGTGATCATTAAGACCACAAAGCTGACGAAAAAGACCGTTGGAAAGAACGCGTTTAAGGGAATACATAAAAAGGCAACGATCAAAGTGCCGAAAAAGAAATTGAATGCTTATAAGAAGCTTCTGAAAAATGCAGGAATGAATAAGAGTGTAAAAGTAGTGAAGATCAAATAAAAAAAGTATCGGATAAGAGGGTGGCTCTGTCAGGGGCACTCTCTTACTCTATAGAAAATACCGTGTTTCCTATAGAGTAAAAAGACCTTCGGGCGAAGATTTGTATCAACATACAGGAAGGAGAGAAGCAGAAAAAATGAAAAGAATGAAGCTGATAAAGAACAGGGGGATCGCTTCTGTGACTGCGTTTTCTTTAGCACTTGCCTTAACAGTGACAAGTGTTTTAGGAAGCAGCCTTGGGACATTGACAGTCCGTGCAGCAGGCGGGACATTATCCGGTTCCGGAACAGTAGAAGATCCTTATATCATTGAGGATGCAGACGATCTGTGGACATTTGCGAATATGTTAAGGGGAAGTACAAGCCATCTTTCTGACTGTGCAAAAATAGCGGATGGAGTGACCATGATCGATGTATCTGACGAGATGTGGCAGGGCATACCGTCCAATATGACAATGCCGGACGGCTACAGGGGAACCTTTGATGGAAACGGTGCAACTATTAAATTGACAATGGCAATAAGTGGTGGTTACCAGGTCGGATTTTTCAACACACTGGATGCAGGCGGAGTGATCAAAAATGTTACCATAGACGGAACCGTATCGGGAAACTATGATGTCGGTGGTGTATGTGGACGCAACGGGGGAACCATCATAGACTGCAATAACAAAGCAGATGTATCCGGCAAAAATGACCGTGTAGGGGGAATTGCGGGCAGTTGTATGGATGGCGGTAAACTGATCGCCTTTAAAACCATGAGTAATTCCGGCAAGATCGAGGCAGGAAGCAGGGTCGGAGGAATCGTAGGATACTGTAGTAAGGCTTCCATAGAAGGCGACGGAGAACTGCTGAACACAGGAATGGTCCATAGTAGAGATGTATATGCAGGAGGAATCATCGGAAAGGCAGAGACTAAGACCTCCGTGAAGATTGCCGGAGCCGCAAAAAATACGGCAGATATCAATGGACCCGGATATGCCGGAGGAATTATCGGACAGATGACGAGCAGCGATTTATTACAGATACAGGCAGGAAGTATTCTGAATGCAGGAAGTATCTATTGCAGTGGTGAGCATGCCGGAGGAATTGTAGGAGCGTACGACGGCAATATAGAAATTACAGCTGCGACAGGAGATATCCAAAATACCGGATATGTGCAGGGAACGAAATGTATCGGAGGCTTTGTGGGGGCTACCTACATGGGCACGATCACTGCAGCCGGAAATATGATCAATACCGGAGAGGTAAACGCTAATGATATTTATATTGGAGGAATCATTGGAAGACTGCAGGATACACAGGTTGTTTCAGTCAAAGGAGAGATCCGTAACGAAGGGAATGTTGGAGGCAACAGTGCGATGGGAGGCATTGTAGGTTATGCTACAGATGAAGATGCAAAAATACCGGTTATGGCATATGGAGATATTGTAAATCAGGGTAAGCTACAGGGAACCATAAGCAGTGGTTCAGCCAGTGTCGGAGGTATTTTAGGAAGCTTTGATTGTCAGGAAGGCATTTTCTCTGAGACAGGAGTGATTAAAAATGAAGGCGATATTACTGCAAACGGTACAATGGTAGGAGGAATCGGAGGATATTATGCTGTTCAGGCATCCACAAAGCCGGTTCAGAAGTGTATCAATACAGGCTCGGTTACAGGTACCAATAATGTTGGTGGATTATTTGGAACGGCAAACTTAAAAAGCAGTACGGAAGAATATAAAAATATTGAAAATTCCTACAGTACAGGAAGTGTAACAGCCAGTGGTGAATCACAATCCAAGGTGGGAGCATTAGTAGGATATTATGCAGGAAATAAAATAAAAAATTCCTATCACACGAGTCCTTACCCAATTACAGGAACAGCAGATGAAGCGAACGGTGTAGAGAATTGCTATGATATAGAAGAATACCGGGGTGTGGCGGAAACAGAGGAAGTGATATCTAAGACAAAGGCAGAATTTGCTTCCGGAGAAGTGGCATATTTATTAGATGGAACCGGAGAGAACCGTGCGGAAGCACCGGTATGGGGACAGAATATCGGAACAGATGAGAGTCCGGTATTAGGTGGAGCGACCGTTTATAAAGATGGCGATATCTATGCAAATGCAGAACATACCTATGGTGATGCCACATACAAATGGTCAGACGATAAGAAGAGCTGTGCGGCAAAAGCAACCTGTCAGAATTGTAACTCAGAACAGACAGAAACAGCACAGGCAGCCTATAGCGTGAAAAGACAGGCAACAGAAAAAGAAGAGGGAGTCGGACTCTATACGGCAGTATTTAAAAATGGTCTGTTTACAACACAGACGGCAGAAGTAAAGATTGCAAAGCTGACACCAAAACCAAGTCAGCCGACGAACCCAAGCAACCCGTCGAACCCGACAAAACCGACCAATAACAAAAAGAAGCCGGCAGCTAAGGGAACGACCCTAAAAGACAGCAAGGGTGCAACCTATAAAGTAACCGGTGCAAAAGTAAAAAATCCGACGGTAACCTATGTAAAACCGAAAAAGAATGTAAAGAAAGTCAGCATTCCGGCAACAATCACGGTAAAAGGAATTAAATATCAGGTAACGGCAGTATCCAAAGATGCATTTAAGAACAACAAGAAAGTGACACAGGTCACGATTGATAAGAACGTTAAGAACATCGGAAAGAATGCATTCTACGGCTGCAAGAACTTAAAGAAAATTACGATCAAGACGACGAAATTAACGAAAAAGACCGTTGGAAAGAATGCGTTCAAGGGAATTCATAAAAAAGCAGCGATCAAAGTGCCGAAAAAGAAATTGAATGCTTATAAGAAGCTTCTGAAAAATGCAGGGATCAGCAAGAGCGTAAAAGTAGTTAAAATGTAAGAAAAATAGGTAAAAAACAAAAAAAGAACAGAAACAGTAACAGGCGTGAAAAAGCAGAAGGGAATCTTTGGATTCCTTTTTCTGCTTTTTTTGGACAAATTTATGAAAATCTGTTGCGAAAAATGAAATTTGTGTTAAAATCAATTATGTGCGACCCTTGATGGTCGTATTACATAGTGTATTTGTGATCACCACAATACGGGGCATCACATAACAATATATAAATTTTTTTAGGAGGAATTATTCAAATGGCAAAATGGGTTTACAAATTTGAAGAAGGTAACGCTTCTATGAGAAACCTGCTTGGTGGTAAAGGCTGTAACTTAGCCGAGATGACAGGCTTAGGAATGCCGATCCCTCAGGGATTTACAGTAACCACAGAGGCATGTACCGAGTATTACAACTGCGGAAAGACAATTTCCAAAGAGATTGAGGATCAGATCTTCGAGGCTCTTGCATGGTTAGAGGGCGTAAATGGTAAAAAATTCGGAGACACAGAAGATCCGTTATTAGTATCTGTTCGTTCCGGTGCTCGTGCTTCTATGCCAGGTATGATGGATACTATCTTAAACTTAGGTTTAAATGATGTAGCAGTAGAAGGTTTTGCAAAGAAGACAGGAAATCCTAGATTCGCATATGACTCTTACAGAAGATTCATCCAGATGTATTCTGACGTAGTTATGGAAGTTCCAAAATCTTACTTCGAGAAGATCATCGATGAGATGAAAGAAGCAAAAGGTGTAACTTACGATACAGAGTTAACAGCAGATGACTTAAAAGAGTTAGCTGAGAAATTCAAAGGTGTATATAAAGAGGCAATGAACGGCGAAGAGTTCCCACAGGAACCAAAAGACCAGTTAATGGGTGCTGTAAAAGCAGTATTCCGTTCATGGGACAACCCTCGTGCCATTGTATATCGTCGTATGAATGATATCCCTGGAGACTGGGGAACAGCCGTAAACGTACAGACTATGGTATTCGGTAACAAAGGTGACACATCAGGAACAGGTGTTGCATTTACCCGTAACCCATCTACAGGTGAGAAAGGTATCTTCGGTGAGTACCTGATCAACGCTCAGGGTGAGGACGTAGTTGCAGGTGTTCGTACACCACAGCCGATCACTCAGTTAGAGAAAGACTTACCAGAGTGCTACAAACAGTTCATGGATTTAGCTATGAAATTAGAGAACCATTTCCACGACATGCAGGATATGGAGTTCACAATTGAGGAAGGTAAATTATACTTCTTACAGACTCGTAACGGTAAGAGAACAGCTCCTGCAGCTATCAAGATCGCTTGTGATTTAGTAGACGAAGGACAGATCACACCGGAAGAAGCTGTTTGCCGTATCGAAGCAAAATCATTAGATCAGTTATTACACCCAACTTTCGATGCAGATGCATTAAAAGCAGGTGAAGTAATCGGTTCTGCACTTCCGGCATCTCCTGGAGCAGCTGCTGGTAAAGTTATCTTCACAGCAGAAGAAGCAAAAGAAGCAGGAATCGGTGGAAAAGGCGAGAGAGTTATCCTTGTTCGTCTTGAGACATCCCCAGAGGATATCGAAGGTATGCATGCTGCACAGGGTATCTTAACAGTTCGTGGTGGTATGACATCTCACGCAGCCGTAGTTGCTCGTGGTATGGGAACATGCTGTGTATCCGGATGTGGTGAGATCGAAATCGATGAAGAGAAGAAAGAGTTCAAACTCGGTGGATATACATTCCATGAAGGAGATTACATTTCCTTAGACGGAACAACAGGTAAGATTTACAAAGGCGACATCAAGACAAACGAAGCTTCTGTAAGCGGTGACTTCGGACGTGTTATGGGATGGGCTGATGAGTTCAGAACATTAAAAGTTCGTACAAACGCTGATACACCGGCAGACGCTAAGAAAGCTCGTGAGCTTGGTGCAGAAGGTATCGGTCTTTGCCGTACAGAGCATATGTTCTTCGAGGAAGACAGAATTGCTGCTTTCCGTGAGATGATCTGCTCCGATACAGTAGAAGAAAGAGAAGCAGCACTGGATAAGATTCTTCCTTATCAGCAGTCTGACTTTGAAGCATTATATGAAGCATTAGAGGGATGCCCGGTAACCATCCGTTTCTTAGATCCGCCACTTCATGAGTTCGTACCTACTGAAGAAGCAGATATCAAGAAATTAGCAGATGCTCAGGGCAAATCTGTAGAGACGATCAAAGCAATCATCGAAGGACTCAAAGAGTTCAACCCAATGATGGGACACAGAGGATGCCGTCTTGCAGTTACTTATCCTGAAATTGCAAAAATGCAGACAAAAGCTGTTATCCGTGCAGCTATCAATGTAAAGAAAGCACATCCGGATTGGAACATGGTTCCTGAAATCATGATTCCACTTGTATGTGAAGTAAAAGAGTTAAAGAACGTAAAAGCAGTAGTAGTAGAGACAGCTGATGCAGAGATCGCTGCTGCAGGTTCTGACTTAAAATACTCCGTTGGTACTATGATTGAGATCCCAAGAGCTGCATTAACAGCAGATGAGATCGCAACAGAGGCTGAGTTCTTCTGCTTTGGTACAAACGACTTAACACAGATGACATTCGGTTTCTCTCGTGATGATTCCGGTAAGTTCTTAGATGCTTACTATCAGGCTAAGATCTTCGAGTCTGACCCATTCGCAAGATTAGACCAGAACGGTGTTGGCAAATTAATGGATATGGCTGTAAAACTTGGAAAACAGACACGTCCGGACATGCACTTAGGAATCTGTGGAGAGCACGGTGGAGATCCATCTTCCGTAGAGTTCTGCCACAAGTTAGGATTAGACTATGTATCCTGCTCACCATTCCGTGTGCCGATCGCAAGATTAGCAGCAGCTCAGGCAGCTATCAACAACAAATAATTCGGATTTTTAAATCTGTAATTGTAATAAAAAAAGAGGCTATCGCTTCAGCGAACAATGTTCGCGAGGCGGTGGTCTTTTTTGATGAAAATATCATTGACATAATTTGCACTGCATTATAAGGTAATAATAGTAAAAACAAATAGGAGAACACATGCAAACAGAAAGATTAAACATCGCCCAAATGACAATCAAAGAAACAGGAGCGCTCATAACAAAGACCAAAGCCACAGCCCCGGAGCTGAGCGAGGCATATGCTGAGATGTTAGCGGGAGGAAAAACTCCATATAAAGTTTACATAAAACAGAGGCTAAGATGAAAGAAAGACAAAAAGAACCATTACAACAAAAGAATCCGCGCAAGTGGGGAATGATCCTGCTGATGGCAGTGCTCATCATCGTTATGCTGGTATCCCTGTGGAACATTTTAGGATACCTGTTAGAAGGTAGGAAAAGCGAAAAATTTGCACAGGATCTGCAGGAATCGGCGATCATTATAGAAAAAGACAATACGGATTCGAAAGATACAAAAAAGGAAAAAGAAGAGAAGGAAGAACCGATACCGGATGCAATTGATTTTGACACCCTGCATGCGATCAGTAAAGATGCAGTGGCATGGCTGTATGCACCGGGTAGTGGGATCAACTATGTAGTAGCACAGGCAGAGGACAACGATTACTATCTCCATCGGTTGTTGAATGGTACAGAAGCAAAAGCCGGTACCTTATTTATGGATTATCAGAATCATTCCGATTTTTCCGACTGGAATACGATGATCTATGGACATCACATGAAAAACGGTACAATGTTTGCCTCCTTGGTAAAATATCAGGATCAGGAATATTATGAAAAGCATCCTGTCATGTATCTCTACACACCGGGGCAGCGTATGAAATTAGAAATCCTTGCAGGATATACAACGGATATAGAGGACAGTGTGTATACCATCCCAACGACGAAGGAAGGCAGGGATGAGTTAGTAAAGCATGTCCTTCAAAAATCCAACTTTACATCAAAAGCATCGGTAACGGGGGAGGACAAATTGGTAACTCTATCTACCTGTACCTATGAGTATGAAGATGCAAGATTTGTTGTTATAGGAAAAATCGCAGAATAATCAGATTGACAAATCAGAGTTTCTAACGTATATTATATCCTAGTAAGTAACTAGGATATAATATACGTTTTTCTGTTGTAAGGAAAATAACAGAAAATAGTCGTATCACGACTATTTTCTACTTCAGATATTCCCGTAAAGAGAACGTCAGACATACCGACAGGATGATCTGGCTTGCCAACAGCCCCCACAGATAACCTTTGATACCAAAAGCAGGGATGGCAAACAGTGCAAACAGAAGGCGGATGCAGATACTTACTAGATTATAACAAAAAGTTTGTACGGTCCTGCCAAGTCCGTTTAAAATGGCGGCAAGCGTAGAAGTCAGGTAGAGGAAGGGGCAGATAAAACCAAGCTGCATAATAAAGTTGCCGCTCATCTCATTTTGAAACAGCCACATTCCTAAAAAATTACCACCGAAGAAAAAGAAAGCCGTACAGGCAAAACCAAACAGCATACAATAAGTAATAGATTTTGAAACCGCTTTTTTGATCCGGTCGCGTTCTCCGTGTGCAGAGGCTTCCGAGACAGCAGGAAGCAGCATGACAGCTAACGAATTTGTGATCGAGGTTGGAAACAAAATCAGTGGGAGAGCCATTCCGGTCAGGACACCGAACATGCTTAAAGCCGCAGAGGTGCTAAGTCCCGCCTCTTTGAGTTTTAAGGGGATTAAAATAGCCTCAATACTGGTAAAAAGATTTAAGACAACACGGTTTCCGGTCAAAGGTACGGATAAGCGTCCGATCTTTGGCAGGGCATTTTTAAAATCACAGAGCCGTAGCTTGGAAAAGTGCACGGCAGCGGCAGAAAAGAGAGCAGAGGAAATCTCCCCACAGACAATTCCCCATACCGCAATGGCAGGCGTCACGGGAATCTGTTCCTGCATCTGGATGCGGTAGATGACATAGACACTGGCAACGCGCACGATCTGTTCGATAAGCTGTGACACAGACGGGATCATCGCTTTTTTTAAGCCGTAATAATAACCGCTGATACAGGAATGGATAGCACCAAACGGCAGAGAATAGGCGAGGATCCGAAGCAGCGGTGCAGTACGATATTCGTGGATCACATGATAAGCTAAAAAGTCAGCCTGTGTATATAAATAGAAAGCACACAAAAAGGACAGACTAAGAGATAGCAGTAAACCGGCTGCCAGATAGCAGCGTCTGCGGCTCTCGTTTTTATCATCGGAGACTTCGGCAACGAATTTAGAAATAGCGGTCTGTATACCGGCAGTAGTAAAAGAACTGCACAGGGCAAGAAGCGGAAAGATAAGCTGATAAATTCCGATTCCTTCCGCACCAATCGTATGAGATAAGAATATTCTATAGAAGAAGCCTATGATTCTGCTCAAAACGCCGGAGGCAGTTAATAAAAATGTGCCAAGAACCAGAGGATTTTTCATATAGTGCCTGATATAACGGGAAAGATTCATTTTGACCTCCCGAAAGAACATTTATCTTAATATATGCAAGATGTCCTATTGACAGAACCGGAAAACGTATTATAATATACATATAAAACATATAGGAATAGTAGGAGATAAAAATATGATTTATTTGGATAATGCAGCAACAACAAAAACGCATGAAGACGTTGTCAAAGAAATGCTTCCTTATTTCACAGAGAATTATGGAAATGCATCAAGTGTATATGATTTAGGTTCTAAAAGCAAACTTGCCATTACAAAGTCCAGAGAGACGATCGCAGCAGCATTAAATGCAAAGCCGGAGGAAATTTATTTTACAGCCGGTGGTTCTGAAAGTGATAACTGGGCATTAAAGGCGACAGCAGAGGCATACAAAAACAAAGGAAAACATATTATTACGAGTAAGATTGAGCATCATGCCATCCTGCATACCTGTGAATATTTAGAGAGAGAAGGATATGAGATCACTTATTTAGATGTAGATGAGAGAGGTCTCGTTGATGTAGAGGAGTTAAAACAGGCAATCCGTCCGGATACGATCCTGATTTCCGTTATGTTTGCAAACAATGAGATCGGAACGATCGAGCCGATCGAGGAGATTGGAAGCATCGCAAAAGAATATGGGATTTTGTTCCACACAGATGCCGTACAGGCATTTGGCCAGATACCGATCAATGTGGAAAAAATGCACATTGACATGCTGAGTGCAAGCGGACATAAATTAAACGGACCAAAAGGCATTGGATTTTTATATATCAGAAAAGGTGTAAAGATCGGTTCCTTTATCCATGGTGGAGCACAGGAGCGGAAACGCCGTGCAGGAACAGAAAACGTTCCGGGAATCGTAGGACTTGGAAAAGCCGTTGAGATTGCAGTTGCCACAATGGAAGAGCGGACGAAAAAAGAGAGCGAGCTTCGTGATTATCTGATCGAACGGGTATTAAAAGAAGTACCGTATTCGAGATTAAACGGACCGCGTAAAGACCGTTTGCCGAATAATGTCAGCTTCTGCTTCCAATTCATAGAGGGCGAGTCATTGTTAATTATGTTAGATATGAAGGGGATCTGTGCATCTTCCGGATCAGCCTGTACATCAGGTTCCTTAGACCCTTCCCATGTATTGTTGGCAATCGGTCTGCCGCATGAGATCGCACATGGTTCCCTGCGACTGACCCTTGGTGCAGATACCACAAAAGAAGATATGGATACAACCATAGAAGCAATCAAAGAAATTGTACAGAAACTGCGTGATATGTCACCGCTCTATGAGGACTTCAAGAAAAAAAGTGCAGTTTCAGAATAAGGAGGATTTATTTTATGTACAGCGAAAAGGTAATGGATCATTTTCAGCATCCAAGAAACGTAGGAGAGATAGAGAACGCAAGTGGAGTTGGAACCGTAGGAAATGCAAAATGCGGGGACATCATGAGAATTTTTTTAGATATTGATGATGACGAAGTCATCCGTGACTGTAAGTTCAAAACCTTTGGCTGCGGTGCGGCGGTAGCAACCAGCAGCATGGCAACAGAGCTTGTAAAAGGTAAGACCGTACAGGAAGCGTTAGAAGTTACAAACAAAGCAGTGATGGAAGCACTTGACGGATTGCCACCGGTCAAGGTACACTGTTCTTTGTTAGCAGAGGAGGCGATCCATGCCGCACTCTGGGATTACGCAGAAAAGAATAATATAGTAATACAGGGCTTAGAGCAGCCAAAATCCGATATTTCCGAGGGCGAAGTGGAGGAGGACTACTAAGCCGGAGGAAATTATGGAGAAAAAAAAGGTAGTAGTGGGAATGTCGGGCGGTGTAGATTCATCCGTAGCGGCATATCTCTTAAAAGAACAGGGCTATGATGTCATCGGAGTTACGATGCAGATCTGGCAGGACGAGAGTAC
This sequence comes from Maccoyibacter intestinihominis, assembly GCF_040096355.1. NCBI lineage: Bacteria > Bacillati > Bacillota > Clostridia > Lachnospirales > Lachnospiraceae > Maccoyibacter > Maccoyibacter intestinihominis. The sequence goes on from NZ_JBBMEX010000001.1 coordinate 220,103, forward strand.
ACAGATACAGGAAGAAAATGGCGGATGCTGTGGACTGAGTGCTGTGGATGATGCAAGAAGAGTAGCAGGAGAACTTGGAATTCCTTATTATGTCATGAATTTTAAGCGGGAATTCAAAGAACAGGTCATGGATTATTTTATCGGCGAATATCGTTTAGGAAGAACACCGAATCCGTGTATTGCCTGCAACCGTCATGTAAAATGGGAAGCACTGCTAAAAAGGAGTCTCGATATCGGAGCAGATTACATTGCCACCGGACATTATGCCAGAATCGAGCAGCTTGCAAATGGCAGATATGCCATCAAGAATTCCGTAACAGCAAAAAAAGACCAGACCTATGCACTGTATAATCTGACGCAGGAACAGTTGTCACATACCCTGATGCCGGTGGGAGATTATACGAAAGACGAGATACGAAGCATTGCTGAAAAGATCAATCTGCGTGTGGCAAACAAACCGGACAGTCAGGACATCTGTTTTGTACCGGATGGCGATTATGCCGGATTTATTGAACGCGAGATTGGAGACAGTGTTGCAAAAGAAGGAAACTTTGTCTTAGAAGACGGAACGGTTTTGGGAAAACATAAGGGAATTACCCACTATACCATTGGACAGAGAAAGGGCTTAAATCTTTCTATGGGAAAACCGGTTTTTGTAACGGAAATCCGTCCTGAAACGAATGAAGTGGTCATTGGAGATAATGAAGATCTTTTTGTGCGGGAAGTCTATGCAGACCGGATCAACTTTATGTCGGTACCGGATTTAAAGGAAAAACAGCATTTTAAGGCAAAAATCCGCTATGCACATCAGGGAGCACCGGCACTGATCGAGCAGATTGACGATGATCTGATCCGATGCACGTTTGAAGAACCGCAAAGAGCCATGACTCCGGGACAGGCTTTAGTATTTTATGATGGAGAATATGTTGCGGGCGGTGGTACGATCATCAAAAGATGATCATACCCGCAGAAATTTTCGTTTATATTCGTTTGGAATCGCAAAACCGCTCTTTTGTACGGCAGCCATACGATAGAGTTCAGAAGCAAGCACATCTTTTTTCAAAAGAGCTTGGGCTGCTTCATCTAACTGCTGTTTTTTGTCCAAAGGAGAGGTGAGAAGCGGAATCGTGGAATGTTGTTTCAGTTCCTTTAAAAGAGGAGCAGCATCCTCGCGAAAACCAAGTATTTTTCCATATGGTACATAATCAAGATTACGGTAAAAGCCGTAATCTTTTTCTTTTATATCTAAAAGAATGTGAGTAAGAAGCCTGCTCAGACGGGTGTAGGTTACTTCTTTGGTCTTTAGATCATCCAGAAAATCCACAACGGATGAAAAATGTTCCCGCTGTCGCAGAATCCGGTTAGAAAGCTCCAAAGAGCCGTCTGCATAGTCGGTAAATGAGTCGTGAGTAACCAGACAATAGCCTAGCATAGCGGCAAAATCCTCTTCAAACATCAGCGGATGTGCGTTCAATGCTTCGCATAAGGTCAAAAAGGCACTTTTTGGCATCCACGCATCTAAGGCAGAAAGGTCACTGTAAAGGTCGGCCAGTCCGTTCAGATAAGAACGGATTCCGGTCGCAGACGCAAAAGAAGTATCTAAGTTATTGGCGTGATAACCGCTTCCGATACGGGCAATGGGAACCGGGCGGATCTGACTGTTCCGGCGAAAAAGAGCTTTGCAGTATTCCAGTCCTAAGATATTATTCGGCGAAGCTAAGATCGTTTCTGCTAATTCGGGTGTAACCGAAGCTAAGACAGAAGGGTCACCGGATAAAGGGGCAGACAGGGAAGTCTGTACGGCAAAGGCTCTTGCGGCAGGATAACTCATTCCTTTTTTTAAGGCATCATTCAAAGCAGAGCGATATGCGGAAGTTTCTTCGGCTAAAAAACGTGCTAAGGACAGCAGGGCAGCCTGATCCGGCGTTTCACAGCCAAAGCAGACAGCGGAAGTTACCCCGATGCGGTCTAAAAGGGCAATGCCTGCCCCGGCAAAATATTCCGCACTTGCCGTAGACCAGAGGACCGGAAGTTCTAATACCAGATCCGCTCCGTTTTCTAATGCCATTTTGGCTCTGGTATATTTGTCGATCAAAGCGGGGGCACCCCGCTGTACAAAATCCCCGCTCATGACCACGATAAGATAGTCGGCATTTGTATCATTTCTTGCTTTTTCTAACTGATAAAGATGTCCGTTGTGGAACGGATTGTATTCTGCAATAATACCTGTAACATTCATTTTTTCGTACACTCCCTGTTTATTGATGGCTTTGGATGAGAATGGCTCAATTATAGCATGCCCGTTTTTTATCAGCAAGACTCCGGCAGGGGGACTTGTATAAAAAAGAGAAAACGATTATAATAAATATACTTTACTGTTTAAAATCAGGAAAAAAGAAGAAGTGAGGAAAAGAAATGAATATATTGGTCATCAACTGCGGAAGCAGTTCTTTAAAATTTCAGCTGATCGATTCTGCAAGTGAGGAAGTGCTTGCAAAAGGTCTGTGCGAGAGAATCGGAATTGATGGAAGACTGGTTTATCAGTCCGAAGGAAATGAAAAAGAGATTACAAAAGAGCATATGCCAACACATACAGAAGCTGTCAAACTGGTGTTAGAGGCACTGGTAAATCCAAAGACAGGCGCCATTTCATCTTTAGATGAGATCGGAGCTGTCGGTCATCGTATCGTTCATGGTGGAGAGGCATTCACAGAATCTACATTGATCACGGATGAAGTGATCGCAGCAGTAGAGCGTGTCAGTGAATTAGCACCTTTACACAATCCGGCAAATCTGATCGGTATTGAAGCCTGTCAGAAGCTGATGCCGGGTGTTCCGATGGCAGCAGTATTTGATACGGCATTTCATCAGACGATGCCTGCTGAGGCGTATATGTATGGTATTCCTTATAAGTACTACTCACAGTTCAAAGTTCGTAAATACGGTTTCCACGGAACCAGCCACAGCTATGTATCCAAGCATGCTGCAGATATGTTAGGACAGCCATACGAATCCTTAAAGACGATCGTCTGTCATTTAGGAAACGGTGCATCTGTCTGTGCAGTAAAAAATGGAAAATCTGTAGATACTTCCATGGGTCTGACACCGTTAGAGGGACTTGTTATGGGAACGAGAAGTGGTGACATCGATCCATCCGTCATTGAGTATATTGCAGAAAAAGAGAATTTTGAGATGGAACACATCATGGATGTTTTAAATAAAAAATCCGGTGTTTATGGTATCTCCGGTGTATCCAGTGATTTCCGTGACATTGAGGCAGCAGCAGAAGCAGGCGATGAAAGAGCAGCACTCGCACAGGATGTATTCTGCTACCGCGTGGTAAAATATATCGGTGCCTATGCAGCCGCTATGAACGGAGTGGATGCAATCTGCTTTACCGCAGGCTTAGGAGAGAATTCCGGTGAGACCCGTAAGAAGATCTGCGATTATTTAGGATACCTTGGCGTAGAGTTAGATGAAGAAGCAAATAAGAGACGTGGAGAGGATTTAGTGATCTCTACAGAAAGCTCTAAAGTCAAGGTTCTGATGGTGCCGACAAACGAAGAACTTGCCATTGCAAGAGAGACAGCGGCACTGGTTCAGAAATAGCTCAAAAATATAGCTGAAATAAGGCAAAATCTGTTGACAAATATCCGGTGGATATGTATAATTGTTTAGGTGTGAATAGGAGAAGAAGATGAAAGTTGATTTGACAGATATCAAAGCTTTGGAAAACAGGGAAGTAGAAAAAAGAGTTCCCGTGGACCTCGTCACATTCGACTCGAAGCTGGGTAAATTTCCTATTACAAAAAAGGAAGATGTGGCACTCCATATCAGGAACGAAGAGAATAAGCGGCTGTTTGTTCAGGGTACGACAGAGCTGACCATTGAGATTCCTTGTGACCGTTGTCTGGAGGAAGTTCCGACAACATTCCATATAGACATCAATAAGGAGATCCCATTAGAGGAGACTCCGGATGTGGATGAGGAAAAGCTGGAAGCGAAGGACTACATGCTTGGATTTCATCTTGATTTAGATAGAATCATTTATGATGAAGTTTTGGTTAACTGGCCCATGAAAGTATTATGTAAAGAGGATTGTGCAGGCATTTGTAAGAAGTGCGGCAAGAATCTGAATCATGGTACCTGTGACTGTGAAAAGACAGAACCAGATCCAAGAATGGCAGTTATCCAAGATGTATTTAAGAATTTTAAGGAGGTGTAACCAAATGTCAATTTGTCCAAAGAACAAATCCTCTAAGGGTAGAAGAGATAAAAGAAGAGCAAACTGGAAAATGACTGCTCCGACTTTAGTAAAATGCAGTAAATGCGGAGAGTTAATGATGCCTCACAGAGTTTGCAAAAGCTGTGGCTCATATAACAAGAGAGAAATCGTTGCACAGGATTAATCTGTCATGGTTGAGGAGTGTTTGAAAGAACACTCCTTTTTTCTATTTTTTCAGGAGGGAAAGCTGTGAACACAGAACATGATAATACGCTGCTTTCTATATTAGGAAAAATCACAGACAGTCTGTTGCTCTGTCTGCTGTATCTGCTCAGTTGTCTGCCAATCATTACGATCGGAGCGGCAACGACAGCACTTTATTATACCACGCACAAAGTACTCCGCTGTGACAGGAGTTATCTTTGGAAAGAATATAAGCGGGCATGGAAAGAGAATTTTAAACAGGCAACCATCTGCTGGCTTATCTTTGCCGGGATCGGTGCTTTGCTTGGATTTGACATCTATGTGATGTATGGAATCTTTCGTGCCGGAAGTCCATACGGAAGTGCCTATGTATTTTTTGCGGTACTGCTGATGGCGGAAATTTTGTGGATGGTATATACCTTTGCATACATTGCAAGATTTCAGAATAGTACAAAGGAAGTGTTAAGAAACAGTGCGATCATGACGGTCATCCACATTCCAAAGAGCCTTGCACTTTTAGCCGTGTTAGGAGTAGGTGCCTTTTTGGTATGGCTGATACCGCCGCTGTTTTTGATCATTCCGGTGTTGTGTGCATGGTTTGCAGAGGTAATCTTAGAGAGTGTCTTTGTGAATTATATCAAGGAAGAGGACAGGGAAGACGGGAAAGAAGATTTTTCGTAAAAGGCAATTTTTAGAAACAACCGTTTTTTGTGGTTGATTTATAGAAACAGATATAGTATATTTTCTTATAGACATGCGAATAAGGAGGTATTCCTATGCAGGAAGAGGTACGGGTTGTACTGGATGCAATGGGAGGAGACCATGCACCGGAAGAGATGATCAAGGGTGCAGTGGAAGCAGTAAACGAAAAAAATAACATCCATGTTCTTTTGGTCGGACAGGAAGATGTCATATCCGAGGAACTGGAAAAATATACCTATCCTAAGGAAAGAATGGAGATTGTCCATGCATCCGAAGTGATAGAGACCGCAGAGCCGCCAGTCATGGCGATCCGCAAGAAAAAGGATTCCTCCATTGTGGTAGGAATGAATATGGTAAAGAACGGTGAGGCAGATGCTTTTGTGTCAGCAGGAAGTTCAGGAGCCATTCTTGTAGGTGGACAGGTTATCGTAGGCAGGATTAAAGGAATTGAAAGACCACCGTTGGCACCGCTGATCCCAACGGAACAGGGAGTATCCCTTTTAGTCGATTGTGGTGCGAATGTGGATGCGAGACCGAGCCATTTAGTACAGTTTGCAAAGATGGGTTCTATTTATATGGAACATGTCATGGGCATCAAAAAGCCGAGAGTTGCGATCGTCAACATCGGAGCAGAGGAAGAAAAAGGAAATGCACTGGTAAAAGAGACATTTCCACTGTTAAAAGAATGTGAAGATATTAACTTTGTTGGAAGCATTGAGGCGAGAGAGATTCCGCACGGATATGCAGATGTCATTGTGTGTGAAGCATTTACCGGAAATGTGATCTTAAAACTCTATGAAGGCGTGGCATCGACATTAATGAGTGCCGTAAAGCAGGGCATGATGTCATCGTTAAAGAGCAAGATCGGAGCATTGATGGTAAAGCCGGCGTTGAAGAGCACGCTGAAACAGTTTGATACCGCACAGTACGGTGGAGCACCGCTGTTAGGCTTAAACGGTCTGGTCGTTAAGACACATGGAAGCTCTAAGGCGGCAGAGATTAAAAATACCATTTTGCAGTGTGCCGTATTCCAGGAACAGGACATCAATCAGAAAATAAAAACTTATATTGTACAAAAACAGGAAGAACAGGAATAAGGAGGAAATCGATATGGAATTTGAAAAAATTAAAGCGATTATCGCAGAAGTATTAAACGTTGATGAAAATGAGATTACAATGGAAACAACATTTACCGATGACTTAGGAGCAGATTCCTTAGATGTATTCCAGATCATCATGGGATTAGAGGAAGAATTTGATATTGAGATCGCCAACGAAGATGCAGAAAAAATTGTGACAGTCGGTGATGCCGTAGAGCAGATTAAGAATGCTTTAGCATAACAGAACAAGGAAATGAGTAGTGAGAAGCCCTTTCTTTTTCAGAGGGCTTTTCGTTATATATGGAAAGAGGAGAAAGAATTTTGTACCAGAATCAGAAAAAAATGGAAGAGTTTCAACAGGTGATCGGATATCAGTTTCAGAATAAGAATCTGCTGCGTCAGGCATTGACACACAGTTCTTATGCAAATGAGAAGCATATGCACAGACTTTCCGATAATGAGAGACTGGAGTTTTTAGGTGATGCAGTCCTTGAGATCATCTCCAGTGAGTATTTATTTAACACATATCAGGACAAGCCGGAAGGAGATCTGACAAAATTGCGTGCAAGCATTGTCTGTGAACCGACACTGGCACTCTGCACCAAGGAAATGGATCTTGGAAAGTATCTCTATTTGGGAAAAGGAGAGGATATGACAGGCGGAAGAAGTCGTAAATCCATTCTTTCCGATGCGCTCGAGGCTGTGATAGGTGCCATTTATTTAGATGGTGGTTTTGCTAGTGCAAAAGAGTTTATTTTACGTTTTATCTTAACGGATATCGAGCACAAACAGCTCTTTTATGATAGCAAAACTATCCTGCAGGAGATTGTACAGGCATCCCATAAGGAAGAACTGGGATATCGTCTGGTAAAAGAGGAAGGACCGGACCACAACAAACACTTTGTGGCAGAGGCATATGTCGGCGACCGGGTCATCGGACAGGGCGAAGGCAGGACCAAAAAGGGAGCAGAGCAGGAAGCCGCGTACCGCGGAATACTGAAACTGCGTGAAGAACAATCGTAAGCAGTGAGGGAACAGGATGTATTTAAAAAGTATCGAAGTACACGGTTTTAAGGCTTTTGCGAATAAAATCGTATTTGATTTTCACAACGGGATCACAGGGATCGTAGGACCAAACGGAAGCGGAAAAAGTAATGTTGCAGATGCAGTGCGCTGGGTACTTGGGGAACAGAGTGCAAAGCAGCTTCGTGGTGCGAGTATGCAAGATGTCATTTTTGCGGGAACGGAGAATCGGAAACCGTTGAGTTATGCTTATGTTGCAATTACATTGGATAATTCAGATCATAAGCTGCCGGTGGACTATGAGGAAGTGACCATTGCAAGAAGAGTCTATCGTTCCGGTGAGAGCGAATACCTGATGAACGGAAGTCCGTGCCGGTTAAAAGATGTCAATGAACTCTTTTATGATACGGGAATCGGAAAAGAGGGTTATTCCATTATCGGTCAGGGACAGATTGACCGTATTTTAAGTGGAAAACCGGAGGAACGACGGGAGCTTTTTGATGAAGCGGCAGGTATTGTAAAATACAAACGCAGAAAAGTGACGGCTCAGAAAAAATTAGAGCATGAGAGAGAAAATCTTGTGCGTGTCAATGACATTCTTTCAGAGTTAGAGCGTCAGTTAGCACCGTTAGAGCGTCAGTCCGAAAAAGCACATTTATATTTAAAAAAGAAAGAGGAACTGAAAGAATACGATGTCAATATGTTCCTCTTAGAAGTAGAGCGGATCGAACAGCTTTTAGATGAGGCAGGAAAGAACTTTGAAATTGCAAGTGAGCATCTTACGGAAACCAAAGAACAGCATGAGAAGATGAAAAGTGAGTATGCGGCAATGGAAGAGGCAATGACGCAGATGGATGAAAAGATCAGCAATCTGAAGGATTCCATTGCAGGCACAGATGTGACCAAAGGAAAATTAGAAGGTCAGATCAATGTCTTAAAAGAACAGATCCATACGGCACAGCTTACCAAAGAGCATTTAGGGGAACGGATCGCTTCCATTGAGGCACAGCAGGAAGAACGCAGGCAACAGGGGAGCACTTATGATGCACAGCGTCAGGAATATGAGACGCAGCTTGCAGCGATTGAAAAGACCAGGGAACAGGCACAGGAAAAATTACAGTCGATTCAGGCAGAGATTACTCGTTGTAAGGAAGGCATTGAAGAGGGGAAAAATGAGATCATTGAGCTGTTAAACCGGAAAGCATCCGTAAAGGCAGGACAGCAGCGTTACGATACGATGCTAGAACAGATCCAGATCCGAAAATCCCAGTTGAATCAAAGACTTTTACAGCGTAAGACCGAGGAAAGCGGTTTAGTGGAAGCCCTGCAAAAGAGCGAACAGGAACTTGCCGATATAGAGGCTAAGATCATAAAAGGCAAAGAAAACGAAGCGAAGATGCAGGCGCAGAAGGAAGAGTGGCGGCAAAAGACACAGGAGAATGTTAAGAAGTTAGAACAGGCGAACATTCATTATAACAAAATGCAGTCACGTTTAGAGTCGCTGAAAAATATCGCAGAACGCTATGAGGGTTATGGCAACAGCATCCGTCGTATCATGGAAAAAAAGGAGACGGAGTCCGGCATCCATGGGGTGGTAGCAGACCTGATCCAGGTGAAAAAGCAGTATGAAACGGCGATCGAGACAGCCCTAAGCAGTAATGTGCAAAACATTGTCACGGAAGATGAAGAGACCGCAAAGCAGATGATCCGGTATTTAAAGGAAAACCGCTATGGCCGTGCGACGTTTTTACCGTTGACCAGTGTGGGAAAAAAAGAACCGCGCAGAAATCATGAGGCAGAGCAGGAAAAAGGTGTTATCGGCTATGCCGACCATTTGGTATCAAATGATAAGAAATATGACGGGATCATGGCTTATCTGTTAGGAAGAGTGCTTGTCATTGATACGATCGACCATGCAGTTGTGATCGCAAAAAAATACCACTATTCCCTTCATATGGTAACTTTAGAAGGGGAATATTTAAGTCCGGGCGGCTCGATGAGCGGTGGTGCGTTTAAAAACAGCAGTAATCTGCTTGGAAGAAAAAGAGAAATAGAAGAACTCGAAAAAAATATTGCCACGCAGAAAAAAGAAATTGAAGAATTAAAACAGCGCAATCTGGATATCCGTACCGCAAAAGATTTACTGACCGAGGATTTAGAACAACTTCGTGGAGACCTGCAAAAAGCATTGATCTTAAAGAATACGGCACAGATGAATGTCAGTCGTGCCAAGGAACAAAAGGAAGAGAGTGAGAGCGTATTTTCCGGATTGCAGGCAGAGAGTGTCCAGATCGAGCAGCAGATAGCAGAGATCCATGAAAAGAAGGAACAGATCGCACAGCAGATCGAGCAGGCAGCCACTCGTGAAAAAGAGATCGAGCAGGCAAATGCGGCCTTCCGGGAAATCTTAGATGAGCAGATCTATGTAGAAGAGGGTGCGGCAAAAAATGTTTCGGAGATACAGTTAGAAGAAGCGAATATCCGACAGAAAACAGAGTTTGCGATCGAGAATTTAGAACGTATCCAAAGAGAGGCGGAGCGGTTTGCCGAAGAGATCGAAAAAGTAAAAGCAGATGCAGAACTTTCCGAAGAGGATGCGAAGAAAAAACAGGCAGACATTGAAGAGATTGAAAAGACGATCTTAGCTTCTGATGATACCTATGCATCATTAGTGAAGGAATTAAAGGAATCCCAGCAGCAAAAGGAAGAGATGAACACGGAGTACAAGGGCTTCTTTGAAAAACGCGAGGAAGTCAGCCGTCAGATGAATGAGTTAGACAAAGAAATCTTCCGTTTGAACCAGCAGAGGGAAAAATTAGAAGAGGCGTTAGAATCCCAACAGAATTATATGTGGGAAGAATACGAACTGACCTTTAACAATGCCAAGGCGCTGCGAAATGAGGAATACGACAATCTGACCGAGATGAAGAAATCCATCACACAGATCAAAGAGGATATCCGAAAATTAGGGGATGTCAATGTCAATGCTATTGAGGAATATAAAGAGATATCCGAGCGTTACGGATTTTTAAAAGGACAGCATGATGATCTGATCGAAGCAGAGCAGACTTTATTAGGGATCATTGAGGATTTAGATACCGGCATGAAACGGCAGTTTGCAGAGAAGTTTGCAGATATCCAAAGAGAGTTTGACAAGGCATTTAAAGAACTCTTTGGTGGTGGAAAGGGAACACTTGAATTAGTGGAGGAAGAAGAACTTTTAGAGAGTGGCATCCGTATCATTGCACAGCCGCCGGGCAAAAAACTGCAGAATATGATGCAGCTTTCCGGAGGAGAGAAATCCTTAACGGCAATTGCACTGTTATTCGCAATTCAGAACCTGAAACCATCCCCATTTTGTCTCTTAGACGAGATTGAGGCGGCATTGGATGATAATAACGTGGCACGTTTTGCAAAGTATTTACATAAACTGACGAAAAACACACAGTTTATCATCATTACGCATCGACGGGGAACGATGGCAGCAGCAGACAGACTCTATGGTATTACCATGCAGGAAAAGGGAGTCTCCACGCTGGTATCCGTCAATCTGATAGAAAAAGAACTTGATTAAAGGAGGAAAGAGTATGAAGTGGGGCTTTAAAATGTCAAAGGAAAAAGAAGAGCAGACACCGGAAGCAGTCGCAGAAGAAGTGACGGAAGAGGCAGAATCTATCGAAGAAGAAGCGAAAGAAAGCTTTGAAGCAGAGCCTATGGAAGATACATCCGAAGAAAGCTCTGAAACAGAGCCTACAGAAGATACATCCGAACAAAATTCTGAAACAGAGTCCAGCGAAAATGAATCCGAGGAAAATTCCGAAACAGAAAAGAAACAGGGATTTTTCAGCCGTCTGGTGGCTGGACTTACAAAGACCAGAGACAGCTTTGTGTCAGGAATTGATTCCATTTTCAGTGGCTTTTCTTCCATAGATGATGATTTTTATGAAGAAATCGAAGAAATCCTGATCATGGGAGATATCGGTGTACGCGCGACACAGGAGATTCTGGAGAATTTGCAGCAAAAGGTAAAGGAAAATCATATTAAGCAGCCGGAAGAATGTAAGGAGTTACTGATCCAGAGCATTAAGGAGCAGATGGAGGTCGGAGAGACTGCATACCGCTTTGAACATGAGAAATCCGTCGTACTGGTAGTCGGAGTCAATGGTGTCGGAAAGACAACTTCTGTCGGAAAACTGGCAGGCAAGCTCAAGGCACAGGGAAGAAAAGTGGTGCTTGCAGCAGCCGATACATTCCGTGCAGCAGCAGGAGCACAGTTAGAAGAATGGGCGCACCGTGCAGGCGTTGATATGATCGGCGGCCAGGAGGGAGCAGATCCGGCAGCGGTCGTATATGATGCAGTAGCGGCAGCCAAAGCGAGAAAGGCAGATGTCCTTCTTTGTGATACCGCAGGACGACTTCACAATAAGAAGAACCTGATGGAAGAATTAAAGAAAATCAACCGTATTATTGATAAAGAATACCCGGATGCATTCCGTGAAACTTTAGTGGTCCTGGATGGAACTACTGGTCAGAATGCACTGGCACAGGCAAAGCAGTTTATGGAAGTTGCGGATATTACCGGAATCATTTTAACGAAGATGGATGGAACCGCAAAAGGTGGAATTGCCGTAGCGATCCAGTCAGAACTTGGTATACCGGTGAAGTATATCGGAGTTGGTGAGACGATTGATGATTTACAAAAATTTGATTCAGAGCAGTTTGTGGATGCATTATTTTCCACAAGAGAGGAGTAAGACATGCTGACATTGGAGAAATTTGAAGAGGCAAGTGAGAAAGTCAAAGAGGTTACCTTAGAGACAAAATTAATCTACAGTGATTTTTTAAGTGAACAGACAGGAAACAAGGTCTATCTGAAACCGGAGAATATGCAGTTTACCGGGGCATATAAGGTCAGAGGAGCATATTATAAGATCAGTACCCTGTCCGATGAGGAGAGGGAAAAAGGACTGATCACGGCATCGGCAGGAAACCATGCGCAGGGAGTTGCCTATGCAGCAAAATGCTACGGGGTCAAAGCTACGATCGTCATGCCGACTACCACACCGCTGATCAAAGTAAACCGTACTAAGAGCTATGGAGCGGAAGTGGTATTATATGGAGATGTTTATGACGAAGCCTGTGCAAAGGCATATGAATTGGCGGAAGAAAAAGGATATACCTTTATCCATCCGTTTGATGATTTAGCAGTCGCTACCGGTCAGGGCAGCATTGCCATGGAGATTTTTAAGGAACTTCCGTTAGTAGAATATATCTTAGTTCCGATCGGCGGAGGCGGACTGGCTACCGGCGTTTCCACACTTGCAAAACTTTTGAATCCTAAGATCAAGGTTATCGGCGTAGAGCCGGCAGGTGCAAGCTGTATGCAGGCATCCTTAAAAGCAGGAAAAGTAACTACACTTCCGAATGTGAATACCATTGCGGATGGTACAGCCGTAAAGACACCGGGAGAAAAGATTTTCCCATATATCCAGAAAAATTTAGATGATATCATTACCGTAGATGATGATGAACTAGTGGTTGCATTTTTAGATATGGTGGAAAATCACAAGATGGTAATTGAAAATTCCGGTCTGCTGACCGTAGCAGCCTTAAAGCATCTGAATGTGAAAGAAAAACGAGTGGTTTCGATCCTGAGTGGCGGTAACATGGATGTGATCACCATGTCCTCCGTGGTTCAGCAGGGACTGATCTTCCGTGATCGTATCTTTACGGTATCGGTGCTGTTGCCGGATAAACCGGGCGAACTGTCAAGGGTGGCAGATACCATTGCAAAAGAGCAGGGCAATGTTATTAAATTAGAGCATAACCAGTTTGTTTCTATTAATAGAAGTGCAGCCGTAGAGCTTCGGATCACGTTAGAGGCATTTGGAACAGAACATAAGAAACAGATCATGAAGGCATTAGAAAAGAACGGATATAAGCCAAAGCTGGTAAGGACAAATCTTTAAATAAATATGAAGTGAGAATAGGAAGCAGCAGAAATGGGATCAAAAAGGCGTTACATAAAGTAGCGTCTTTTTATACATATAGGCAATAGTGTACAGAAATTAGACAAAAAATCACTAAAATAATTGAAATATAGGAAAAGTGGGAGTATATTAAATAAGTATCAGGTACAAACGAAAGACAAGAGGAAGTTATGAAATGTTATATGAAATAGGAGATAAAGTTTTGGATGAGTGGGTCATCACCAGAACGATCGGAGAGGGAAGTTATGGAAAAGTAGTGGAGATCGAACGAAATGAGTTCGGTTTGTCTATGAAATCAGCTCTAAAGATTATATCTATCCCCGGAAATAACAGCGAATTAAGAGCCGTTATGGGAGAGGGAATCGATAACAAAAGTATCACATCTTATTTCTATGGATTCGTAGAAGAAATTATCAAAGAGATTGCAATTATGTCCGAACTCAAAGGGCATACCAATATTGTTACCTATGAAGATCATCGTGTCATACCACATGAGGATCATATCGGATGGGATATTCTTATCAGGATGGAATTACTGACATCTCTTTTAGATTATTCGGAGGAACATGAAATTACAGAACAGACGGTGATCAAATTAGGAACCGATATTTTGACGGCATTAGAAGTGTGTCAGAAGTATCATGTTGTGCATCGTGATATTAAACCGGAAAATATTTTTGTTTCAGCAACCGGAGATTTTAAACTGGGAGATTTCGGAATCGCAAGAACCATTGAAAAGACAACGTTTGGAATGTCAAAAAAAGGGACTTATCCTTATATGGCACCGGAGATTTATCAGGGCAAAGAAAGCGATATCTTAGTAGATATGTATTCTTTAGGACTGGTCATGTATCGGATGCTAAATGACAACCGTTTACCGTTTTTCCCGGAATATCCGAAAAAGGTAACTTATGTAGACAGAGAAAATGCGTTGTATCGCCGGATACAGGGAGAGACATTTCCGAAACCCCGTCATGGAGGCAAAGAACTTGGAAATATTGTGATGAAGTCCTGTCAGTATCAAAAAGAAGACAGATATGGCAGTATTCTTCAAATGAAAGAAGCATTAGAGTGTTTAAATGGCAATACCAGTAAGAATCTGAATCGAATATATGGAATGACAGATGCTAAAAAAAGACAGGTCCGACAACGGGAGGAAGGTACCGTAGGTCTTTTTGAGCAGAATTTTGAAAAAAGAAAGCAACAGGAAGAGAGGAGGGATATTACAGAACCGGTCACCCAAAAAGAACAGGTGCAGACTCCAAAGAAAAAGAATCGGGCGTTGCTATATGCTCTGATCGCTGTCTTAGCAGTAGGATTTTTAGGTGTGATGGCAGCAGTATTTATCAAAATAAAGAGTATTGTTCCAGTGAACAATACAGAAAAAGAACAGATACAGACAGAGGAAAGCAACGATAAAAAGGCAGATTCTAAGAAACAACAGAAAAAGAAAGAGAAAAAGACAGAGAATACGAAAGAGGATACAACAGAACAGAAACAGGAAGAGGATACGGAAGATAGCAAACAGGAGAATGTGGATGATAGCAGTGCTGAAATAGAACAGGAAGTGCCAAAAACAAAGGCACAGGATAAAACATCAGGTACATCGACGGCACAGGAGCCGGAGACATCGCAGACACCGTCACAGGAAGTTCCACAGACATCAGAACCGTCACAGACACCGGAAACACCACAGGCAGTGGAGACACCGCAGGCATCCGAGCCACAGCAAGCGACGGAAGCACCGCAGACATCACAGGAACCTGAACAGAAAGAGAATAACATGTTGATCGATGGGGCAGATAGTGAGAAAAAACCGGAAATCAATATTGATGGAGCTGAGTGATGATAAAAACAGGGAGGAAGCAATGAAAAAGATACAGAGGAGTATAATTTTTGTAATAGGAATTTTACTATGGGTTATGCAGGGACAGTCCGTATTTGCAGCAGGCAGTACAGAACTGTTGAGCGGCACAATTGCAAATACAACGATCAGTTATCGGCTGACAGAGGATGGAACACTGACAATTTACAGCGATAATATTGAAGAAATGCCGAATTATACCGTAAACAGTACGGTGCCATGGGCAGCACAGAAAGATAAGATTAAAAAAGTACAGATCAACTCTTATTTGAAAAATATTGGAGATTATGCATTTTACGGATGTGATTCTTTAGAGAGTGTTGTGATACAGGATTCAAAACTGACAGAAATCGGAATTGCGGCATTTAAGAATTGTAAAAATTTAAAGACGATCAATATTCCGGAAACAGTAAAGGCAATCGGTACCATGGGCTTTGCAAACTGTAACAGTCTGCAAAGTACAAAGAAGAGTCCGGTAGTTATCCCAAAGGGCAATACAGAGATCATGGACTTTGCATTTGCAGGATGCAAATCCATGCAGTATATCAAGATTCCGGCGAGCGTGGAGATGATCGGGAATTGTGCTTTTTTTGAATGTGATTTTTTATCTGAGATAGAGATTGAAGAGGGACAGTTACAAGAGATTGGAGATTATGCGTTTACAGATTGTGAGATGGAGAGTATTGTAATTCCATCAAAGACAGGAAAGATCGGAGAATATGCATTTTCTGATTGTAAGCGGCTTGAAAAAATATGGTTCCTATATGCGAACGGAACAGATACACAGGAAATTGCAGGGAATATGCTGCAGGGAAGTTCACATGTCAATGCCCTATATTTGTATAGCGGAAAGAGTTATGAAAGCTGGGCAAAAAACAATGGTTTTTCTGACAAACTTATCTATATCCACAATATGTCCAGTGATAACAGCAATTACAAGGTATATTTAGGTGGAGTTCCATATGGACAGTACAGTGCCGTATACAATGGACAGCAGATTAAGCCGGCAGTGAAATTATATTATAGTGGAAAAGAGGTCAGTGCAGAAGATTATTCTGTTACTTACAGTAATAATGTTAATGCCGGAGATCAGGCAACAGTACAAATTGTTGGGAAAAATGCCTACTATGGAAAAATGAGTCTGAAATTTACCATAAAGCAATATCCTTTAACGTCAAATTGCGAAATAAGCGATGTACAGAATCAGTCCTACACCGGATATGCGATCACACCGAAGATCAGTGTTATGTGTGGAAACTATACATTAAAAGAAAATACGGATTATACCGTGGACTATAGCAATAATAAAGAAGCAGGAGATCAGACGGCTGTCATTACGGTAAAAGGAAAAGGCAACTATACAGGAGTATTACAAAAGAAATTTTCGATTGTAAAAAAATCCATAGCGGGTGCTAAGATCCAGATTCATGATAAAAGCATCTATAAAAAAGGGAAAAGAATCAAGCCAAGAGTGACGGTTACTTACCAGAATCAAACCTTACTGGCAGGCAGGGATTATAAACTGAGTTATTCTAACAATAAAAAAGTATCGAAAAAGGCAGTCGTAAAAATCCAGGGAATCGGGATGTACAGTGGAACGCTGCAAAAGAAATTTACAATCTATCCACCAAAAGCAAATCTGGTTGTAACGAAAAAGAGTATAAAGGTAAAGAATTGGGAGAAAGATAAAGGATTTACAATTCTATACAAATATAAAGTGGATAAGGGAAAGTACTGTAAAAAACCAGTCAATGGAAACGGACTGGCAAAGGCTTTAAAAAAACATAAAGGACATAAGATCACCATCAAGGCAGCATTAAAGTGCAATGGAATCACGGGAGCTTATTCCCAGGGGAAAAAGTTGAAATTGAAATAAAGGGGGAGAGTGAAGCATGAAGAAAAGAGCAGTCATCTGGAGCAGTTTTATGGTAATTATGCTGTTTGGTGTCTTTACGATGTTTGTAAAGGCACAGACAACAACAACCTATTATCTGAATAACAGGAACGAATTATTTCAGGGGGCACCGGCAAACAGTAACTGTAGTGAAATAGCAGCCTGTATCAAGACAACGACAGGGATTACAGGCAGTAATATCAGTTATAATGCAAGCAAAGATCAGGTAACGGTCAATGGCCTGAATGCAAAAGAATTAAGAATCTATGCATCGAAATTTTATCTTGCCGGAAGTGAAAGTAAGGCAGATAAATTAGTATTGAATATGAGAACCGATGTGGATGGAGCAGGTGGAGTAGCATTTTTAGTACCGGCCAATGGCTTAAAGTGTAAATACAGTTGGAAGTTAGCTTCGAATATGGAATATAAGAATAACAGATTAATGAAAAATGCATTGCAGATTTCAGCAAGTTCCGCAACAATCTATGCAGCAGGTACCGGAAATACGACACAGTTAAAAGCGCAGACAATTGGAAATTCCACACAGGTTGTATGGAAGAGCAGCAATACAAATATTGCAACTGTCAGCAACACAGGGCTTGTAACAGGAAAGTCGAAAGGACAGGTTCAGATTACGGCAACAGCGAATGGAACGACCTGTATCTGTAATGTAAATGTGATCGCACCAAGGGTAACGGTTTCTATGTCTAATGCATCGATTTATGCAGCGGGAAGCAGGAGCTCGTTTACGTTGACGGCAACTGTGAATGGAACAAATAAGGATGCGGTAACCTGGTCGAGCAGTAATACGGGAGTAGCGAGAGTCACAAACGGTGTTGTGCAGGGAACCGGGGCAGGAAATGCAACGATCACAGCAAGTTTTGCCGGAAGTAAGGCAACCTGTAGTGTAAACGTTATGAGACAGACCATTTCGATGTCAGGCGGAAATCCGATTTATGCCAAAGGAACCGGAAGCAGTACACAACTGACGGCAACCGTCAATGGAACCGTTGGAAATGATGCAGTGGCATGGACTTCCGGTAATACGAATATTGCAAAAGTCAGTGGTGGAAAAGTTACAGGTGTTGGAGCCGGAACGGTAACGATTACGGCAACGTCAAATGGTGTCAGCACATCTAAGAGTATCCAGGTAAAGGAGCCGACGATCAAACTGGATCGGGAAACTGCAAATATTTATCCTCCTGCAACAAAAACCGTTACATTTACGGTCACTGTGAATGGAGTGCAGGGAAACAGTGGTGTAACCTGGAGATCCGGAAATACAAAGGTAGCAACCGTAAGTAATGGAAAGGTCACTGCAGTAGGTAAGGGAACGGCAACGATCACAGCTAAGGCAAATGGAAAATTAGCAAAGGCAAAAGTTACGGTAAAAGACCCATATGCAAATGTGAGTCCAACGTCCGGTACGATAAAGGTAGGAAAAACTTTACAGCTTACAACGAATTATGCACCGGCATCAACCGGCACACCAAGTTACTCAAGCAGTAATAAAAAGGTAGCAACCGTAGATTCCAAAGGTGTAGTAAAAGGAGTAAAAGCAGGAACGGCAACGATCACAGTCAAGGTCAATGGTGTTACTGCAAAAGCTGAAATTACTGTAAAGTAAGTGAAAGTGGGAGAAAAAGAGGATGTTTGAACTGGCAATATACTCTTGGAAAAGATGTAAGAGGCTTGTCTTAAATAAAGAGAACAAAGGCAAAGAGCAGATCTGCCTTAGCAGGACAGAATATAAAATCCATGAAGATGTTATTTTGGAGTTAAAACAGGAGGGACCAGAGGCAATGTTATCTATTGCATCTGGTCAGAACCTGGTGTCAGACGGAGAACTGGTATTTGAATATGCTTTAGGAGAAGAAAATGTTTTTTCCGTGTTTACCGGATATGGTCAGGAACTGGTCATTTTAGTGAATAAAAGAGAAAGTGTTATTGCACCATTACAGAAGTATTATTCTTCTATGGTGGGAAAACTCCGTACAGGTGTTGCGGCAGATAATGATTTTGTGATAGATCATCCATTGGTATCGGGACATCACATGGAGATAAGCTGTGAAGAGGGGGTATGGTATCTCAATGACAGTAGTTCGAATGGAACTTATGTAAATGGTGAGAGAGTGGAGAAACGATGTCGGCTGAGTGGAGGAGAGATCATAGATCTTTTTGCGGCACGGATCGTATTTGGGATTACTTTTTGTGCAGTAATAAAACAAAAAGAGCAGTCTCTTGAGACAAGTCCAAAGCTCATTCCTTTTTCAGGAGAGGGCAATGACTGGGGTCATGCTGTTGCAGAAAACAGATTTTTTCACCGTTCCCCGCGAAAGCTAAAAGCTCCGCAGATGAGTGTGGTTGCCATTGAACATCCTCCTGTCAGACAGGTAGTAGAAAAGAAACCGCTTTTTATGGTGATCGGACCATCATTTACGATGATGATACCGATGGTTTTAGGGAGTATGTTAGCTGTGTACAGTTATAAATCCTCAGGCAGCAGTACCGGAATCATGATGTATACAGGAATCATTACAGCATGTTCTTCTGCTTTGATAGGAGTGATCTGGGCGTTGATCAATATGCGATATACAAATAAAAGCATATTGGAAAATGAGAAAAGACGCACAGAAAGTTATTTAGGATACATAGAAAAACAGAGGAATAGAATCTATGCATTAAAAGAAGAATTACGACAGAGCATGATACAGATGTATCCTGACACAAAGCAATGCCTACAGTATAGTGTTCAGGCAAAAGAATTATGGACAAGAAACCGGGAACATGAGGATTTTTTAACAGAACGAATTGGTCTTGGAGCAGGGGATATTTCAAACTATATCGAGATACCAAAGGAGCGTTTTGAGGTAGTAGAGGATGAATTAAACCAAAAACCATATCAGTTAAAAAAAGAAGAGGCAATACTTCCGGGGATTCCTAAAACGATCGATCTTTCTAAGGAAGGAATCGTAGGAATTGTAGGAACTAAGGAAGCAACTTTGAATATTGCAAGGATTCTGATCACACAGATAGCTTCCAATAACTGTTATACAGATGTACGGCTGGCATTTGTATATGATGAAAATAAGACGGACGAATGGAAACGCTATGGAATGCTGCCACATGTCTGGTCTGCCAGCTATCGGGTCAGATATATGGCATCTGATCCCATAGAGGCAGAAGAAGTTTTTCTATTATTAGAAGAACAGTTAAAGGAACGTGAGGTTCAGGCGTGGGAGCAGAAAGAGAAGTTTGAGATACCGGTAATCCTGTTTGTTTCAGATGTTTCGCTGTTAGAGGGAGCATCCATTCAAAGATATATATCGTCAGATGCATCCAGGTATCACTTTACGATAGTAATCCTAGCAGACAGTTATGAAAAACTACCAAACCAATGCTCTTATGTGATAGAGGACACAGAGACATTTCAGGGAGTGCATCTATTAAAAACAGATACTTATGATCCGGTGCAGTTTGATGAAGCTAAAGAAAGTGAAACAGAAGAATTTGTAAAAGAGTTAGCGGTGATCCGTGTCAATGAGGAAGAAGAAATGGGTGAATTGCCGGAATGTCTGACATTTTTTGAAATGTATGGGATACATACACTCGAAGAATTAAAAGCAGCAGAACGATGGAAAACGCATCGGACGGAGCAAAGCCTGAAAGCAGTCATTGGACAAAAGGCAGGTTGTAAAGACTGTATCTTAGATGTGCATGAGAAGTATCATGGACCACACGGACTGATCGCAGGAACTACCGGTTCCGGAAAATCGGAGACGCTTCAGACCTATATTCTGTCTCTTGCCGTCAATTACAGCCCGGATGATGTTGGATTTTTTATCATCGACTATAAGGGCGGTGGCATGGCAAATCTGTTTGAAGGTTTACCACATATGATTGGGGCAATTTCTAATCTGTCCGGAAATGAAATCCATCGTGCAATGGTTTCTATTAAAAGTGAAAACCGCAGGAGACAGACGGTGTTTAATCTTGCCGGAGTCAATAATATTAACAGTTACACGAAGTTAGTACGTTCAGGAGAAGCGGAATTACCGGTTCCGCATTTATTTATTGTAGTGGATGAATTTGCAGAATTAAAAAGAGAACAGCCGGAGTTCATGAAGGAACTGATCAGTGTGGCACAGGTAGGAAGAAGTCTTGGAGTGCATTTGATCTTAGCAACGCAGAAACCGGCAGGAACGGTAGATGAAAATATCTGGTCTAATTCTAAATTCAAATTGTGTTTAAGAGTACAGGATAAGCAGGATAGTAAAGAAATGCTTCATAAAGAAGACGCAGCGTTCATAACGCAGACCGGGCGTGGTTATCTTCAGGTCGGAAATGATGAACTCTATGAACTTTTCCAGTCAGGCTGGAGCGGAGCTGAGTATATCAAAGACAGTCAGGTCAGACAGGATTCAGAAGCTGCTATTTTAACGATGACAGGAGGGATTCTGTTAAAGAAACCAAAACAGAAGAAAGAAAAAGAAACGGCACAGGTCATCACACAGTTAGATGCTGTCCGGGACGTATTAGCTAAGATTGCAAAAGCAGAGGGATATGATAGGGATTACAGTTTGTGGATACCTCCGATCAAAAATCCACTGTTTTTAGATGAAATAGGAGAGGCTAGGAAAGAACAGGATAAGGATTTCAGACTGAATGTGATCGTTGGAATGTATGATGATCCACAGAACCAGAAACAACAGCCGGTCATTGTGGATTTTGCAGCACAGGGACATTTAGCAGTATTTGGTACGATATCCAGTGGAAAAAGTACATTTATGCAGACCTTAGCAGGTGCATTGATCAGAAAGTATACGGCAAAAGAACTGAATCTTTACATGATAGATTTTAGTAACAAGGCATTAAAATGTTTTGAAAATGCACCACAGACAGGTGGAGTAGTCTGTGAAGATGAACCGGATCGTTTAAAGAAATTATTTTATATGTTGAATAAAAAGATAGCAGAGCGGAAAAAGCAGTTAGAAGGGATCAGCTATTCGGCTTATATCCGGTCAAAAGGTAAAAATATGCCGGCAATTCTGGTGTTATTAGATAACTACAATGGTTTTCGTGAGAAAACGGATGACTGTTATGAGGCCGATATGATAAAACTTGCACACGATGGCATGGCATATGGAATTTTTCTTGCTATTACGGCAAATAACATGGGTAGCAATGGACTGCCTAACCGATTGGCAGACAGTATTCCAACAACATTGGCATTGGTGATGAATGACCGTTATCAGTATTCGGAAGTGCTTCGCACCGGACGCATTGATATTACACCGGAGGAGCAGTTAAAAGGAAGAGGACTGGTAAAAGTGGAAGATTCCATTCTGGAATTTCAGACAGCATTAGTCGAAAATGAAACCGATGAGATGGAACGAATGTTAAAGATTAGAGCAACTTGTGAACGGTTGAAAGCAGCATGGAACGCACCGCTTGCCGTACCGATTCCGATGATTCCTAAAAATCCGGTCTGGAGTGAGTTTGAGGATTTAGAGGAAGTGCGGGCTATGTCAGATACAACAGACCTGCTTCCATTTGCTTATGATGAAAAAAGTGCTGAAATCTATGGTGTGGATCTGCGAAGAACATTCTGCTATCTTGTTTCCGGCAAAGCAAGAACCGGTAAAAAGAATATGTTGAAAATATTAGGCAGTTCAGCCGGAATGTTACATGCCCGCAGAGTGATCATTGAGCATACGGGAAATGAATTCATGCAGTATGCAAAGAGTATAGGTGCAGAATATCTGCATACACAGCAGGAACAGGCGCAGTTCTTTAGAGATCTGCTTCCAACATTTGCAGAGAGAAACCGTGTCAAAAACCGCATGAAGGAAGAAGGAGAAGAAGAAAGTACGATTTATCAGCAGATGAAAAAGTATGAGACTATTTTTGTCTTTATTGCTGATCTGCATGAGTTCATGGAATCTGTTTACCAACCGGAACAGGATGTTATAAAAATCGGACCATTTGTAGAAAACGTTATGGAAAAAGGAAGTCTGCATAATATTTATTTTATTGCAGCAGTGGATACAAAAGATATTTCTTCCATGCGGGGAAGCCGTGCGTATGAAGCAATGACTTCGTATCATACAGGAATACAACTTGGAGGAAATGCAATGGAAGCTGCATATTTTGATTTTTCACATCTGACCTATACGGAACAGAATAAAGGGTATAAAGCCGGTATAGGAATGATACCGCGTGATAACGATGAGAGTGGTGTGGAAAAAGTGATCATTCCACAATACAGAAAGAGAGATGTATGAAATGTTAAAGCTCAGAGTGCAGATTCCGGACATAGGAAAAGAATATGATGTGCAGTGTAATGAAAAAGCATATGTAGAAGATATGCTACAGGATATATTGGATTTGATCTGCAGAAAGGAAAGCCTGCAGGTGGAAAAAGAAGAAAAACTGGCAGTTTATAGTATACAAAAGGGGAGCTTTTTAAAGAAAAGTAGGACCTTAGAAGAACACAGGGTGCAAAGCGGAGAGAACATTATGATTTTATAGGAGGGTGAGAATGGCAAAGATAAAGGTTGATACAACTGCGTTAGAGAAAAAATTAGGAACAATGAATGACAAAATTAATGCTATAAAAGAAAGCATCGATGATATTGATAAAGAGATGCAGAAAGTAGAAAAATACTGGAAGGGGGATGCCAGTAAACTGTTTTTATTAAACTATGCAAAGACAGATATTTCTTTAGGTTCGATGATGGATATCCTGACGGAAAGTAAAAACGAAATGCAGGAAATCTGTAAAAAATATAATAACTGTGAACAAAGTGTCGGAGATATGATTAAAGGGATGAATATGGAGGGATGAAAGAATGAGTAAAAAAATCAAAGCAGATATGGGAAAGTTAGAAGAAATCCAAACGATTCTAGAGACCAATGCAAAAAAGATTACTCATAATATTACACGGATAGGGGAACTGCATAAGGAAATAGATGTCTGCTGGGAAAGTCAAATGTGGGATTCCTGCTATAAGACATATTGTGATCTGAAAAAAGAGTTAGAAGAAAATGCAAAAGAATATGAGGAATATCCGAAAAAATTGAAAGCATGTATAGAAGGATATCAGGAAACAGAAGAAGCTATCGAGTCATTGAGTCAGGAATTGCCGGCAAATGTTTTAAAGTAACAGAGAAAAAGCGGGGACAATACAAATGGCGGAATTATATGTAGATACAGAAGGATTATTTGAGGCTGTTGGAGAGTTTGATCAGGAAATCAAAATGTGTGATCAATGTATACAGGCATTAGAAGAATGTGAGCGGGCAATACAGCGGCTGGCAGATTCAGAGCAGTATCAGGAAGATATACATAAGCTGCAAAGAAAGATAGAAGTTCTGAGAAAATGTCGGGAAAATTTCAGGCAGGCACAGACAACGTTAAATGACATACGAAGATGCTATGAGCAGGTGGAGCAACAGCCATATGAACCTGATCTGGAAAAACTGTTCTTAGCAAGTCTTGGTTCATTTGGATCATTGGGAAGTAATACGGCAGGAATTGTACAGATGTTCCAAAATGGAGTCGATAAAAAGACCCTGATCGGGATGACGAAGAGGCTGATAAAAAATTTTGGAAATCTTGCAGATGAGGCATATAAAGAGAATCCGGATTGGAAAAGGGTTTTTCGTGGAAAATATGAGATTGCAACGAAAGGAGAAGAAACCTGGATTAAAAAATATGGAAAAGGTTACAAATTTTCTTCGGAAAAAAATGTAGGAGAAAATATAAAAGTTGGAACAAACTGGGCAGGAGTAGCTTTTTCCGGGATTTTGAATGCCATTGATAACTATGAAGAATTTGGAACAACAAAATCCAAACGCTTTTGGGAAGAGACGTTGTTGGAAACAGCATTTGAAGTTATGGAAGATATAACGGTAAGAGCAGTGGTGTCAGCTGCACTAACAGCAATATGCGGAGGAGCAACGGTAGTAGCCATATCAGCAGTGACGGTAGGAGTTATATGGGCAATAGATGTAGTTGAGGGTTATCGTTGGGAAAGAAAGTCTGGGGAACCTAAACGGGCAGCAGAAGCGGTAACAGATAGAATTTTAGATGACATAGAGTCTAAGAAAAAAAAGGAGAATAAACGATGGAAAATTTGAAAGCAATCATCGTATTCCTGCTGTTTTGGTCAATAGCAATATGGTGTGTAAGAGTGGTTAAACGAAAACACAAGAAACAAATCATGAAATTTAGCGAAGAGTTGCCGGAGATGGAATTGGTTACAGATGAAGAGGAGAGAAAATACATCTATCAATCAATAAATGGTTCTGGAAAATTTTTGACGATTCTTATAGTGTTTGTATTTTTATTTAATTTATGGATAATGGCAGATGAAATGAAAATCATATGGAAACAATGGATGAATGGGTTGGAATTAGATTTTTGGACATTTTCAGGTTTTGGCATAATGGATTGGATTATTGCGGAATATCTTAGCACTAAAATAGAGCGAAAACGCATATGTGAAAGTGGAGTGGTAAAAAAGAAAATTGTTCATATAAAGTCATATGAAAAGTTTGATTATGGATGGCCAGAGGGTGTGATTGATGGAAAAGAGAGAGAATTAAGAATTGATCTTAGTCCGGATGCGGAAAAGCCATTTAAACGAGATGGAGATATGGCAATGCTGGTATGGTTAGAAAATGGGGAGAATAGCTTATTGCCTCGAATGAAGCCGAAAGATGAAAGCAATAAAAAGTAATCAGAGAAAAATAAAGAAGAAATTGTATAAAACAGTTATGCAGCAGGGAGGAAGAAAATGTTAGCACAGGATAAATATCAGGCAGTTACAAATGAGATAGAAGAAATACAAGAAGTAAGAAAAAAAGTTGATGATATGCGTGTGAAGTTTGAGAAGATCAAAGAGAAAATAGAAAATAATTGGAGTGGGGAAAATAAGGATTCATATATAAGAAAAATAAATATTATTCATGAAAGCCTGCAACCGATCCCAAAAGAGTTAGATGACCTTGTAAAAAGTTTGAAAAGCACAGCAGAATCAGAATATAAAAAGGATCTTGCAAAAGAGGAAAAACAATAACCTATCGTGTTGGAGTATATACGATACTATTCGTTGAGCTATTCATGCATCCGATACATAATTTTTTTGTATGATGTCGGAGTTTGAATATAGATAATTCTTGTAAAAGAAAATATACAGGAGAGGAGGAGTTATAGAATGGCAGCTTTTTCAGTAACAACAGCTGAAATGACAAAAAAGATTTCTGATTTAAGAGCAAAGAATCAGTCATTAAAGCAGCAGGTTTCAAAGATGAAAGAGAGTAAGGATGAGCTGAATACTACATGGGATGGAAATGCCAAAAAGAATTTTAGCTCAGCAGTAGAAAGTGATGCTGTACAGATGAATAATTTCAGTTCATTAATTGAACAGTATTGCGCTGCACTCGAAACCATTATTAGCAGATATGAAACCACAGAAGCAAATAATGCGAGCACTGTAGCAAAACGTACATATTAAAGGGGAGGGAAGAGAATGGATATCAACCTGAAAGTATCACCGGCAGAATTGGAAGCAAAAGCAACTGATTTTAAAGGCGTTATGTCACAGATAAAAACATTAACAGATGACATGATGGCAGACGTTACCGGATTATCAAGTACATGGACAGGAGATGCATCTGCTGCATATATTAGTAAATTCAAAAAATTGCAGACAGATATGGATACCATGGGACGCATGATCAATGAACATGTAACAAATTTAACGAACATGGCAAAAGATTATACGTCAACAGAAAGTTCTAATGCATCTGCAACAGATGTATTATCAGGAAATGTAATTTCCTAACAAATAGCAGTCTCTATTGTGGTCAAATGCAATAGAGACTGTACTTATGGAGAAAAGCAGGAGGAAAAAATGAAGAATTTATTACCATTAGGAAGTGTTGTACGACTAAATAAAGGGGAGTTAAAAATTATGATCATTAGCAGACTGCCTTTGTATAACAATGAGGGAACTATAGGATATTTTGATTATGCGGCATGTGTCTATCCAACAGGACAGGCAGATCAGCAGGTACATTTTTTTAATGAAGAAGATATTGCAGAAGTATTTTTCGAGGGCTATAGAGATGAATTAGAAGAAAAATTTTGTGAAAAGTATCAGGAAATGGTCGATAAGATACCGTATCCACGATTACATATTGTATACGACGAATAGTGGGTATGGTAATAGTATATCTGCTGAGAAAGAATGAGTGTTAAAATTATTAGGGGGAAGAGAGATATGCCAGAATTGAGTGTAGATACAAAAGAATTATTTGAAGCAGCAGAAGAAATGAAAAAATTGCTTTATCAGTGTGATAGTGTGACACAAGAACTTGATCAGGTAATATCCTGCTTTCATTATCAGATAAATTCTGATGGATATGACAGGGAAGTTAATGGGCTCATTACACAGTCAACAAATTTGAAAAGCACTAGAGAAAATTTAGCATCAGCAGCTAATACATTACAACAGATTGCAGAGTGCTATGAGAAAGTTGCATCATATACAAATATTGTGGATATGTATGTATCAGATTTTAAAGATAATTATATAGAAAATTTTTTCCCAGAGGTACGCGATGCAATACTTGGTAATTTAGGGAAAGGTATGAAAGAACTTGCAAGAATTATTAATATCAGTACAGTTACCGTACAAAGTGAAGGAGAGAATGCTTTTTTAATCCTAGATCCTAAAACTCTCTCAAAAACAGAGGTGTTATCAAAATATGGAGCAGCGGTTTCAAAAACGCTTGGAGTTTTAATACCAGTTGTTGGAACTGTGATGGATTTTATTTCATTAAAAAAGCAGGAGAAAGTACAGAAGATGCATTCATTAAAGCAAATGTACATACTGTTATAGGTATAGCAGGTGGAAAGGTAGGGACAGTAATTGGAACGTGTGTAGCATCTAAATTTGCACACTCAGAGACAACAGGGATAGTAGCAGGCACTGTAATGGGCATTCCAATCGGATTAATAATTACTACTTGGGGAGATATGAAGTTTGATAAATGGTATGAGGAACAGAAAGAACAGTGGGAAGAGAAGAAAGAAAGAGAACAAGAAATAAATCCATATGTAATATTAGAGTAAAGGAGTTGTCATGGAAGTAAAAATGCCTTATGTAAAACGAATGGGTCTTGGTGGCATAATGCTAGAAGTAATCATGGTAGGTTGTTTTTGGTTGCTTTTGGCTGATTTTAAGATAGGGATGGTAATGGGAACAATCGTTACTGCAAGCGTTATAATGATGTCAGTGATTGATCAGGTTATATATCATAAATATAAAATACCGATAACAAAAGAAATAGTAGAAAGAGAGCATCAGATTATTCTGTATGGTTCGGCAAGCAGGGTGGAAGTACATAATGTATGGAATATATTCAAAAAATTAGATTGGAATAGTAAAGGAGGAGTACTTTTCTTGCTGAATGAAGGAGTATATTTTCGCGAATGGAGAGAAAACAATCCATATGAAATTATGATTCCTTATAAGGATATAAAAAAGATAAGAAGGTACGTTTTTGCGTTAATGGATATAAAGATATATTACGGAGATGAAAAATGTGAAAAATTTACTGTATATCGCTCTAAAATCTGGACGAAAAAAATCCGTGAGTTCATGAAAGAAGCACAAAAAGATGAGGAGGTGTCAAAACGATGAAAGTATCTATGTCACACCTAAAGGATGGCTTGATCTGGTCAATGGTTATATTTTTTATCAGTGCACCGATCTGTCTTTGGGTAACAGGCGATATAAAAATTGCAGTTTTTGCAGGGGGAGCATATATACTGCTCATCATGATCCCGGCAACGATTGGAAATTTGGATTTTGATAAAAATATGGTGCCGGTAATCGAAAATTTAGTAAAAAAAGAACATAGGATCATTTTGTATGGTGGCGGAAGAGTCTTAAAAGCCAATCGGATATGGGAGAACCTGGCACTTGGGAAAAATGGATATATTCCGGGAGTATGGTTTGTACTTGAGAGACAGTTGTATTTTCGTGAGATGAAATTGGACAACCCCTATGAACAAAGATTTAGTTATAGGGAGATCGAAAGTGTTCAAAAATATAGTCCATTCAGCAAATATCTGATGATTCAGTTAAAAAACGGGCAATCAAGTCTGATAGAAGTGAGTCAGCGTGAACTCTGGATATCAAAAATAAATGAATGTATAAAAAGAAGTGGAAGAGAGGAAACATGTACCAGGATAACGACATCTTATGGAAAAGATTTTATGATGCATTTTTTGAGTGCATTTGCAATAGGAGTGATTATATTTGGAGCGATTTTTAGAAATAGGACATCTATGATTGTTGCCGGAGTGATCGCTGTAATTTTTGCGACAAGCTGGGCAGTTGCACAGGTCATACATGAAACATATCGGATACCTTTAATAAAAGGAGCAATCGAAGAAAAATATACCTTGTATGGAGGGGCAAGTCTGATTGGAAGAAAAAACCTGTGGAATGTTATTTCAGATAGAAAAAAGGACAAGCGAGGGGGAGGATTGTTTCTGCAAAAGCAAGGGATACAATTCTGTAACCTGACGGAAGACAGAATGGAAAAGTTTTTTAATTATGAGATTCCTTATGAGGATATAGCATCAGTCAGAACCTATATTCCAATGACAAGATTGGTGCAGATACAGTTAAAGAGTGGCGAGATAAAAATTTTTGCCGTTAACAAAAGAAAAATATGGGTCTATGAAATCGAACAGAAAAAGAAAAAAGGATGGTAGGGTAAATAGCTATGGAAAAACTAAAAGTATTATTAATGGCAGCATTATTCTGGACATTTATTATCTGGTTTGCACGGACCATGAAACGGAAGGCTGTTGAGGAACACAGAAAGTTTGAGGGAAAAATGCCGGAAATGGAACCGGTCACAGAGGAAGAGAGACGTTATATATGTAAAATGCTAGTGGATTATACACCAGCTAAAAATGTAGTTTTGGTGGATTATGATTTTTTTGAATTTGCTTTTTGTGATCATATGGGCTGGGAAAACAATCAATATGGTAATCTACGGAGACGCAATTTCGGTGTTTAGTGAGATAGGTATATTGTCGTTGTTTATGGGAATCACATGTTTTTGTAATTATGTGCGGGCTTATCTTATTAAAGCGAAACAGCAATATGAAAAAGGGGAACTGAAAAAGAAGATTGTCCAGGTAAAGAGATGTGGTTCTTCAAGCCAAAATGGTTCCTATGGAGTGATAGAAGAAAGAAATACGGGAAATACCGTTAATATTACTTTCCGTGGTGATGAAAGAAAAGTATATCGGTATGACAGAATGGCAATGTTAGTTGAACGTGAGGATATGCAGTTTTTCTTGATCCCTACAATGGAGGCAGAGAGAGACAGTGATCAGGAAGAGAATAGTGATAGGTAGTATTTTAAATATAACATAGATAGCAAAATAAGATGGGGAGGAAAGATGTCAGAATTTAGCGTAGATGCAAAAGGGTTATTTGAGGTAGTGGGAATGTTTGAGGAAATCTGCAGGGATTGTGATCAAACCGGGCAGATTTTAAGCGAAAGTGTACGGAGAATATATAATATCGTAGGTAACAGCTCACCGTATGAGCAACCTTTAAAAAAGCTGGAACAGGAGATAGAAAAATTAGCGAGATGTCAGAGAAATTTGCGCAGTGCCCAAAGAGTGTTAGGCGATATAAGTAATCGGTATGATGCGTTAAGTCAGACTTTTGAACCGGACTTTAAAAGTCTGCTTTTTGGCAATCTGGAATCATTTGGAGCAGTAGGAGGAGGTTTTACAGATATTTTGGATCTTATCATAAGTGGAGGAGATTTAAAATCCATAATAGGACTTGCAGATACTCTGTGCCAGACAATGGGGGGATTTTTAGAACAGAGAGCGAAGGATGTACCGGACTATTTAGAGGTTATTAGAGGAGAGGTTAAGGCAGAAAAAAAGAAAATATCAGAACTATTAAAGAAAAACGTAAAAGAATATCAATTTTCAAGGGCTGAGGATGTGAGTGAGAAAATTAAAGCTGGAACGAAATGGGGAGGGGTGGCATTTGTAGGAATTTTAAATGCCGTTGATAATTATGAAGAATTTGGAACGATACATAGTAAACGATTTTGGGAAGAGACCTTATTGGAAACAACATTAGATGTTGTAGGAGGAACGCTGGTATCGGCAATTGTAGGTGGCTTATTGGCAGCAGCAGGGATTAGTGTGGCGGGAATCGCCATAGCAGCAGTGACAGTGGGAGTAATGTGGGCTGCTGATGTTGTGTGTGGCTATGTACAAGAGGCAAAAGGAAAAGAATCTAAACGTGTAACAGAGACAATTTCAGATGTAGTTTTAGATGCAGCGAAACAGTAAAAAGAGGTAGATAAATATGGAAAAACTAAAAGTGATATTAATTGCAGTATTGATCTGGGCAGCCATTATCTGGTTTGCACGGACTATGAAGCAGAAAAGCGATGAACGATTAAAAAAAATTGAGGAAAGAATGCCGGAAATGGAACCGGTTACAGAGAAAGAGCGAGAATATATATGTGAAAATATGATAGATTTTACAACGGGCAGAAACGTATTTTTATGGGTACTGATTTTATTTAATCTGTGGATGACTATTGTTTGTGCATGGAAAACAGTAACTACAGGAATCAGTGGAGAAGTAGACTCGTTTTCTAGTAATATATGCTATTTATCTATTTTTGGAGGGGCTACTTATGGTGGTAATCTTTTGCGCAGGACATGGCTTAGAGAAAGAAAGCAATATGAAACCGGTGTATTAAAAAAGAAAATTGTCAAAATGGAGAAATATCACTATGTAGATAGCTCAAAAATCGGAACAATAGAAGGAAGGACGGCTGGAGATTTTCTGGATGTTTCTATTGCAAGAAATCTAAAGAAAATACAAGCAGATAATAACATGGCAATGTTAATTGAAAATGAAGGCAGAGATTTTTACCTGATTCCAAGGATGGAAGCAGAGAAAAAATATAATCAGGAAGAAAAATAGAAGCTATGGAAAAACTAAAAGTAGTATTAATGGCAGGGTTGTTCTGGACATTTATTATCTGGTTTGCACGAACCATGAAGCGGAAAAGTAAGGAACAATACAAGAAACAGGAGGAAAGAATGCCGGAAATGGAATCGGTTACAGAGGAAGAAAGGTGTTACATATGTGAGAAGTTAGTAGATTATACGGAGGCTAAAAATGTATTTTGGTGGATAATGATTTTTTTGAACCTGTTTTTTGTGATCATATGGGCTGGGAAGACAATCAATATGGGAATAAACGGAGAAGCATTCTCACTCTTTAGTAATATATGTATGCTATCGTTTTTTATCGGAATTACATATCTTTGCCATTCCATGCGCACCTATCTTATTGAAGAGAAACGGCTCTATGAAAAAGGAGAACTGAAAAAAAAGATTGTACAGGTAAAGAAATGTGGTTCTTCCAGTCAGGGTGGTTCCTATGGAGTAATAGAAGAAAGAAATACGGTAAATACCATCAATATTACTTTTCGTGGTGATGAAAGAAAAGTATACCGATATGATAGAATGGCAATGTTAGTTGAACGTGAGGATATGGAGTTTTTTTTGATTCCTACAATGGAAGCGGAGAGAGACAGCAATCAGGAAAAGAATAGTGAGAGTTAGTATTTTAGACATAGCATAGATAACAAAATTTATTGTAGATGCATTTTTTGATTTTATGAAACAATAAAGAGGTAGATAAAAATGGAAAAATTAAAAGAATTATTAATCATAGCACTAATTTGGGCAGTCATTATCTGGTTCGCACGGGTCATGAAGCGAAAAAGTAATGAACAATCAAAAAAATTCCAGGAAAATATTCCGGAAATGGAATTGATTGACGAGGAAGAAAGAAGTTATATATGTGAGAATATAGTGAGTTTTACAACAGGGAGAAATGTATTTTTATGGTTCATCATTTTGCTTAACTTGTGGGTGACAATTGGTTATGGTTGGAAAGCAATCAATATGGCAATATTTGGAACCGCAGATGCATTTTCAAGTAATCTGTGTTATACATCTATTTTTGGAGGGATTGCTTATTCTGCGAATCTTTTGCGTAAGGCATGGTTTAGAGAAAGAGAAAGAAATGAAATGGGGGTTTTGAAAAAGAGAATCGTTGAAGTGAAGGAATATGAACATCCTGGAGCTAACAATTGGAATGGAATTATAAAAGGAAGAAAACCCGGTATTAGCGTAAATATCTCAATTCCAAATGGTGCGTATATCATGCAGGAAGATAATAACATGGCAATGTTAATTGAAAATGAGGATGGGAATTTTTACCTGATTCCAAGGATAGAAGCAGAACGGGAAAGCAGTAAACAGGAACAATAAAAGCAAGATATCTATCCATAAATACAGTAGAAAAAAGGAGGAAAACAAAAATGAAAGTACAGGAGTTATTTCCAATAGGAAGTGTGGTCAAATTGAGAAATGGTATCAGACCACTTATGATTTTCGGTATCAAACAGACGAATTTAGAGACCAACGAAGAATATGATTACATAGGTGTTCTGTATCCGGAAGGAAATATGGGGGACAAGACGCAATTTCTATTTAATCATGAAGATATTGAGGAAGTAATCTCAAAAGGTTATACAGACGAAACATGGGAAGATTTTATAAAAAGAATGAGAGAATTTTATAAAGAAATCTAAGAAACAGAAGAAGTTGTGAAAAGCGAAGGAGATAAGAGTATGAGACAGATTTGGGAGAAAGAGACAAAGTTAACAAAAGAAGAGGTGCATGAGCGGTTAGAAAAATATTTTACAGATAATAAATATATTAATGCAACAGACGAAATGGGTGTCCTCTTGTGTAATGCTTCTATGAAAAACAGATATTTTCAGATATTTTATAAAGAAGGAATCATAAGAATAGAAGGCTGGGTAAAGAAAGGAAAGAACGAACAGACAACATCCGATAAGAAAAAAGATATTTTAGGCACAGATATGCAGGCTTTTTCCAGAATGTTTTCTGATGATGGAGGAGCAGAACGAAGCTTTGAAGAAGAAAACGGCAATCATGCAGGATATGAAATGCAATTATATCTGGGCTTGCCAAAAGAGCAGCCAAGGCTGGCATGGGTAGGATTGATTCTGGCAATTATTGCAGATTTTTTGGGAAATGCAAGAGCGTGGTTTGTACTGAGTGTCGTTCTGGCAGTTGTAGCATTGTATTGTTCCGTAAAGGGCTCACGCTCCTCTAAACAGTCTGTAGCAGTACTGGGAATGGTTGTGTCCATGGTGTTTTTGTTGCGTGTAGTCAAAATTATAATAATGATTTTAATGTTTTAGACAAACTGTCAAGAAAAAACACTTGACACCATGTGTGCAGTTGTGTTAATCTATCCAAGGTGATAAATGATGGAAGAAAAGGTAACGCAGACATATCTCTATGATTTTTACGGTGAACTGCTCAACGAACACCAGAGAAGAATCTATGAGTACTTTGTATTTGATGATCTGTCCCTTGGAGAGATTGCAGCGGAAGAGGGGATCAGCAGACAGGGCGTTCACGATATGGTAAAGCGGTGTACGAAGACTTTAGCGGGCTATGAGGAAAAGCTGCATTTAATTGAAAAATTTCAGTCGGCGAAACAGAAAGTGGAGACCATCCATCATCTGACACAGACATTCGAAGAGAATGGAAATAAAGAAGAGCATCAGAGAGTTATTATGGAAATTGAACAGATTTCCAATCAGATATTAGAGGAGCTATAACATGGCATTTGACAGTTTATCAGAAAAACTGCAAAACGTATTTAAGGGACTGCGAAGCAAGGGCCGCCTGAGTGAAGAAGATGTCAAGGCAGCGTTAAAGGAAGTAAAATTAGCACTGTTAGAGGCAGATGTCAACTTCAAGGTGGTTAAGAACTTTGTAAAGACCGTACAGGAACAGGCGGTAGGCAGTGATGTCTTAAACGGATTGAATCCGGGACAGACAGTCATCAAGATAGTAAATGATGAGATGGTCCGTCTGATGGGGTCTGAGACAACAGAGATCGCACTTCGTCCGGGTAGTGAGACAACCGTGATCATGATGACCGGTCTGCAGGGAGCAGGTAAGACGACAACGACTGCAAAGTTAGCAGGAAAGTTCAAACAAAAGGGTAAAAAACCATTGTTAGTAGCTTGTGATGTCTATCGTCCGGCAGCGATTGAACAGTTGAAGATCAACGGAGAAAAGCAGGGCGTAGAAGTCTTTGCCATGGGCGATAAGAACAGTCCGGTGGATATTGCAAAGGCAGCGATCGAACATGCGGCGAAAAACGGCAATACCGTTGTGATCTTAGATACAGCCGGAAGACTTCATGTAGATGAAGATATGATGCAGGAACTTGCAGCGATCAAAGAAAACGTTGACGTGGCACAGACAATCTTAGTCGTAGATGCCATGACAGGACAGGATGCAGTCAATGTTGCAGGAACCTTTGATGAAAAAATAGGAATTGACGGCGTCATTTTAACAAAATTAGACGGCGATACGAGAGGTGGAGCGGCACTTTCCATTCGGGCAGTGACCGGAAAACCGATATTGTATGCAGGAATGGGTGAAAAACTTTCTGATCTAGAGCAGTTTCATCCTGACCGCATGGCGAGCAGAATCCTTGGAATGGGAGATGTGCTGACACTGATCGAGAAGGCACAGGAAGAGATAGACGAGGACAAAGCCCGTGAAATGGAGAAAAAGCTCAAAAAAGCAGAATTTGGTTTTGACGATTATTTAGAATCCATGAATCAGATGAAAAAAATGGGTGGACTTTCCAGTATCCTTAGCATGATGCCGGGTATTGGCGGAAGCCAGATCGCAGAGATCGAAAATGCGATGGATGAGAAAAAGATGGCAAGAATTGAAGGGATCATTTATTCCATGACTCCGCAGGAGCGTGCGAATCCTTCTATATTAAATCCGAGTAGAAAACGCAGAGTTGCGAATGGAGCCGGAGTAGATATCAGCGAAGTAAACCGATTAGTCAAACAGTTTGAACAGTCCAGAAAACTGATGAAACAGATGCCCGGAATGATGGGCGCTAAAGGTGGTAAAAGAGGAAGATTTAAATTTCCTTTTTAACAATATAGAAATCAATAACCTATGAGGAGGTGAAACAGATGGCAGTAAAAATCAGATTAAGAAGAATGGGACAGAAAAAAGCACCTTTCTATAGAATCGTTGTTGCAGATTCCAGATCTCCAAGAGATGGAAGATTCATCGAAGAAATCGGAACTTACGATCCGACAAAGGATCCAAGCGAGTACCACGTTAACGAAGAGTTAGCAAAGAAATGGTTAGCAAATGGTGCAAAACCAACCGATACAGTAGGCAGAATCTTTAAAGAAGCCGGAATCGAGAAATAATTGGTGAGGTGGATGTGATGAAAGAATTAGTAGAAGTAATTGCGAAATCACTCGTTGATTATCCGGATGAAGTCCAGGTCACCGAGACAGAGAATGACAAAGCAGTTGTTCTCGAATTAAAGGTTGCCCAGTCAGATATGGGCAAAGTCATTGGCAAACAGGGACGTATTGCAAAAGCGATCCGTACTGTAGTCAAAGCGGCTGCATCCAAAGAAGATAGAAAAGTTATCGTAGAGATTATGCAGTAGCAGTCAGGAGTCTTAAAATTCCCGGAGAATGGGAAGTTTAGGACTCTTTTATTCTATAAACGAAAAGGAATGGAGAATTATGACAGAATTATATCAGGTGGGTGCCATTACCCAGACACATGGAATCCGTGGAGAGGTCAAAGTATTTCCGATGACTGACGATGTGTCGCGCTTTAAGAATATGAAAGAACTGATTTTAGATACCGGAAAAGAACAGATCGTGTTAGAAGTGACAAGTGCAAGACCGCAAAAAAATCTGGTCATTCTAAAATTTAAAGGAATAGATAACATCAATGATGTGGAAAAATATAAAGGCTGTGGATTGTTTGTAACCAAAGAGAACCGTGTAAAATGCAAAAAAGACGAATATTTTATTGCGGATCTGATTGGTCTGCGTGCCATAGACGAAGAAGGAGAAGCCTTTGGAACCATCAGTGATGTGATACAGACCGGGGCAAACGATGTTTATGTTATAACGACAAAGCAGGGAGAAGAAGTGATGATCCCTGCGATCAAAGACTGTATATTAGAGGTGTCCGTGGAAGAACAGGATGGACAGGCAGGCTATGTCAGAATACATCTGCTGCCGGGACTATTAGATCTGAACAACAATCGTAAATAATAGGAGAAGACATGAGATTTCATATATTAACCCTGTTTCCTGACATGGTGGAGCAGGGACTTCATACCAGTATTATTGGAAGAGCAGTTGAAAAAGGACTGCTGGCCATTGAAGCGGTCAATATCCGTGATTATACCGTAGACAAGCATAAAAAAGTGGACGATTATCCCTATGGGGGCGGGGCAGGCATGGTGATGCAGGCACAGCCGATCTATGATGCTTATTTATCCATCGTAGAAAAAATCGGATATCGTCCAAGGACCATCTATTTAACTCCGCAGGGACCGCTTTTTACACAGCAGGCAGCAAAAGAGTTTGCATTAGAGGAAGATGTGATCCTGCTCTGCGGACATTATGAGGGAGTAGACGAGCGTGTCCTAGAGGAGATCGTAACCGATTACATTTCCATAGGAGATTATGTACTGACCGGAGGAGAACTTCCGGCAATGGTTTTAGTTGATGCCATCTCCCGTATGGTTCCGGGAGTGTTAAAAAACCAGGAATCCGGTGAAACCGAATCCTTAGAAGGAAATCTGTTAGAATACCCGCAGTATTCCAGACCGGAGGTGTGGCAGGAGAAAGCCGTTCCGCCGATCCTGTTATCTGGAAATCATCAAAAGGTAGATGAGTGGCGAAGAGAACAGTCCATCTTACGCACCAAAGAGAGAAGACCGGATCTGTTTGAGCGGGCAGAATTAAGTGAGAAAGAACGAAAAGTATACGGAGAGGAATAGTTCAGATCCGTTCCCGGAAATATAAAATAGAAGAAAAACACAAAAAAATCACAAATATTAGTTGACAAAGAAAAACAACGGTGCTATCTTAAGTACATAGATATTAGCACTCCACTTAAATGAGTGCTAACAAACCTCAGAAGGTCAGGTGAGATCATGGAGATGCTCGATGAGAGAAAGACAAAAATCTTAAAAGCCATCATCCGTAATTATTTAGAGACAGGAGAACCGGTTGGTTCAAGAACCATTTCAAAAGATTCGGATTTGAATTTGAGTTCAGCAACCATTCGTAATGAGATGGCGGACTTAGAAGAGATGGGCTATATATTGCAGCCGCATACCTCGGCAGGCAGGATTCCTTCTGACAAAGGTTATCGTTTTTATGTCGATCACCTGATTGAGGAAAAAGATAACGAAGTCACACAGATGAAGGAGTTCATGATAGAACATACCGAGAAAGTGGAGCAGGTATTAAAACAGGTAGCAAAGGTACTTGCAACAAATACCAATTATGCAGCGATGATCAGTGCTCCAAGCTATCAGAAGAGCCGGGTAAAATTCATCCAGTTATCACAGGTAGATGATGAACAGATTCTTGCCGTTATCGTAAGAGAGGGCAACATCGTAAAGAACAAGATCATTTCCGTGGGTGAGCCGCTTGGAAATGAAAGACTTCTGAAGCTGAACATCCTGTTGAATTCCAACTTAAACGGTCTTTCCATAGACCAGATCAATTTAGGAATGATTTCTTTATTAAAAGAACAGGCAGGGATAGACAGTGGAATCGTCAGTGATGTCTTAGATGCAGTAGCAGAGGCGATCGGTGAGGATGAAGATTTACAGATTTATACCAGCGGAGCAACAAACATTTTTAAATATCCGGAACTGAGTGATTCGAAGAGTGCCAGTGAGCTGATCGAGGCATTTGAAGAAAAACAGGAATTAGCAAGCCTTGTATCTGAAACCTTAAACTCAGAAGAGAATACGGGAATTCAGGTTTATATAGGAAATGAAACCCCGATCCAGACCATGAAAGATTGCAGTGTAGTCACCGCAACTTATGAATTAGGAGAGGGAATACAGGGAACCATTGGAATTATCGGTCCAAAGCGAATGGATTATGAGAATGTAATGGATAACCTGAAAAATTTGAAAGTGCAGTTGGATGATATCTTTCGAAAACCGAAAGATTAGCATAGAGAAAGGTGGAACATCATGGCAGAGAATAAGACAGAGGAAGAAATCTTAGAAACAGATACTGTCAACGAAGAAGCCTCTTCAGCAGAAGAGGAAACCAAAGAAGCCGGCAATGAAGCTTCCGCAGGCGAAACAGAAGCCAAAGAAGCAGAGGAAAAGGCAGATAAGAAAGCAGAAAAGAAAGAGAAAAAGGCAAAGAAGAAAAAAGATAAGAAAGACGAACAGATTGAAGAACTTCAGGATCGGGTCAGACGCCAGATGGCAGAGTTTGATAACTTCCGTAAGAGAACGGAAAAAGAAAAAGCCCAGATGTTTGAAGTCGGAGCTAAGAGTATTATCGAAAAGATACTTCCGGTCATAGACAATTTTGAAAGAGGACTCGCAAGTATCCCGGAGGAAGAAGCAGGAAGTGCTTTTGCCGATGGAATGAACATGATATATAAGCAGCTCATGAATGAGTTAGAGCAGGCTGGTGTAGCACCAATTGAAGCAGTTGGCGAAGAATTTGATCCGGAATACCACAATGCAGTGATGCAGGTGGAAAATGACGAATTAGAATCAGGAACCGTTGCACAGGAATTACAAAAAGGCTACACATACCGTGACAGTGTGGTAAGACACAGCATGGTAGCAGTCGTACAGTAAGCAGCAAAGAAAGAATTCATATATATTTAGGAGGAATGACTTATGAGTAAGATTATCGGTATTGATTTAGGAACAACAAACAGTTGTGTAGCAGTTATGGAAGGTGGTAAACCGGTTGTTATCGCAAATACAGAAGGTGCAAGAACCACACCATCCGTTGTAGCATTTACAAAGACAGGAGAAAGACTTGTCGGAGAACCTGCAAAACGTCAGGCAGTTACCAATGCAGAAAAAACAATCTCTTCTATTAAAAGAGAGATGGGTACAGATTACAAAAAAGAGATCGATGGCAAAAAATACAGCCCACAGGAAATCTCAGCAATGATCTTACAGAAATTAAAAGCAGATGCAGAAGGATACTTAGGAGAAAAAGTATCAGAAGCAGTTATTACCGTGCCTGCATATTTCAACGATGCACAGCGTCAGGCAACCAAGGATGCCGGCAAGATCGCAGGCTTAGAAGTAAAACGTATCATCAACGAGCCTACAGCAGCAGCATTAGCTTATGGACTTGACAATGAAAAAGAGCAGAAGATCATGGTTTACGACTTAGGTGGTGGTACATTCGATGTTTCCATTATCGAGATCGGTGACGGTGTTATCGAAGTATTATCTACATCCGGTAACAACAGACTTGGTGGAGATGATTTCGACCAGAAGATTACAGACTGGATGTTAGACGAGTTTAAGAAAGCAGAAGGCGTAGACTTATCTACTGATAAGATGGCACTTCAGAGATTAAAAGAAGCAGCAGAGAAAGCAAAGAAAGAGTTATCCTCTGCAACAACAACAAACATCAACCTTCCGTTCATTACAGCAACAGCAGAAGGACCAAAACATTTTGATATGAACTTAAGCCGTGCAAAATTCGATGAGTTGACACACGACTTAGTAGAAAAGACAGCAGAACCTGTTCAGAACGCATTAAGAGATGCAGGACTGACAGCAGCAGATTTAGGTCAGGTACTCTTAGTTGGTGGTTCTACAAGAATCCCGGCAGTACAGGATAAAGTAAAACAGTTAACAGGTAAAGAGCCAAGCAAATCCTTAAACCCGGATGAGTGTGTTGCACTTGGTGCATCTATCCAGGGCGGTAAATTAGCAGGAGATGCCGGCGCAGGTGAGATCCTCTTACTGGATGTTACTCCACTGTCCTTATCCATTGAGACAATGGGCGGTATCGCAACCAAGTTAATTGAGAGAAATACAACGATCCCTACAAAGAAGAGCCAGACCTTCACAACAGCAGCAGATAATCAGACAGCCGTTGATATCAACGTAGTACAGGGTGAGAGACAGTTCGCAAGAGATAACAAATCCTTAGGACAGTTCCGTTTAGATGGAATCCCACCGGCACGTCGTGGTGTACCGCAGATCGAAGTAACTTTCGATATTGATGCAAACGGTATCGTAAATGTATCTGCAAAAGATTTAGGAACAGGAAAAGAGCAGCATATCACAATCACAGCAGGTTCTAATATGTCTGATGATGATATCGAAAAGGCAGTCAAAGAGGCAGCTGAATTCGAGGCACAGGATAAGAAGAGAAAAGAGGCAATTGATACCAGAAATGATGCAGATGCTTTCGTATTCCAGACAGAAAAAGCATTAGAGGAAGTAGGTTCATCCCTTGATGCAGCAGATAAGTCAGCAGTAGAAGCAGACTTAAATGCATTAAAAGCAATGGTAGAAGCACATCAGAATGCAGAAGATATGACAGATGATCAGGTTGCAGAGATGAAAGCAGCAAAAGAGAAACTGACAGAGAGTGCACAGAAAGTATTTGCTAAGATGTATGAGCAGGCTCAGCAGGCACAGGGTGCAGGTCCGGACATGGGAGCGGCAGGTCCTGATATGGGCAGTGCAAATGCAGGAAGCAATG
Source organism: Maccoyibacter intestinihominis (assembly GCF_040096355.1). Lineage (NCBI taxonomy): Bacteria > Bacillati > Bacillota > Clostridia > Lachnospirales > Lachnospiraceae > Maccoyibacter > Maccoyibacter intestinihominis. The sequence goes on from NZ_JBBMEX010000001.1 coordinate 261,876, forward strand.
CAGATGATGATGTAGTAGACGCAGATTATAAAGAGGTATAAAAGCAGGCAAAAATACTGTAGCAGACAGTGAGGCAGGCTTTAGAGGAAAAGGGTTGGCGGCATCTGCCGTCAGCCCTTATACACGATAAAAGAAGGAACAGATTATGGCAGAACAGAAAAGAGATTATTATGAAGTCCTCGGCGTCGAAAAAAATGCCGATGATGCAGCAATCAAAAAAGCATATCGTGCATTGGCAAAAAAATATCATCCTGACATGAATCCGGGGGATCAAGAGGCTGAAAAGAAGTTTAAAGAGGCGTCCGAGGCATATGCAGTACTTAGTGATCCTGAAAAGAGAAAACAGTATGACCAGTTTGGTCATGCTGCCTTCGAAGGTGGTGCAGGCGGAGCCGGTGGATTTGATTTCTCAGGCATGGATTTTGGCGATATATTTGGTGATATATTTGGTGACTTCTTCGGAGGAGGGACTTCCAGGAGAGGACCGGACAATGGACCAAGACGAGGAGCCAATTTACGCGCAAGAGTGCGTATTACATTTGAGGAAGCAGTTTTCGGCTGTGAGAAACAGATCGAGATCACATTAAAAGATGACTGTACCACCTGTGGCGGTTCCGGTGCGAAACCGGGAACAAGCAAAGACACCTGTCCAAAATGTGGTGGAAAAGGAAAAGTTATGTACACCCAGCAGTCACTCTTTGGTATGGTACAGAATGTACAGACCTGTCCGGAATGTGGTGGAACAGGACAGATCATCAAAGAAAAATGTAAAGACTGTCATGGAACAGGCTATATTGCAAAGAGAAAGAAGATCAGTGTTATGATCCCGGCAGGAATTGACAATGGTCAGAGCGTGCGCATCCGTGATAAAGGCGAGCCGGGCATCAATGGCGGTCCAAGAGGCGACCTGTTAGTAGAAGTTATGATCAGCGGTCATCCGATCTTCCAGAGACAGGATACCAACCTTTATTCTACAGCACCAATCTCTTTTGCACAGGCAGCACTTGGTGGAGAAGTCCGTATCAGTACCATAGATGGGGATGTCTTATACGATGTGAAACCGGGAACACAGACAGACACAAGAATCCGGTTAAAAGGAAAAGGTGTGCCGTCACTTCGAAATAAGAATGTCCGTGGTGACCACTATGTTACCTTAGTGGTACAGGTGCCGACAGGCTTAAGCAGTGAGGCAAAAGAGGCATTGCGTAAATTTGATGAGGTCAGTGGCAATTCCTTAAACAGCCAGAATGGGGCAGCCGGAAATAAAGAAAAACCGGAAAAATCAAAGAAAAAAGGATTTATGGGAAAAATCAAAGAAACCTTAGATGATATTTAAAGATATTTAAGATCACATAAAAAATTCCATACAAAACATGCAGTCAGTGCCAAGGGCAGGATTCCTAGGAGTCACACCTTGGCACTTGCTATTTTATTTTAGATAGTATAAAATTAGGTGGAATAGCAAAAATGCACAAAGTATGCAAAGTGGCGGGTCAGGCGAAGATACAAAGGAGCGGATAGCATGGGAAAAGCTCAGAATAGCAATGCCGAGCATTTTCAGCAATGGTGCTTTCAGGAAACCGCAAAGTTAGAACGGAAGAGGAAAGAACTAGAGCGGGAAGAAAAACTGTTAGAACAGGAAAAAAGTCTTTTGAATATGAAGTTAGATATTCTGAAAGAAGAATACCGTAAGTTAGCGGATGAAAAAGAACAGTTCAAGCGCGAAAAGCAGTATCATGCATGGGAAGAGCAGAAGCGTGAACAGAAAAAAGAGCGGAAGGCCTATGAGAGCGAAAGCACGCTGACCATGAAACCGGAGCTGTTTTTTCGGGGCGTTGGAAATGAGCTGATGTTGAAAAAGCGTTATAAGGATCTGATCAAAATATATCACCCGGACAATGTGGCGGGCGATACCAGAACCGTTCAGGAGATCAATAAAGAATATGAGAAAATGAAACAATTGTTTTTATAAAGATTAGGGTGTCAAAAGGCGGTTTCAAGTTGCCAGCCACTAAGTTGTGAGCCACCGTTTGACACCCTAATCTTATAAATAGAATTATATAGATAGAAGAGGATATGCACAGATGAAGTGGAATAAGTTTACAATTAAAACAACAACAGAAGCAGAAGATTATCTGAGTGCCATGTTAGATGAGATCGGTGTGGAAGGGATCGAAATTGAAGATAACGTCCCACTTTCAAAGGAAGACCAGTCGGCAATGTTTATTGATTTTTTGCCGGAACTGCCACAGGATGACGGTACCAGTAAAGTGAGTTTTTATATAGATGCCGAGAATGATTATGAAGAGATTTTAGAGCAGGTCAAAGCAGGGATCGAAGAATGGCGTCAGTTTGTCGACATTGGAGAGGGCAGCATCATACAGAGTGAGACCGAGGACATTGACTGGCAGAACAACTGGAAAGAATTTTTTAAAGCCTTTACCATTGATGATATTTTGATCAAACCGACCTGGGAGGAATTAAAAGAAGAGGATAAAGGAAGAATCTTGATCGAGATCGATCCGGGAGTCTCTTTTGGAACCGGAAAACATGAGACAACACAGCTTTGTATCCGTCAGCTCCGTAAATATATGAAGGATTCGGCAAAAGTCTTAGATGTTGGCTGTGGAAGCGGGATTCTTTCCATTGTTGCATTAAAACTCGGAGCAGGAGAGGTAGTAGGAACCGACATTGATAAAGACTGTATCATGTCTGCGAACGAGAATTTAAAGGTCAATCATTTAGAAAATGCAAAAACAGAGTTCTATGTGGGAAATCTGATCGATGATACGCAGTTGCAGCAGACCGTTGGAAACGAGTGTTACGATATCGTAGTGGCAAATATTTTAGCAGATGTCATTATCCCGATGGCACCTGTCATTCCGGCACGTCTGAAAAAAGGTGGTATTTTTATCACATCGGGTATTATTGACTTTAAAGAGCAGGAAGTAAAAGAGGCTTTGGAAAAAGCAGGATTTGAGATATTAGAGACGAACTATCAGGGCGAGTGGGTCAACATTACAGCAAAAAAATGTTAAGGTGTCTGCGATAAACAGTAGCAGAAGGAGAGAGGACATGCATCAGTTTTTTGTAGACAGAGAACAGATCGGAACAGAATATATAACGATTACCGGAGAGGATGTAAAGCATATCAAAAATGTGCTCCGCATGAAAGAGGGCGAAGAAGTCCGTATCAGTGACGGTGCCGGTGGAGACTTCTTTTGTACGATAGAAAAAGTAACTTCCGAAGAAGTACTTGCAAAGATCCTCCCAAAAGAAGCCGGGAATACGGAACTTCCAAACCGTATTTTTCTATTTCAGGCGGTGCCGAAAGGGGAACGCATGGAGTATGTGATCCAAAAGGCAGTGGAACTTGGAGTCTATGAGATCATTCCGGTAGAGATGAAGTACTGCGTGGTACGTTTAGACGATAAGAAAAAGGAGAAAAAAAGAGAGCGCTGGCAGGCAATTGCAAAGAGTGCCGCAAAACAGGCAAAGCGGAGCAGGATCCCGGAGATCCATCCGGTTATGAGCTATGATAAGGCAGTAGAGTATGCAAAGAACTGTCAGCTTTGTCTTGTGCCATATGAGAATGAGCGTGGCATGAAAGGTACAAGGGAAGTACTGAAAAAAATAGAGCCGGGAATGGATATCAGTGTGATGATCGGGCCGGAAGGCGGTTTTTCCGAGGAAGAGATTGAGATGGTCAGGGAAGAGATGGAAGTGTTGTCCTTAGGAAAGCGGATCCTTCGCACCGATACAGCCGCAATTACCGTGATGAGCATGCTGATGCTGGAAATAGAAATGAAAGAAGAAGAGTAGAATGGAAGCATATTTAGATAATTCTGCAACGACAAGATGTTCGGAAAGTGTCCGCGACATCATGTTACAGGTTATGATGGAAGATTACGGAAATCCGTCCTCCTTACATCTGATGGGAAAAAAAGCAGAGGATTATATCAAAGAAGCAAGAGAGAAAATAGCAAAGACACTGAAAGTAACGGAAAAAGAGATCGTTTTTACTTCCGGAGGTACGGAATCGAATAATTTAGCGATCATCGGAAGTGCCATGGCAAACCAACGTGCCGGAAAACATATTATCACAACGGCAATTGAACATGCATCGGTTGCAGCGGTGGTCGGTTTTTTAGAAGAACAGGGATTTGAGGTAACCATTCTTCCGGTGGATGAGAATGGACAGATCTCCTTAGAAGAATTAGAGGCTGCAATACGGGAAGATACCATTTTAGTGTCGATGATGCAGATCAACAACGAGATGGGAGCAATTGAGCCGATTGCCGAGGCAGGGGCATTGATCAAGAAAAAGAATCCGAACACCCTGTTTCATGTGGATGCGATCCAGTCCTACGGAAAATTGCGGATCTATCCGAAAAAAATGAGTGTGGACATGCTTTCTGTCAGTGGACATAAACTGCACGGACCAAAGGGAAGCGGATTTTTATATATCAAAGATAAGACAAAAGTAAAACCGATCCTGTTTGGTGGCGGCCAGCAAAAAGGGATGCGCTCCGGCACAGAGAATGTTCCGGCAATTGCAGGACTTGGTGTTGCATGTGAGGAGATCTACCGGAATTATGATGCGAATTATGCACACCTTAGGGAAGTCAAGGAAGCATTTTTAAAAGGGATCGCCACCATAGAGGGAACACATATCAATGGCTGTGTGGGAGAGGATTCGGCACCGCACATTGTCAGTGTCAGCTTTGAGGAGATCGATAAGAGTGAGGCACTTTTACATGCCTTAGAAGACCGTGGCATTTATGTATCCGCGGGGTCTGCCTGCTCATCTAACAAACCGGCAGTCAGTGCGACCTTAAAAGCCATCGGTGTGCCAAAGGCAATGTTGACAGCGACACTGCGTTTCAGTTTTTCCGTGCATACAACGATCGAAGAGGTAGAGTACGCCTTGGATGCATTGCGGGAACTGCTTCCGTTTTTACGGAAATATCGCAGCCATTAGAAAAAATCACAGACAATAGAGAGGAAATACAATGTATCAATCATTTTTAATCAAATATGCAGAAATTGCGATCAAAGGAAAGAACCGACATTTATTTGAAGATGCACTGGTGTCTCAGATATGCCATGCACTGCGCGAGGTAGACGGTGAGTTCAACGTCCGCAAAGAGCAGGGCAGGATCTATGTAGAGGCAGAGTCAGAATTTGACTATGAGGAAACGGTAGAAGCCTTACAGCATGTGTTTGGAATCGTGGGGATCTGCCCGGTGATCATGGCACAGGATGAAGGATTTGACGCCTTAGCCCAAATGGTTGTTGCGCATGTGAAAGAGGTCTATGGTGATAAGAGTCTGACCTTTAAAGTAGATGCGAGACGAGCCAGAAAGAATTATCCGATGACTTCCATGGAGATCAATGCAGAGTTAGGCGGCAGGATTTTAGACGCGTGTCCGAATATGAGTGTGGATGTCCATGACCCGGATGTAATGGTCCATGTGGAGATCCGAAATCAGATCAATATTTATTCGAGTGAGATACCGGGACCGGGAGGAATGCCGGTTGGTACAAACGGCAAGGCAATGTTGCTGCTTTCCGGAGGAATTGACAGTCCGGTTGCCGGATACATGATCGCAAAGCGTGGTGTCAGCATTGATGCAACATATTTTCATGCACCGCCATATACCAGTGAACGTGCAAAACAAAAAGTAGTAGACCTCGCAAAATTAGTTGCAAAATATTCCGGTCCGATCAATCTGCACATTGTCAATTTTACGGATATCCAGCTTGCAATCTATGAAAAATGTCCACATGATGAGCTGACCATTATCATGCGCCGTTACATGATGAAAATCGCAGAACATTTTGCAAAAGAGAATAAATGTTTAGGACTGATCACCGGAGAGAGTATCGGTCAGGTGGCAAGCCAGACCATGCAGTCATTAGCGGCAACCAACGAAGTATGTACGCTGCCGGTTTATCGTCCGCTGATCGGTTTTGATAAACAGGAGATCATTGAGATTTCTGAAAAAATTGACACCTATGAGACATCAATCCTTCCGTTTGAGGACTGCTGTACGATATTCGTAGCTAAGCATCCGGTAACAAAACCGAATCTGAATGTTATCAAACACTCAGAGCAGAAACTGAATGATGTCATTGATGAGCTGATGAAAACAGCAATTGAGACAACAGAGGTCATCAGAGTAGAATAAAAAAATCCCGCCTGTTTTTCAGGCGGGATAAAAACCATAATTTAAAAATTAGTCTACAATGTAAGGCTTTAAGATGTCCATGATCTCATCTAAATGATCTTCGGCATGGATGACTAATTCGATCGGTTTAGATAAATCCAGTGAAAAGATACCCATGATGGATTTTGCATCAATAACGTATCTGCCGGAAACCAGATCAAAGTCGAACTCAAACTGTGTGATAGCGTTTACAAATGATTTTACCTTATCAATGGAGTTTAAAGAAATTTGTACTGTTTTCATATAAGTAGACCTCCCATAGTTACTATAGATGTTTGTTTAAGTGTAATCTTTTTAATTAGAAAAGTCAACCAGAGTAAAGGAAAAATAAAGGAAAAAGTATGAGAAGAGCAGCACTGCATAATTTGGGCTGTAAAGTCAATGCTTACGAGACAGAGGCAATGCAGCAGATACTTGAAAAAGCAGGATATGAAATTGTTCCGTTTCAGGAGCAGGCAGATGTGTATGTCATCAACACCTGTTCCGTGACCAATATGGCGGACCGTAAATCCAGACAGATGATACATCGTGCAAGGAAGCAGAATCCGGATGCCGTCATCGTTGCCGCCGGTTGTTATGTGCAGACGGCAGGCGAGCGGCAGGAAGAGGATGAAACCATAGACATTGTCATAGGTAATAACAAAAAACATGAACTTGCCGAAAGACTTGAAGAATTTTTTGAAAAACACGAAAAGGCAAGAGCCATGATCGATATCAACTGTCCAAAAGAGGGCTATGAGGAGCTTTCTTTAAGCAGAACGGCAGAGCATACCAGAGCGTTTATTAAAGTACAGGATGGCTGTAACCAGTTTTGTACTTATTGTATTATTCCGTATGCCAGAGGAAGGGTAAGAAGCCGAAAACCTGCGGATGTGTTAGGCGAGATCCAAAGACTGGCAGAAAACGGCTATCAGGAAGTAGTGCTGACCGGCATCCATCTAAGCTCCTACGGCATAGACATTGAGGACGATCTGCTGCATTTAATAGAACAGGTGCATGAGATCGAAGGGATCCAGAGGATCCGTTTAGGTTCTTTAGAACCAAAGATCGTAACAGAGGAGTTCGCAAAGCGGTTATCGGAATTAGAAAAAATCTGTCCGCATTTTCATCTGTCGTTACAAAGCGGATGTGATGCAACGTTAGAGCGGATGAACCGTAAATATACAACCGAAGAATACGCAAAAAGCTGTGGATATCTGCGTAAATATTTCAGAGAGCCGGCAATTACAACGGATGTGATCGTAGGATTTCCGGGAGAAACAGAAGAGGAATTTGCAGTAACAAAGCAGTATTTAGAAAAAATACATTTTTATGAAATGCATATTTTTAAATATTCCAAACGTCAAGGCACCAAGGCAGCAAAAATGAGCGATCAGATCGATGAACAGATTAAGACGAAGCGGAGCAATGAACTGCTTGCCTTAGAGAAGAAAATGTCTAAGGAATTCCGGGATGCCCATATCGGAAAAGAAGATGAGGCATTATTAGAGGAACCGGTACAGATTGACGGTGTGGACTATTATGTCGGATTTACAAAAGAGTATGTCAAAGTAGCAGTCCGCTCAGAAAAAGACCTTTCAAACTGCATGGTTCGCGGCAGGATCGAAGGGGCATTGAATGAAAATGTATATCTTATGACAGCTTATAGTTGAATTTTAATCCCGGATATATTAAAATGGGAATATCAGTTGTGCGAACGAAAGAGCAAATAAGGACGTGAAAAAATGCAGGATTTAAAGAATACCCAGTACTTCAAAGTAGAAAAGGAACCACAGATGAAGGTGAGCGATGTCATCGATGTTGTTTATCATGCATTATCTGAGAAAGGATATAATCCTGTGAATCAGATCGTGGGTTATATTATGTCAGGAGATCCTACCTACATCACCAGCCATCGGAATGCAAGAAGCCTGATCATGAAGGTGGAACGTGATGAGTTAGTGGAGGAGATCCTGCGTGCATATATCAAAAATAATTCGTGGAAGTAGGGCAGATATTTTATGAGAATCATCGGTTTGGATTTTGGCTCTAAGACAGTAGGTGTTGCAGTCAGTGATGAATTGGGGCTGACAGCACAGGGAGTCGAGATCATCAGAAGAGAGTCACCTAAAAAGCTGCGTCGTACTTTAGCAAGGATTGAGGAACTTGTTGTGCATTACCAGGCAGAACGGATTGTGCTTGGATATCCAAAGAATATGAATAATACAGAGGGTGAACGCTGTGAAAAGACGCTGGAGTTCAAAGAAATGTTAGAACGCCGGACGTCTCTTCCTGTCACGCTATGGGATGAGAGGCTGACAACCGTATCGGCAGACCGTGCCATGATAGAAGGAAATATTCGTCGTGAAGATCGTAAGCAGTATGTAGATAAATTAGCAGCAGTCTTTATTTTACAGGGATATCTGGATTCGCTGAAATTGTAAGAACACCAAAAGGGTGGAATAAGAAAAAAAGAATAGGAAAAAATAAAGAATGGATAAGGTAGAATTTTTTGATGAAGAGTCAAAGGAATACATAGAACTCTATGTATTAGAACAGACGCGTCTGAACGGAGCAGATTATCTGTTAGTAACCGTGGATGAAGAAGGAGATTCCGACGCGTTGATCTTAAAAGATACATCAGCACAGGGAGAAGAGGATGCCGTATATACGGTTGTAGAACAGGAGCAGGAGCTGAATGCCGTTGCAAAGATCTTTGCAGAACTGTTAGGAGAAGAAGCTGACATTGAGATGTCATAAATAAAAGAGAATAAACAGCAATGACGATGGAGACTTTTGCTGATCTGGAGTATTAGTATTGCTAAAAAAAGGCAGAATACTGCGAAAAAGGGAAGTGCCATGGTGATTGCGTGATCATGAAAAGAAACGGAAAAATAAATTGTACGGAGGAATTATGTTGAAAAAGAAACAAAACTCAAAATTGAAGATCATTCCACTTGGAGGATTAGAACAGATTGGAATGAATATTACTGCCTTTGAATATGAAGACAGTATTATTGTTGTGGACTGCGGATTGTCTTTCCCGGAGGATGATATGTTAGGAATTGACTTAGTCATTCCGGATGTAACTTATCTGAAAGAGAATTTAGACAGGGTCAAAGGATTTTTTATCACACACGGTCACGAGGATCATATCGGTGCGATCCCATATGTTCTGCGTGATGTCAATGTTCCAATCTATGCTACAAAGCTGACGATGGGAATCATTGAGCATAAATTAAGAGAGCATAATATGCTCACAAAAGTAAAAAGAAAAGTTGTAAAATACGGACAACATATCAATTTAGGATGCTTCCGTGTAGAATTTATCAAGACAAATCACAGTATCCAGGATGCGGCAGCGCTTGCAATCTATTCACCGGCAGGAATTGTTGTGCATACAGGAGATTTTAAAGTAGATTACACACCGGTCTTTGGGGATGCCATTGACTTACAGCGTTTTGGAGAAATCGGAAAAAAAGGTGTACTGGCATTAATGTGTGACAGTACGAATGCAGAACGTCCGGGATTTACGATGTCCGAAAAGAGCGTCGGTGCAACCTTTGATGAGATTTTTTCGGAGCATAAGAATACGCGTATCATCATTGCAACTTTTGCGTCGAATGTAGACCGTGTACAGCAGATCATCAACTCTGCAGAAAAATTTGGAAGAAAAGTAGGCGTCGAGGGACGAAGCATGGTCAATATCATTTCCACAGCTTCAGAACTCGGCTATTTGAAGATACCGGACAATACCTTAGTGGAGACAGACCAGTTAAAGAATTATCCGGATGAAAAAACGGTATTGATCACAACCGGAAGTCAGGGAGAGTCCATGGCGGCTTTATCCCGTATGGCAAACGGCACACATAAGAAAATTACGATCAAGCCGAAGGACACCATTATTTTCAGTTCCAATCCGATCCCGGGAAATGAAAAAGCAGTTTCCCATGTGATCAACGAGCTCTTCCAGAAGGGGGCAGATGTTATTTTCCAGGATGTCCATGTATCCGGTCATGCCTGTCAGGAAGAGATCAAGCTGATCTATTCTTTAGTAAAACCGAAGTACTCCATACCGGTACATGGTGAGTACAAACATCTGATGGCGCAGGCAAAGGTAGTAGAAGACCTTGGCATGGATAAAGATAATATTTTCATCCTTTCTTCCGGAGATGTGTTAGAATTAGATGAAGAGGGCGCAGAAGTGACCGGAAGAGTCCAGACAGGAGATGTCATGGTAGACGGACTGGGTGTTGGAGACGTTGGAAATATCGTTCTGCGTGACCGCCAGCATTTAGCGGAAGATGGAATCATTATCGTCGTGATGACATTAGAAAACGGTTCCGGAAGAGTGCTTGCAGGACCGGACATTGTTTCGAGAGGTTTTGTCTATGTCCGCGGCTCAGAGAGTCTGATGGATGAGGCAAAAGCAGTTTTAGATGAGACCATGGATTACTGCATGGATAAAAATATTACCGACTGGGGAAAGATCAAATCCGAGATCAAGGATTCCTTAGGAGATTTTGTCTGGAAAGAGACAAAACGCCGTCCGATGATCATGCCAATTATTATGGAAGTGTAAGATGAATACAGTAGACGAGAGCCTGAATCATTTAATAGAGGCAGTAAGAAACAGCAAAGAATTTCAGGATTATCAGATCGTGAAAGCAAAGGTCGAAAAATATCCTGAAAAAAAGAGAAGTCTTGACAAGTATCGTACCAGGATGTATAAGATACAGAACAATCATGGCGAGACCGATTTATACCATCATATTGATGAGATCGAGAGGGAATCAGAAAGATTCCGACAGGATGCGCTGATCGATGAATTTTTAACGGCAGAGCTCGCGCTTTGCCGCATGGTGCAGCGGATCAACTGGACACTGATAGAAGAACTGCACTTTGATATGGAAATCGATATGGAATTAGTCAAAGAGGAGTAGTATCAGATGATCGTAGATGAGAGACTCGTAACTTATATCAATTCTTTAGATACGGGAAACACACCAATTTTAGACGAGATAGAGAGGGAGGCACTTGCCTCCTTTGTTCCGATTATCCGAAAGGAGATGCAGAGCTTTTTAAAGGTTCTGTTGTCCATAAAGTGTCCTAAGCGGATTTTAGAGGTTGGAACAGCGGTTGGATTTTCAGCGATCCTGATGGCAGAGTATGATCCTGTCGAATGTGAGATCATAACGATTGAAAATTATGAGAAGCGGATTCCGATTGCAAGGGAGAATTTTATCCGTGCAGAAAAAGAAGAGCAGATTACCCTGTTAGAAGGGGATGCAAAAGACGTATTAGAAACGCTCACAGAACCGTTTGATCTTATTTTTATGGATGCGGCAAAGGGACAGTATCTGAATTTCCTGCCACGGGTATTAGAACTGTTGCAACCGGAGGGAATTTTGATCTCCGATAATGTGCTGCAGGACGGCGACATTATCGAATCACGGTTTGCAGTGACAAGAAGAAACCGAACGATACATAAGAGAATGAGGGAGTATCTCTATACATTAACGCATAGTGAAGAACTGACTACGGCAGTCCTGCCGGTCGGTGATGGAATTACAATCAGTACAAAGAAGGGAAGAAAAGCATGAGACATCCGGAATTATTAGTGCCGGCAAGCAGCTTAGAAGTATTGAAGATTGCTGTGATATTTGGAGCAGATGCTGTTTATATCGGTGGAGAGGCATTTGGACTTCGGGCAAAGGCAAAGAATTTTACAAATGAAGAGATCAAAGAGGGCATTGCATTTGCACATGAGCATGGTGTCAAAGTCTATATTACGGCAAATATTTTAGCACATAATCAGGATTTAGAAGGTGTGAAAAAATATTTTACGGAATTAAAAGAGATCAAACCGGATGCACTGATCATTTCCGATCCGGGAGTATTTATGATCGCAAAGGAAATCTGTCCTGAGATAGAGATCCATATTTCCACACAGGCGAATAATACCAATTACGGAACCTATCAGTTCTGGTATGCACAGGGAGCAAAGCGAGTAGTGTCTGCAAGGGAGCTTTCCCTAGCGGAAATTAAAGAAATCCGTGACAATATACCAAAAGATCTAGAAATAGAAACATTTATCCATGGAGCAATGTGTATTTCCTATTCGGGCAGATGCCTGCTCAGCAATTATTTTACCGGAAGGGATGCAAATCAGGGCGCCTGCACCCATCCATGCCGTTGGAAATATGCCGTTGTAGAGGAAAAACGTCCGGGAGAGTATCTGCCGGTCTATGAAAATGAGCGTGGAACTTATATTTTCAATTCTAAAGACCTTTGTATGATCGAGCATATTCCGGAACTGATCGATGCAGGAATTGACAGTTTTAAGATTGAGGGCAGAATGAAAACGGCACTCTATGTTGCAACGGTTGCCAGAACCTATCGCAAGGCAATTGATGATTATTTAGAGTCGCCGGAACTTTATAAAAAGAATATGGACTGGTATAAGGAGCAGATTTCAAACTGTACTTACCGCCAGTTTACCACCGGATTTTTCTTTGGAAAACCGGATGAAACAACGCAGATTTATGACAGCAATACTTATGTCAAAGAATATACCTATCTTGGTATTGTTGGAAGTGTGGATGAACATGGCAGATATCGTATTGAGCAGCGCAATAAGTTCTCTGTCGGTGAAGAGATAGAAGTGATGAAACCGAATGGAGAGAACCGGAGCGTTACCGTGCGGGCGATCGTGGACGAAGAAGGCAATGCAATGGAGTCTGCACCGCATCCGCAGCAGGTACTGTTTATTGATTTAGGAGAGCCGTTAGAGCGTTATGATATTCTTAGAAGAAAAGAGGAGGAATAGCCGTAATGGAAGGAAAATATGTTGCTTATGTAGGAACTTATACACATGAAAACAGTGTGGGAATCCATATTTATGATGTGGACGAGCTTCGGGGAACTTTAACAGAGCGAAAAGTTGTTCCGATCAATAATCCTTCGGATCTGATCGTTTCCCATAGTGGAAAATACCTCTATTCTATCGCAGATGAAGGAGTGGAAGCCTTTGCCATCCAGCCGGACGGAGATTTGATTCCGATTAACAAAAAGTGGATTGGCGGAATGCGTGGCTGTTATGTAGAACTCGATGACGAAGACCGTTATCTGTTTGTAGGCGGTTACCATGACGGAAGAGTCAGTATGATGCGTTTAAGCGAGGACGGTGGAGTTGCCGAGATCGCGGATGGCATTTTTCATAAGGGACTTGGACGTGGAGTTGCCGAAAGAGCCTCCAGACCTCATGTACATTGCGTAAAAGTAACACCGGATCAGAAATTTCTCTGTGCGGTAGACAGCGGACTTGACCATGTAAAGATTTACCGCATCAACTACGAAAGAGGACGCATCAAATTAGCGGATATTTTACGATGTGAACTGGATTCCGGTCCGCGTATGATTCGTTTTAGTGTAGATGGACGTTTTGCCTATGTACTCTGCGAGTTGAAGAACACCGTAGATGTATATAAATATTATGTGGAGGATGACCAGCCGGTATTTGAGCGGGTGCAGAGCATTTCCACAGACTATGAGGACGAGGGGATTGCCTGCAATGCATCCGGAATTGAACATTCCGCCGATGGAAAATACCTCTTTGTCTCCAATGTGGGCATTAACGATGTGATTATCTATAAAATTGATAAAAATACCGGAATGCTGACCTTAGATATGGAGACCCGGATCAGTGGCGATTATCCGAAGGCGCTTGCCGTATTCCCGGATGGACATCACTTTGTCAGCCTGAACCATGACTCTAATGAGATCCGTACCTTTAAGATCAATTATGAGAAAAAATACTGCCTGATGGATGCAAGACCGGTACAGGTGGAGACACCAAACTGTATCTATATCCATAAGTTGAAGTAGTGGGATGAGAATCTTCTTGTCATTTTCCTGCCTCCGGTTTATAATATCTGCATGACAGAGTCAGAAAATTAAAACAGTGGCGTGGACTGGAGGGAAGGTATATGACAATAGAAGAGATGCTTCGAATAAAAGAGAAAAAGTGGAAAGCAGAAGGAAAAGCTGACACCATGGAAGAGTTCCTTGCAAAAATGTAGGGGTTATTTGCTATAGGCAATTAGAACTAATCAGTCGAATTATGAAACCATGATAAGATGAAATGGTAATAATAATTCAAAAATTCAAAGTGCTATATGATTAGCAATCTAACGAAAGTATTCAAAAATTCAAAAATTTTCAAATCTTAAAAAATTTAAAACAATCCAATAATAATAACAATAGAAAAGCAGGATAGGAATCTGTCTAAAAATCATGCATAGCAGCTATTTACTTCTCCGCGAGCTGTATATTTTCAACCGAAGGGCTTTTTGCTCTATAGGAAACACAATGTCCATGCTTGAACGTAACATGGTATTTCTATAGAGATTAGGGTGTCAAAAGGCGGTTTCAAGTTTTTTGATTGGCAACTGGCACAAAGCCAAGTCTGTTTTGTTCCATTGTATGAAAATAAGAAAATCTAAGTCTGCCTGAGTCAGATTGCGATGGAGTGATGTGTACGTCTTAAACGCCCCGTCCATGGGGCTTAAGACTTTTGCTGCCGTCCATGGCAGCAAAACACTATACATGAACAGCCAGACTAAGATTTACTAATTTTCTTCCAAAGTCACAAAAGCAGTCCCGGTTTTGTGCAAGTTGCCAGCCACTAAGTTGTGAGCTGTCTTTTAACACCCTAATCCTATAGAACAAAAAAGAGTGTTGCACCATTCTAGGTACAGCACTCTGGATGATCTTTTATTTATTTCTCATATTTGCACGTTTTCTCATTGTAGGGTCTAAGATCCTCTTTCGGATTCTGAGACTTTCCGGTGTTACCTCTAAGAGTTCATCGGTGTCAATGAAATCAAGTGCCTGCTCTAAACTTAAAATCTTTGGCGGTGTCAGTGTCAATGCCTCATCAGCAGAAGAGGAACGGGTATTAGTCAGATGTTTTTTCTTGCAGACATTTAACTCAATGTCCTCCGCTTTTGCACACTGACCGATTACCATACCGGAGTATACCTTTTCTCCAGGCCCGATGAAGAGAGTACCACGCTCCTGTGCGGAGAAGAGACCGTAAGTTACGGATTCACCGGATTCAAAGGCAATCAGAGATCCCTGTTTGCGGTACTGGATGTCGCCCTTGTATGGAGCATAGTCGTTAAAGATCGTATTAATGATACCATTTCCTTTGGTATCGGTTAAGAATTCGCCACGATAACCGATCAGACCTCTGGATGGGATATTGAACTCTAAACGGGTATATCCACCGCTGATAGGTCCCATGTTTAAAAGATCACCTTTTCTCTGACTTAACTTGTCAATGACTGCTCCGGTAAATTCATCCGGTACATCGACATAGGCAAGCTCCATCGGCTCTAACTTCTTGCCTTTTTCATCGGTATGATAGAGTACCTCAGCCTTGCTGACTGCGAACTCATAACCCTCACGCCGCATATTTTCAATTAAGACAGATAAATGTAATTCACCACGTCCTGATACTTTGTAGCTGTCGGCGTTCTCTGTTTCCTCGACACGCAAAGAAACGTCCGTATTCAGCTCACGGAAAAGACGGTCACGGATATGGCGGGAGGTTACGAATTTACCTTCCTGTCCGGCAAGCGGACTGTCATTTACGATAAAGTTCATGGAGATGGTCGGCTCGGAAATTTTCTGGAAAGGAATCGCTACAGGATTTTCCGGGGCGCAGATCGTATCTCCAATGTGGATATCAGCGATACCTGAAATGGCGACGATCGAACCGATACCGGCTTCTTTGACATCAACCTTGTTCAGACCGTCAAATTCATAGAGTTTGCTGATGCGGACTTTTTGCAGTTTGTCCGGTTCATGGTGATTGACAACAACGGCATCCTGATTGATCTTTAAGCATCCGTTATCTACTTTACCAACACCGATACGTCCAACATATTCATTGTAATCGATCGTACTGATCAAAACCTGTGTATTCGCATCCGGGTCACCTTCCGGTGCAGGAATGTAATCTAAGATGGTCTCAAAAAGAGGTGTCATATCCTTCTTTTCATCGTTCAGATCTTTTAATGCATATCCATCTCTTGCAGAAGCATAGATGAATGGGCAGTCAAGCTGTTCATCGGAAGCATCTAAATCCATAAAGAGTTCTAGCACTTCGTCGATGACTTCATCCGGTCTTGCCTCCGGACGGTCAATCTTATTGATACATACGATTACCGGGAGATCTAAGGCAAGTGCTTTCATCAGAACGAATTTGGTCTGTGGCATAGCTCCCTCAAAAGCATCTACAACGAGAACAACGCCATTTACCATTTTTAAGACACGTTCTACTTCACCGCCAAAATCCGCATGTCCCGGAGTGTCGATGATATTGATCTTTACATCTTTATAGAATACGGCTGTATTTTTAGAAAGGATAGTGATACCGCGTTCTCTTTCTATATCATTGGAATCCATCACACGTTCCTGCACTTCCTGGTTGGCACGGAATACACCACTTTGCTTTAAAAGCTCGTCTACTAACGTTGTTTTGCCGTGGTCAACATGGGCAATGATCGCAATGTTACGGATGTCCTCTCTTTTTGTTTTCATATTTTAATCCTTCTTTCTCTTGTTCACATATAAGTCTAACCAATTTATTTTATCACAAAAAAAAGATATGGCAATACTTTTTGAAAAAATACAGGAGTAAGAATCAGGAAAGTTATCGACAAAACATGTGGAGTTTTTTGTGGTGGGACAACTAAGATAGAGGGGCAAAAGATGTTCAAGAGAATGAAGGGAGAAGAAACATGGCAGATAAATTATTTGAAAATAACCAGGTAACGATGATAGGAGAGATTGTCTCAGAATTTGAATTCAGCCACGAGGTATATGGTGAGGGATTCTATTTAGTAGATATATCCGTCAGCCGCCTGAGTGATTCCGTAGATTACATACCATTGATGGTGTCGGAAAGACTGGTGGATGTGACACAGAGTTATATCGGAGAGACCATTTCGGTAAGCGGTCAGTTCCGCTCCTATAATAGACATGAGGAAAAGAAGAACCGCCTGATACTTTCCGTATTTGTACGCGAATTAGAGTTCGTGGATGAGATCGAGGATGATATCAAGAGCAATCAGATTTACCTCGACGGTTACATATGTAAAGAGCCGATCTACAGAAAAACACCACTTGGCAGAGAAATTGCGGATCTTTTGGTTGCAGTCAACCGTTCCTATGGGAAATCAGACTATATCCCATGTATCTGCTGGGGAAGAAATGCGAGATATGCCTCCTCATTTGAGGTGGGAAGCCATGTCGAAGTATATGGAAGAATCCAGAGCAGGGAATATATTAAAAAAATCGGTGAAGAGCAGACAGAGAAGCGTGTTGCCTATGAAGTATCTGTCAATAAAATAGAGTTTTTAGAATAAAATTTGCTTTTTTTGTCCGAATATGGTATTTTAATCAAATCCAGGGGGAGAAGATTGAAAGCCATATCGTATGGCAGAGGAGGAAAAAATGGAACGTGGAGTGATACAGATTTACTATGGTGAGGGCAGAGGAAAATCGACTGCCGCACTTGGAAATGCACTGCGTAAGGCAGATGCAGGAAAAAATGTCATTATTGTCCAGTTCTTGAAGGCAAAAAAAGAAGAACCGGGAGAACTGTTGCAGCGTTTAGAGCCGGAGATCAAGTTTTTCCGTTTTGAGAAACTAGCGGAATGTTTTGCAGATCTAAGTGAAGATGAGAAAAAAGAAGAATCTGCAAATATGAAAAATGGATTAAATTTTGCCAGAAAAGTGCTTGCAACCAGTGAGTGTGATCTGCTCGTACTTGATGAGATCTTAGGAGTCGTGGATGCAGGCGTGATATCGGTAGAAGAGCTGTGTGCGATCATCCGGGCAAAAACGGAGGAAACCGATGTGATCTTAACCGGACGGAGACTGCCGGAGAAATTGCGGGAAATTGCGGATGAAGTCTACAATATTATAGCGGAAAAATAATTGACAAGGTTCGTCCGTAGTGATATAGTTAGCACAGATATGAGTAGTAGAATATAATAGAATAAAAAGGTAGAGGTTGCGTGATTCATAAGTAGCATATCGGATGCGGCAGAGGCAGAAGAAGAGGTGTGAAAGGGGAGAACGCCGAAAGGATATGGTGATCTGCAGTCGTATCTTTGGGCATAGGATGAAGAATTCTATGACTCTCATCGGTATATCAGATGGAGGCGCTATCCGAAAAGACACAGTGATTTGGATTCTGTGAACGAAAATTTAAGCCGGCTTTTCTGAGTCGGCTTTTTCTGGCTATAGGAAAAGTTTTCCGTAGCTTTATCTACCTGAAATCAGAAAATGGAGGAAATAGATATGGCAATATTTAAAGGTGCAGGAGTGGCAATCGTAACCCCGATGAAAGAAAATCAGGAAGTGAACTATGAAAAGTTAGAAGAACTGATCGAATTTCAGATTGAGAATGGAACCGATTGTATTGTAATCGCAGGTACAACCGGAGAGAGTTCTACACTTTCCATGGAGGAACATAAAAAAGTCATTGAGGCGGCCATTGCATTTACAAAGGGCAGAATCCCGGTCGTAGCAGGTACGGGTTCTAATTGTACCGCAACAGCAGTCCAGCTTTCACAGGAAGCAGAGGATGCAGGTGCAGACGGACTTTTGATCGTAACACCATATTATAACAAGGCAACACAGGGTGGTCTGATCCAGCATTATACAACGATCGCAAGATCCGTAAAGACACCGATCATCATGTACAATGTGCCAAGCAGAACCGGATGTAACATTTTGCCGGAGACAGCAGCAACACTGTTTAAAAACGAAGCAAATATCGTGGGATTAAAAGAAGCAACCGGAAGTCTTGCACAGGCATCTAAGACGATGGATCTGACAGATGGAAAATTAGACCTTTATTCCGGCGAAGACGGACTGGTCGTCCCACTGATGTCCATTGGAGCCATCGGAGTGATCTCCGTATGGTCTAATGTTGCACCAAAGGATGTGCATGATATGTGCATGAGCTATCTGAATGGGGATACGAAAAAAGCATTAGAGATACAGATGAAGGGTCTGCCGTTAGTGGATGCACTTTTCTCAGAGGTCAATCCGATCCCGGTGAAAAAAGCATTGAACCTGATGGGAATGGAAGTCGGACCGCTTCGTCTTCCGCTGACCGAAATGGAAGAAAAAAATGCAAAAGTATTAGAAGAAGTAATGCGTACTTACGGACTGTTAAAGTAAGCAGTACAGTTTGTGATCAGAGAGAAGAGAACGAGAGGATAAAGAAATGACAAGAGCGATCATGCATGGCTGTAATGGAAAAATGGGTCAGGTGATTACCGGACTTTGTAAAGAGGATCCTGATATTGAGATCGTGGCAGGAATCGATGTATCAAACCACATTAAAAATGAATATCCGGTATATCAGAGCCTTTGGGACTGCAAGGAGGAAGCAGATGTGATCATTGATTTTGCTTCTGCACAGGCAGCAGATGTCCTGATTGATTACAGTGTACAAAAAGAGATACCGGTCGTCATCTGTACGACCGGATTGAGTGAAGAACAGATAGAACGGATTGAAGCAGCAGCCCAAAAGACGGCAGTGCTGCGTTCTGCAAACATGTCCATGGGAATCAATATTTTGATGGATCTGTTAAAAAAAGCAGCAAAGGTGTTAGCACCGGCAGGCTTTGATATGGAGATCGTGGAAAAACACCATAATCAGAAAGTGGATGCACCGAGCGGAACGGCATTGGCATTAGCAGATGCAATGAACAATGCGTTAGAAGAGAACTACGAATATAAGTATGACCGCTCACAAGAACGGAAAAAGAGAGAGAAATACGAAATCGGTATCCAGGCTGTCCGTGGTGGAAATATTGTAGGTGAGCATGAAGTGATTTTTGCGGGAACGGATGAAGTGATCGAATTCAAACACACAGCATATTCCAAAGCGATTTTTGGAAAAGGAGCCATTGAAGCGGCTAAGTTTTTAGCAGGAAAACCGGCAGGCTTTTATGATATGAGTGATGTGATTCAGTCAGCAGACCGCTAAGGGACAAAGGAGAGCGTATGGAAGAAAGAGACCTCAAATATTTAAAGACAATGGCAAGACAGTATCCGACCATTGCATCGGCAGCGACAGAGATTATCAACTTACAGGCAATCTTAAGTCTGCCAAAAGGAACGGAACATTTTATGACAGATATTCATGGAGAATATGAGCAGTTCCAGCATATCTTAAAAAACGGTTCGGGAGCCATTAAGAGGAAAATACAGGATGAGTTCGGCAATGCATTCAGCGAAGCAGAGAAGAAGTCGATCGCGACATTGATCTATTATCCGGAATTGAAATTAGAGCAGGTGCAGCAGAGCGAGGAAGATCTTGAGGACTGGTACAGCGTGATGCTTTATCGTTTGATCTGTGTCTGCAAGAATGCATCTTCAAAATATACACGTTCAAAAGTGCGTAAGGCACTTCCAAAGGATTTTGCATATGTGATCGAGGAACTTTTAAACGGAAGACCGGATGTGTCTGATCAGGAGGCATACTATAATGAGATCATCCATTCCGTGATCCGTACAGGACGTGCACCGGAGCTGATCATAGCACTTTGTAATCTGATCCGCCGTCTGGTCGTAGACCATCTTCATGTGGTAGGAGATATTTTTGACCGAGGTCCGTATCCGCATATGATCATGGATTCGCTGATGGAGCATCATTCCGTCGATATCCAGTGGGGAAATCACGATGTGCTCTGGATGGGAGCTGCAGCAGGAAATACGGCATGTATCGCAAATGTCCTTCGGATTTCAGCAAAATATGGAAATCTGAATATTTTAGAGGACGGCTATGGTATCAATTTAGTGCCGTTAGCACGCCTTGCGATGACCCAGTATGCGGATGACCCATGCAAATGTTTCAGTCTGGATTTCCGTGAAGAAGAGTATGATGTCCGGGATGCCATGTTAGATGAAAAGATGCACAAAGCCATCAGCATCATCCAGTTCAAATTAGAGGGACAGTTGATAGAAAAGCATCCGGAATTCCATATGGAGGACAGAAGGCTGCTGCATCAGATGGACTTAGAAAAAGGAACCGTTGTGATTGAAGGCGTTACATATCCATTGAAGGACAAATGTTTTCCGACGATCGACCCGAAGAATCCTTATCAGCTTACCGCGGAGGAAAATGATGTGGTTGAGCGCTTAAAGACCGCATTTGTGAACTGCGAGCGTTTACAGAAACATGTGCGTTTCCTGCTTACGAAAGGAAGTCTTTATAAAGTATACAATGGCAATCTGCTGTATCATGGCTGTGTGCCACTGAACGAGGATGGAACCTTTACGGAAGTAGATATTTATGGAGAAAAGTATTCGGGTAAAGAGTTGTATGACGTATTAGAGCATTATGTCCGCAAGGGATATTATTCACTGGATAAAGAAGAAAAGAAAAAGGGACTTGATATCTTCTGGTTTATCTGGGAAAATAAGAATTCACCGGTATTTGGAAAGCAGAAGATGACCACCTTTGAACGTTACTTTGTAGCGGATAAAAAGACACATGTGGAGCCAAAGAATCCGTATTACCGGCTGTTAGAAAAAGAAGAGATCGTCAATCGCATTTTAGCGGAGTTCGGACTGCACGGCGAAGAATGTCATATCATCAACGGCCATATTCCGGTGGAATCAAAGAAAGGAGAATCTCCGATCAAATGTAATGGAAAACTTCTGATCATTGACGGTGGATTTTCTAAGGCATATCAGGGAAAGACCGGTATTGCAGGTTATACCCTGATCTACAATTCCTATGGACTTGTCATTGCGGCACATGAGCCGTTTGAATCCGTAGAAAAGGCAGTGCAGGAGGGAAGAGATGTTCATTCCCACAGACTGTTAGTAGAACATGTGGTAAAACGTAAAACCGTGGCAGATACGGATGTAGGACGTTCCATTCAGGAGAATATC
Organism: Maccoyibacter intestinihominis; assembly: GCF_040096355.1. Taxonomy (NCBI): domain Bacteria; kingdom Bacillati; phylum Bacillota; class Clostridia; order Lachnospirales; family Lachnospiraceae; genus Maccoyibacter; species Maccoyibacter intestinihominis. The sequence continues at coordinate 284,075 of NZ_JBBMEX010000001.1, forward strand.
CGCGAGTTGGAAAAACTTCTTCAGGCGTATCGTGAGGGTGCGATCGTAGAGAATGCATAAAATCAGGAAAAACGCTTGCAAAATATACGGTTTTATGGTATTATATGCGAGTTGTGAGAAAAAAGAGATGGTCCTCTGTTACAAAGTGTATTACGAACATCCGGATAATTAGGAGGAAACAACATGAACGCAAGTGAAATCATTAAGAGCATTGAAGCAGAGCAGTTAAAAGCAGAAGTACCTGAATTTGCTGTAGGTGATACAGTAAAAGTACATGCGAAGATCAAAGAGGGAAACCGTGAAAGAATCCAGGTCTTTGAAGGAATCGTATTAAAGAGACAGGGCGGAAGCAACCGTGAGACTTTTACAGTTCGTAAATTCTCAAACGGCGTTGGAGTAGAGAAGACATGGCCTTTACATTCTCCAAACGTGGAAAAGATCGAAGTAGTAAGAAGAGGTAAAGTAAGAAGAGCTAAATTATACTACTTAAGAGACCGCGTAGGTAAGAGAGCTAAGGTAAAAGAATTAGTAAAATAAGTCGATGGGAAGGGACAAGTACTTCGGTATTGTCCCTTTTTGTTTATGTGTTGGGGTGGTGAACCTTATGGATCAGATATTCCGGGTTTCCTTGTGCAGACCATTCCGATGAGCCTCTTAAATCAGAAATCGTATTCGCTATAGGGCTCTACGATTTCTAGAGTCTCATCTCCATTGCACAAAAAGAAACTTTCCATATCTGATCCATAAGGCTATTACACATTCTCAAAGGATACAAAAAGAAGGTTAAACCTTAGTTGGGTGCGAAAGATTACGAAAAGAGAGGATACAGGGAGGAACTACGATGAATCTGCGTTTCAGGCGAAGTGGATTGGATTTTTCAAGACGAAGAAGAAAAGTAAATAAGACGTTAGCAAAAGAAGTCGGCACCTGGATTGGTGAGATTGCGATTGCAGTATTGTTTGCACTTGTATTAGTCTATTTTGTCGGATACCGGACAGATGTGGTAGGATCGTCCATGCTTGGCACTCTGGCGGAGGGAGATGAAGTATTGGTTAACCGCTTTGTATACAAACTGACCCAGCCAAAGACGAATGATATCGTGGTGTTTTTTCCAAATGGAAATGAAAAATCACATCTTTATATCAAACGTGTGATCGGAGTTCCGGGAGACACGGTGCAGATCAAAAACGGTACGGTTTATGTCAATGGAAAAGTATTTGATGAAAAAATAGAGGCAGCTTCGATCGAGCATGCCGAATTAGCAGAAGATGAGATAGAGGTTGGCGAGGACGAGTTCTTTGTGTTAGGAGATAATCGTAACAATAGTGAGGACAGCCGGTATGCCAATATCGGAAATGTAAAAAAGGAGTACATTATGGGGAAGGCATGGTTTATCGTTTCCCCGCTGAAAGATTTTGGATTTGTAAAGTAGAGGTGAGAATATGCAGTTTCAGTGGTATCCGGGACATATGACAAAGGCAAAACGCCAGATGCAGGAAGATATAAAGCTCATTGACCTGGTCATCGAACTGGTAGATGCCAGAATCCCGATGAGCAGTAGGAATCCGGACATTGATGAGCTTGGAAAAAATAAAGCAAGACTGATCCTTTTGAATAAATCGGATTTAGCAGACAAAGATGCAAGTGAAGCATGGATGGAATTTTTTAAGGAAAAAGGCTATTTTGCCGTTAAAGTGGATGCAAGAAATAAAGGCTGTATGAAAGCCATTTCTGCTGTCATTGCAGAGGCCTGTAAGGAAAAGACGGAGCGGGACAGAAAACGTGGGATCAAGAACCGTCCGGTCCGTGCGATGGTAGTTGGAATCCCGAATGTCGGAAAATCCACATTTATCAATACCTTTGCAGGAAGAGCCTGCGCAAAGACCGGAAATAAGCCGGGAGTTACAAAAGGAAAACAGTGGATCCGTCTGAATAAGAGTGTGGAACTGTTAGATACACCGGGAATCCTCTGGCCGAAATTTGAAGACCAGCAGGTGGGACTGCGGCTGGCATTGATCGGTGCGATCAAAGATGAGATCTTAAATATTGATGAGTTAGCATTGGAGCTGATCGCTATTTTAACAGAGCATTATCCGGGAGTGCTGCATGCACGTTATGAGGTGGAGGAAGACCAGACACCGGCAAATATCATAGAACAGATTGCCGTAAAGAGAAATTGTATCCAGAAGGGCAATGCACTGGATTATACCAAAGCAGCGAATCTGTTGTTAGAAGAATTCAGGAGTGGAAAATTGGGGAAAATTACCCTTGAATTTCCTGTTACAGTAGCATAGAATAGAAATAGATTTGCAATAGCAGACACAGGAAAGGTTATAGGATATGTCAGAGGAAAATATGCCGGAAGAGAATACACCGGAAGGAACAGGAAAAAGAATAGGAAAAGAGATTTTGAGTTTTGTCCTTTATTTTGTCATTGTAATCGCAGCAATGCTTTTGATCATACATTATGTGGGACAGCGGACAGAGGTCAGCGGTTCTTCTATGGAGAATACTTTAAGTGATGGGGATAATCTGATCGTGGATAAGATATCATACCGTTTTCAGGACCCGGAAAGATATGATATTATCATTTTCCCATATAAATATGAGGAGGATACCTATTATATCAAAAGGATCATCGGACTGCCGGGCGAACATGTGCGGATTGATGATTCCGGAAATATCTATATCAATGAAAAAGTATTGAAGGAATCCTATGGAAGAGAAGTGATACAGGATCCAGGGATTGCAAGAGATGAGATCACACTTGGCGAGGGTGAGTATTTTGTGCTTGGAGATAACCGGAACAACAGCTCGGACAGCAGAGATCCAAGTGTTGGTATTATCCAAAAGAAGGACATCATTGGAAGAGCATGGCTTCAGATTTATCCGTTTGATGAATTTGGATTTATCAGGCACCAGTAGGAGGCAGTTTTGAAACAGAAGACAATCGGTGAGATTAAAGCAGAATTAAAGGCAGCAGAGGAATCCATGCTGCCTGTTTTTATTGAAAACTATAAGGAAGATACCAGAAACGGTGTGCAGGCAGCCGTTGCCCAGGCGAAAAAACGAATCGAAAAATTAGAGGCAGAGAGGGCGCGCATCGAGGTCTTAAAAAAATACGAATACGAGTATGCAGAATATACTTATATCTGTGGGATTGATGAAGCGGGAAGAGGACCGTTAGCAGGTCCGGTGGCAGCAGGAGCCGTGATCCTGCCAAAGGACTGTGATATTTTGTATATCAATGATTCTAAAAAATTGTCTGCCGCAAAACGTGAGGCACTCTATGATGAGATCATGGAAAAAGCAGTGGCAGTCGGTGTCGGTCTGGTCGGACCACAGCGGATCGATGAGATCAATATTTTACAGGCGACCTATGAAGCCATGCGGGAGGCTATAAGGAATTTAGGCGTAGTACCCGATATATTATTAAACGATGCAGTAACGATACCGGAGGTTTCCATACCACAGGTGCCGATCATCAAAGGAGATGCGAAGAGTATTTCAATTGGAGCGGCAAGCATTATTGCAAAAGTGACGAGGGACCGGCTGATGGCAGAATATGATGAATTGATGCCGGAATATGGTTTTGCCTCCAACAAAGGCTATGGTTCGGCAGAACATATTGCGGCAATTAAAAAGTATGGAGCATCCCCGATCCACCGTATGACATTTATAAAGAATTTTATCTAGGGGGCATCTGTATGCAGATATCGGATTTACTTGGAAAATACGGACAAAATACCGTGCCGGTTACGGCACAGGAGCAGGCGGTAAAGACAGGAACACAGCAGTTGGCAGGTACGCTGTCTTCCTTACAGACAGGAAACGTATTTGAAGGAACCGTGACGGATATTTCTGACGGACAGGTACTTTTAACGCTTGCAAACGGAGAGAAGATTTCTGCCAGATTAGAGGGACAGATACAGCTCAGGCTTAATCAGGCAATGTTTTTTGAAGTAAAATCCAATACCCAGACACAGATAGCCATCAAACCGTATTTAAACGGAGACAGCAGTAATCCAACCCTGTTAAAGGCCTTAATGCAGGCAGGAATGGGAGTTACAACAGATAATCTTGAGATGGTACGCACCATGATGGAGGAACAGCTTCCGATCGATAAGAACAGTTTAAATCAGATGATGAGACAGCTTGCGATGTTTCCAAAGGCAGCGCCATCTGTGATCGCACAGATGAATAAGTTAGGGATTCCTGTAACGGAGGCCAATGTGCAGCAGTTTTCTAATTATAAGGCAGATACCGCGGCAATTATGAAAGAATTAGAAAATGTCTTAGAGCAGCTTCCAAAGTCGATCGCAGGAGAAGGTGATACTGCCGGGCAGATGACAGCAAAAAATATGCAGTTGATGGATATTCTGTTTGGAGGAGAAACGATCGAACAGAGTCAGGATGCAGGAGCAAAAGCACAGGAGCTGCTTGCAAAAACGGCAGATGGAAGTGTTACCATAAAAAGTGGGGAGCAACAGGCAGCCGATATTGCAAAAGAATTGCAGCAGATATTAAGCACGGCAGAAGACGGAATGCAGCAGACAAGTGCAGCAGGAGAGGGCATACAGCAGGCAGATGCAGCAAAACAGGCAGAAGGCAGACAGATGCCGGCTGCAACACAGGGCAGTCTGGGAGAGATTCTTGGAAAAGAAGGAGCTGCCAGCTTAGAACAGCAGCTAAAAGCGTTAGAAACAGATGGAAAACAGGTCTTGTTTGATAAAAATGGAAATTTGAATACGGGAATGAGTGCAGAGGAATTTTTGAAGAATTTGAACCAGTTGTTCAAAGAGAACGAATTTCCACAAAAGGAGGCACTATTCAAACTTTTCTCAGGAAAAGAATATCAGACCATTTTTAAAAAAGCAGTAGAAAATCAGTGGTACTTAGAGCCGCAGGAGACGGGTTCCAAAGAAACCGTAGAGAAACTGTATAACAGGCTGCAGACGCAGATGAACCGGTTGGATGAATTTATCAAACAGGCGGGAAGCGGAACGGAGGGTCTGCAAAAGGCAGTGGCGGATGTCCGTGGCAATATCGAATTTATGAACCAGATCAATCAGATCTATAATTTTGTCCAGCTTCCGTTAAAAATGAACGGGCAGAATGTCAACAGTGAGCTTTATGTCTATACGAATAAAAAGAACCCAAGAGACATGGACGGCGAGCTGAGTGCTTTTTTACATTTGGATATGGATCACCTTGGCTCTACGGATATTTCCGTCAAGATGAAAGGGACTGCGGTCAAGACAAATTTTTATATGGCGGATGATGCTTCTTATGAACTGATCTTAGCACATGCCGAAGAACTGGCGGAACGTTTAGAGAACAAGGGGTATCAGTGTCAGATCGAAGTAAAGAGCGAAGAAAAGGATATGGATTTTGTAGAAGATTTCTTAAAACATGATATGCCGAGTGCCGGAAAGGTCTATCGGTATTCCTTTGATGTGAGGGCATAGATATGGAGAAGCAGAAAGAAAAAGTCAAGACAGCCGTGGCGATCGCTTATGAACCCGGCGAAGAGGCACCAAAGATCTTAGCAACCGGTAAGGGACTGATAGCCGAGCGGATCATAGAAAAAGCAAAAGAAGAGGATGTGCCGTTTTACAAGGACAGCAAATTAGCGGCAACACTTTCAAAACTGGAGATCGGGGATATGATCCCACCAGAGCTGTATGAGGTCGTGGCGGAGATACTGGTCTTTGTGGATAAGATGGATCATTTGAAGGATAAACTTGGAAAATAGGGGGAGAGTATGAACCGACGAAAAGAAGGAGCATATTATGAGAATCTGGTGGCAGAGTATTTAAAGACGCAGGGATATGAAATCTTAGAAAAAAATTACCGTTGCCGTATAGGAGAGATCGATCTGATTGCAAAAGAGGGAGAGACACTGGTCTTTGTGGAGGTCAAATATCGCAGGGATGACAAGATGGGAAATCCCAAAGAGGCGGTCAATCGAAAAAAGCAGAAAAAAATCTCCATGACAGCGTCTTATTATCTGATGCGGGAGTGCGGGCGTATGGATATTCCGTGCAGATTTGATGTGGCAGCAGTGTTGGGTGAGCAGATAGAAGTAGTAAAGAATGCATTTGAGTATCTGCCGTAGAACAGAAGGTAATAGGTCAAAGAGAGGTAAAAGATGAAGATCGAAGATTTTAAGAAGAAAAACGAAGAGCAGATATTTGTAATAGACGGCGGGGAACAGCCCCCGCTTTTAAAATATAAAAAGTTAGAAGAGATTCCTTGGATACGTCATTGCTTTACTACCAGAGAAGGCGGGGCAAGCAAGGGGATTTTTGCAGAACTGAACCTCAGCTTTACCAGAGGAGACGAGGAAGCGGCGGTGCGAGAGAACTATCGACGTGTTGCTAAGCGTATGGGAACAGAGGTATCGCATTTTGTGTGCAGTGACCAGACACATACCACCAATGTCAGAGTCGTTACCCAAGAGGATGCAGGGGCAGGAGTCGTCAGAGAACGCGGGTATACCGATGTGGATGGGCTGATCACAAATGAGCCGGGGCTGGTACTGTCCACATTTTATGCAGACTGTGTGCCGCTTTATTTTGTAGATACAGAGCATCATGCGATCGGGCTTTCACATTCCGGCTGGCGTGGTACGGTAGGAAGAATGGGTGCGGCAACCATCCGGGCGATGCAAAAACACTACGGAACAGATACAAAGCATCTGATCTGTGCGATCGGACCATCCATTTGTCAGGATTGTTATGAGGTCAGTGAGGATGTGGCAGAGGCATTCGCAAAAGAATTTCCGGATAATGAAAAAGAAATTTTAAAGAGTAAAGGCAGCGGAAAATATCTGTTAGACCTATGGCGGGCAAATGAGATCGTATTCATGGAAGCCGGTGTGCCAAAGGAGCAGATCGTAACCACAAACCTTTGTACCTGCTGCAATCCGAAGCTGCTTTTTTCGCATCGGGCAAGCCATGGAAAACGCGGAAATCTTGGAGCATTTTTGATGATAAAAGAACAGGGTTAAGAAAATCTTAAGTATTTCCTAAACTCCCCTTCCTTGTATAGGAAGGGGAGTTGTGCTATTTTAGGTGTATGAAATGTAGTAGTACACTTAATACGCAAGGAAGGAGTTGTAAAATTGCTGACATTGAATTATCGGGATACCAAGCCGATTTATATACAGATAAAGTCAGGATTGAAGAAGCTGATGATCACAGGCGCGATCGCTGCAGATGAAAAGCTGCCGTCTGTCCGGGAGTTAGCGGGAACACTTGCCATTAACCCGAATACGATACAACGGGCATACCGGGAGTTAGAGGCAGAGGGATACCTGTATTCCGTGTCCGGAAAAGGAACCTTTGCGGCTAAGGATATCCGGTTAGATGCGATGGGGATGGAAGAACTGTTCTTGCAGTTTGAAGAGATAGCAGAAGAACTGCTTTATTTTTCTGTAACGGCAGAGGAATTAAAAAGCAGGATTGAAAGATTAGAAAAGAGGAGGAAAGAGCAGTGATACAGGTAGAAAATCTGGTAAAAACCTTTGATGGATTCCGGGCATTGGATTGAGCCGATTTCCATGTAAAAAAAGGTGCGATCTACGGACTGGTAGGACCGAATGGAGCAGGAAAATCCACACTCATCCGCCATCTGACAGGGATCTATAAGCAGGATGAGGGAAGTGTCTTAATTGATGGAGAACCGGTTTTTGAAAATTCGGCAGTAAAAGAGAAGATTGCCTATATTCCGGATGACTTATTTTATTTTGCACAGGCAGATACCATGGAAATGAAAAAGTTCTATGAAGGCATCTATCCGAATTTTGATGCAGGACTGTTTGAAAAAATAAGGGAAGCCTTTCCTTCCATAGATACAAAGCAGACGATCCGCAGACTTTCCAAAGGAATGCAAAAGCAGGTGGCATTCTGGTTAGCGATCAGTGCAAGACCACAGATTCTGATCTTAGATGAACCGGTGGATGGTTTAGATCCGGTGATGCGAAGACAGATATGGAGCCTGATCCTGCAGGATGTGACAGAGCATGGAACGACCGTGCTAGTCTCTTCCCATAATCTGAGGGAATTAGAGGATGTATGTGACCATGTGGGGATCATGAACCATGGAAAGATTATTATTGAACGTTCGTTAAGTGAACTGCAAAGCAGTATTTGTAAGATCCAGGCGGCATTCCAGGCAGAAATGCCAAAACTTCCGAAGGATTTAGAAGTGCTGCATATGTCAACGACGGGAAGAGTCCATACGATGATCGTAAGAGGAGAACCCAAACAGATCAAAGAGCAGTTTACGGCTTTAAATCCGATGTTGATGGATGTATTGCCGTTAAGTTTAGAAGAAATATTTATTTACGAGTTAGGAGGTGCTGATTATGCAGTCAGGGACATCCTGTTTTAATAAGACGATCTTTAAGAAAAATATCACACATTTTTGGCCGATCTGGGGGATCTATCTGGTGTTTTTGCTCTATGCACTGCCATTGACACTGCTGTTATCCACAGAAAACCCGGGAACAGGTACTAAGGTGGCAAAACAGATCATGGAGGAGAATCTGGCACGCTATGCGACCTGTTTAGGCGGAGCGTTAACGCCGATGTTTGTATTTATTGCAGCGACCGTTTGTGCCATGACCGTTTTTTTCTATCTGTATCAGAATCGGAGTGCAAACATGATTCATGCACTGCCTGTCAGTAGAAAAGAACTCTATGTGACAAATGTGGTTTCCGGTTTCCTGTTTCTGATCGTACCGCAGATTCTGACCTTTGTCATTACCGCATTTGTATGTTTTGCAAGAGATATCTCCAGGCTGGAATATCTGCTGTACTGGCTGTTGATGACCATGGGAATGAGTCTGTTTGCCTATGCGGGAGCCATTGTGATCGGAATGTTGACAGGACAGCTTTTAGCAGTTCCGATTTTCTATGTGATAGCCAACTTTTTATATGTAGGGATCCGGTTTATCTTTCAGATATTACAGACAGAAATGGTCTACGGAATGGATCACCATTTCCGGTTCAGTAAAGGGGATTTTCTCTCTCCGCTGTACTATTTAGAAACGAATGTGTCTATTCATACGGTTTCCGGTGAAGAGGCAGCCGGTTCGTTGATCGAAGTGGTTGGTGGAAAAGCAGTCGCTATTTATGCGTTAGTCGGTGTCCTGTTATTTTTTGTAGGTTATCTGATATACAGGAAAAAACGTTTAGAAACCGTAGGGGACTGTATTGCAGTCAACTGGCTCAAACCGGTATTCCGATGGGGAAGTGCGATCTGCGTGGCAATCTTAGCAGCAGCATTAGTTGCAGGAGTGAACAGCAAGGCATCACGGACACAGATGATGATCCTTGCATTAATGGGGGCTGTTATCAGTGGAGCAGTGGCATTCTTCATTGCACAGATGTTTTTAGCAAAGAGCTTTAAGGTATTTGAAAAGCGAAGGATCACAGAGTGTGTCGGAGTTGTTGCAGTGTCCTTACTGTTAGTAGCAGGCATCAGTATGGATGCAGTCGGGATTGAAAAAAAGATACCGGATGTCGGTGAACTGAAGGCTGTCTATATGTGTGCAGATGAGAGTATTATGGCAGATGAGCCGGAAAAGATGAAAGAACTGATCGCACTACATAAGAATATCATAGACGCAAAAGACGGATTATTAAAAGCTTCACAAAGTAAGAAAGACGAGGGGGAAAATCCGAGAGTGGAATTTAAGTATGCCTATAAAGATGGCACTTATCTGTACCGCAGTTATGAACTTGCTGAGACAAAAAAAGAGATCCAAAAGAAGGATTCCGTATTAAATCAGATCTTAGATGTGGAAAACCGGTATGACAACTATATGGCGGGACTGTTTGGAAGAAATTATAAGACAGCCAAACCGGTTGGGATATCCCTTGATTTTTACAATGAAGTGAACGATACTTACGAGACAATCTATATGAGCAGTGAATACTTAGAAAAGATGTATAAAGCATTAAAACAGGACATCAAAGAGGGAAATCTGAAAAACATCCCGTATACACAGCAGGAAGATAAATTCTACTCTTCCGGACTCAGTATAGAGTATTATAATCCAAAAGGAATTGAGCAGGTGGATATTTACGGAGATGAGTACGGCTATTCCGCCGGTGTCTGGAAAAGTGATACGGCCTATGTAAAGTTCAACGTAGACTGTAAACATATGTTAAAGGTGATCGAGGAAGCCGGGCTGTTGACGGAAAATCATAAGCTTCGGACAGAGAGTGAGCAGAACGCACTTTTAAATGAACAGTGATGATAGAAAAGAACGATTCAGGGAATCATAACGAAGGGTTGTGATTCCCTGAATTTTATTGTAAACTAAGATACAGATGTCAAAGTGGCATAAAATGCTTTACAAGAAACGTTGGATATTGTAAAATCAAGCGAATAAATAAGATTACAGGAAAAGAGGAGAATAGATATGAGTAAGCCGGTAGTAGCAATCGTTGGACGGCCGAATGTAGGAAAATCGACACTTTTTAATGTATTAGCGGGGGAACGTATTTCCATTGTACAGGATACACCGGGAGTTACAAGAGACAGGATTTATGCAGAAGTGCAGTGGCTCGATAAGGCATTTACCTTAATCGATACCGGAGGAATTGAACCGGACAGCAAAGATGTTATCTTATCACAGATGAGAGAGCAGGCAGAGATCGCGATCGAGACGGCGGATGTCATTATTTTTATTACCGATGTGCGTCAGGGACTGCAGGATTCCGATGCAAAGGTTGCCGATATGCTCAGACGTTCGAAAAAACCGGTCATCTTAGCAGTCAATAAAGTAGATGATTTTAACAAATATATGGCAGATGTCTATGAATTTTATAATTTAGGAATTGGAGATCCGGTTCCGGTATCTGCGGCCTCCAGACTGGGGATCGGAGATTTGCTCGATGAGGTTATTGCACAGTTCCCACAGGGAAGTGCAACAGATGAAGAGGACGAAAGACCGAGGATCGCAATTGTAGGAAAGCCGAATGTAGGAAAATCCTCCCTGATCAACCGTCTGCTCGGTGAGCAGCGTGTGATCGTATCCGATATTGCGGGTACGACAAGAGATGCGATCGATACAGACATTAAATACAATGGAAAAGAATATGTATTTATTGATACGGCAGGACTGCGCCGCAAAAATAAGATCAAAGAAGATATTGAAAGATACAGTATCATCCGTGCCGTGACAGCCGTAGAACGTGCAGATGTCGTAATGATCGTCATTGACGCAACCGAGGGTGTGACGGAGCAGGATGCGAAAATCGCAGGAATCGCACATGACAGAGGAAAAGGGATCATCATAGCGGTCAATAAGTGGGATGCCATTGAAAAGAATGATAAGACGGTCAAAGAGCATACAGACAGGATCCGTCAGATTTTAAGTTTTATGCCTTATGCAGAGATTATCTTTATTTCGGCAAAGACCGGTCAGAGACTGCACCGTATCTATGAAATGATCGATGTTGTCATTGAGAATAACTCCATGCGTGTGGCAACCGGTGTACTCAACGAGATCATGACAGAGGCAGTGGCTATGCAGCAGCCGCCTTCTGATAAGGGAAAACGCCTGCGTCTTTACTATATTACACAGGTAGCGGTAAAACCGCCGACATTTGTTATTTTTGTCAATGACAAACAGTTAATGCATTTCTCCTATACACGATATATTGAGAACCGTATCAGGGATGCGTTTGGATTTAGGGGAACATCCCTAAAATTCATCATCCGGGAGAGAAAGGAAGGTTAGACTATGACAGTGGGCAGGATCATCTGTATTCTGATTGGCTACGCCATAGGACTGTTTCAGACGGGATATATCTATGGAAAAACACAACATATTGATATCAGGGAACACGGAAGCGGAAATGCGGGAACCACCAATACCCTGCGTACACTTGGTTTTAAAGCAGGAGCGATCACGTTCGCGGGGGATTGTGGAAAAGCAATCCTTGCCATTTTTATCTCCTGGCTGATCTTTCATGCTCAATATCCGGAAGGGATCAAATTATTGGGGATGTATGCCGGCTTAGGTGCGGTTTTAGGGCATAACTATCCGTTTTATATGAAGTTTAAAGGTGGAAAAGGAATTGCCTGTACTACGGGGGTAATCTTAGCGTTCCATTGGCAGATGGCACCGTTATGTATCGGACTGTTTATTGTAGTGGTGCTGCTGACGCAGTATGTCTCTTTGGGTTCGATCCTGTTAGTCAGTGTCTTTTTTATCGAACTTTTATTGTTTGGCCAGACCGGGCATCTTCCGGTCGCAGATACATATCTGCCGGAAATCTATGTCTTAGGTGGGATTTTTACACTAATGGCGATCTGGAGACACCGGGCGAACATCAAACGGTTGTTGAGTGGAACAGAGAATAAGTTAAATCTGTTTAAAAAGAAATAAGACGTATCAGAAAACTGAAAATAAAAGGGGAAGAGGGTGGTTCCGCCGGCTTGCGGAGCCACCCTCTTTAGGGTAATGAGAAAATGAAAAACTACGTTGTTATCTTTTAATGATGACAATTTTATAATAAATAGAAATTGTGACAAATATTTGACTTGATTATAAAAAAAATATGAAGAAAAATAAAAAAAGTAGAAACTTCTAAAAAGTGATTAGAGGTTGACTTCATATAGTAGAAGTGATAGGATAATAAGACACACAATATATAGTGTAAAAATAAAAGAAACATAATAACACATACAAAATGTGGGTAACATAATATAGAACTTCAGTCTACATAAAGAAACACCGGAGGGATGGTTGGAATGATCAAAGTAGTAAAAAAAGACGGAACAAAGGAAGATTTTAACGTACAGAAAGTGGTAGTGGCGGTCAACAAATCAGCATACCGTGCATTGATCACATTTACACAGGAGGAGTTGGATTTCATCTGCCAGTTTGTCGAAGAAAAAGTCAAAGAGATGCAGATCACCGAGGTACCGATCGCTACGATGCATAATATCGTGGAGGGTGCCTTAGAGCGTGTCAACCCGATCGTGGCAAAGAGCTATCGTGATTACCGCAATTACAAGCAGGATTTTGTACAGATGTTAGACGAGGTCTACAAAAAGAGCCAGTCCATTATGTACATTGGCGATAAAGAAAATTCCAATACAGACAGTGCTTTGGTCTCCACCAAACGAAGCCTGATCTTTAACGAGTTAAATAAAGAGTTGTACAAAAAATTCTTTATGACCACCGAAGAGATCCAGGCATGCCGTGACGGCTATATTTATGTACATGATATGTCTGCAAGAAGAGATACGATGAACTGCTGCCTTTTCGATGTGGAGAATGTCTTACGGGGCGGATTCGAGATGGGAAATCTCTGGTATAACGAGCCAAAGACCCTAGATGTAGCCTTTGATGTCATCGGAGATATTGTATTAAGTGCAGCAAGCCAGCAGTATGGCGGTTTTACCGTGCCGAGTGTGGAAAAGATCTTAGAACCTTATGCACAGAAATCCTATAAAAAATATAAAGAAAAATATTTAGGACTCGGATTGAGTGAGGAGCGTGCCGAGGAAGAGACCATCAAGGACATTAAGAGAGATTTTGAGCAGGGTGTTCAGGGATGGGAATATAAATTTAATTCCGTATCCTCAAGCCGTGGGGATTATCCGTTTATTACGATGACCTTTGGAACAGGAACGAAGCGTTTTGAAAAGATGGCATCCATTGCCATGTTAAACGTGCGCCAGAAAGGTCAGGGCAAGGCAGAGTGCAAAAAACCGGTACTGTTTCCAAAACTGGTATTTTTATATGATGAAAGCCTGCACGGACCGGGCGGCGAGTTAGAGGATGTCTTTGAAGCCGGTATCGAGTGCTCAAGACATACGATGTATCCGGATTGGCTGAGCCTGACCGGAAAAGGTTATATTGCCTCTATGTACAAGCAATATGGGGAGATCATCAGTCCGATGGGCTGTCGTGCGTTCTTATCCCCTTGGTATGTGGAGGGCGGTATGTATCCAAAGGATGAAAATGACAGACCGCGTTTTGTGGGACGGTTCAATATTGGCGTGGTCAGCCTGCACCTTCCGATGATCTTAGCAAAAGCCAGACATGAGAGCAAAGATTTTTATGAGGTATTAGACTATTATTTAGAGCTGATCCGTCAGATCCACATCCGTACCTATGCTTATTTAGGTGAGATGCGTGCTTCCACGAATCCGTTAGCTTACTGCGAAGGCGGATTTTACAATGGAAATCTGAACTATAACGATAAGATCAAACCGCTGTTAAAGACGGCAACCGCATCTTTTGGAATTACGGCATTTAATGAACTGCAGGAGCTGTATAACGGAAAATCCTTAGTAGAGGATGGACAGTTTGCGATCGAAGTATTAGAACATATCAATAAAAAGATCAATGAATTTAAGGAAGAGGATGGAAACCTCTATGCGATCTATGCGACACCGGCAGAGAATCTGTGTGGACTACAGGTAAAGCAGTTCCGCAAAAAATACGGGATCATTGAAAATGTTTCTGACAGGGAATATGTCAGCAACGGATTCCACTGCCATGTGACCGAGGATATCACACCGATCCAGAAACAGGATTTAGAATACCGTTTCTGGGAGCTTAGCAATGGTGGAAAGATCCAGTATGTGAAGTATCCGATCAATTACAATGTAGAGGCGGTCAAGACATTGGTACGCCGTGCAATGGAGATGGGATTTTATGAAGGAGTCAATCTGTCACTTGCGTACTGTGATGACTGTGGACATCAGGAGTTAGAGATGGATGTATGCCCAAAATGCGGCAGCCGTAATCTGACAAAGATTGAACGTATGAATGGCTATCTCTCCTATTCAAGAGTAAAGGGAGATACCAGACTCAACGATGCCAAAATGGCAGAAATATCAGAGAGAAAGAGCATGTAGGAGGCAGAATGCGTTACCATAATATTACAAAGGACGATATGTTGAATGGAGACGGCTTAAGAGTCGTACTGTGGGTATCAGGATGTGACCACTGTTGTAAGGAATGTCACAATCCGATCACCTGGGACCCAAACGGCGGACTTGTGTTTGATGAAGAGGCAAAAGAAGAATTATTTGAGGAACTGAAAAAAGATTATGTTTCCGGAATTACGTTCAGTGGCGGAGATCCACTCTATGCGGGCAACCGTGAAGATGTTTTAAAATTAGCAAAAGAAGTACATGAGAGATTTCCCGAAAAGACGATCTGGATGTATACGGGATTTGTCTGGGAGAGCATTGACGGGTTAGAAGTCATGGACTATGTCGATGTGTTAGTGGATGGAGAATTTGTAAAAGAAGAGGCAGACCCGCAGCTTCACTGGAAGGGAAGTGCCAATCAGAGAGTGATCGATGTAAAAGCGACAAAAAAGAGCGGAGAAGTCGTCTTACACTGTGCTTAAAGCCGTTTACCAATAAAAAAGATGGAGATTCAGAAACAATGCAAAAAATCAGAATTAAATATTTTACAGATAAAATAGATAAATTAGAGTATATTGAGGGAAAATCCGACTGGATCGATCTTCGCGCATCAGAAACCGTGGAATTAAAGGCAGGCGAGTTCAAGCTGATCCCGTTAGGAGTAGCCATGGAGCTGCCAAAGGGTTATGAAGCCCACGTCGTACCACGCAGTTCCACTTTTAAGAACTATGGACTCCTTCAGACGAACAGCTGCGGTATCATTGACTGTACCTACTGTGGAGATGAGGATATGTGGAGAATGCCGGTCTATGCAACCAGAGACACGGTGATCAAACAGAATGACCGTATCTGCCAGTTCCGTATTTTTGAAAATATGCCGACCATTCAGTTTGATGAGACTGCATCCTTAGACAACGAGAATCGTGGTGGATTCGGTTCAACCGGAAAACAATAGATTCGTCAATCTGTACAGGAACGTGGATAAATTTTGTGGAATCCCTGCATAGTAATTATGCAGGGATTTTTATATCATAAAAGCAGGACATCAAAAGAACGTGATGTAGAAAAATCGTCAGAATGGATAAGGAGAAGAAAGCTATGGCAAGTTTATCATTAAAAGGGATCGGAAAACGTTATCCAAATGGATTTGAGGCAGTGAAAGATTTTAACTTAGAGATTGAGGATCAGGAGTTTATCATATTTGTAGGACCTTCCGGATGTGGAAAATCCACAACACTTCGTATGATCGCAGGATTAGAAGAGATCACGACCGGAGATCTGTTCATCGATGGAAAACGCATGAATGAAGTAGAACCAAAAGACCGTGATATTGCGATGGTATTTCAAAATTATGCGTTGTATCCGCACATGACGGTATTTGACAATATGGCATTTGGATTAAAGCTTCGTAAGGTGCCAAAAGAAGAGATTGAGCAGAAAGTATTAGAAGCTGCAAAAATATTAGATTTAGAGCAGCTTTTAGACAGAAGACCAAAGGCTCTTTCCGGTGGTCAGCGTCAGAGGGTGGCAATGGGACGTGCGATCGTGCGGAATCCAAAAGTCTTTTTAATGGATGAGCCGCTTTCTAATCTGGATGCAAAATTAAGAGTCCAGATGCGTGCAGAGATTGCAAGCCTGCATCAGCGTTTAGGAGCAACGATCATCTACGTTACACATGACCAGACCGAGGCAATGACACTTGGTACAAGGATCGTCGTATTAAAAGATGGTGTGATCCAGCAGGTAGATACGCCAAAGAAGCTCTATAACGAGCCGCAGAACCTCTTTGTGGCAGGATTTATCGGCTCTCCGCAGATGAACTTTATTGATGCGGTATGTAAGGTACATGGTGAGGAAGTCCGTTTAGAGTTCGGTGATTTTTCGATCGTACTGCCGCCACAGAAAGCAAAAAAACTGATCGACGGAGGATATGCGGATAAAACCGTTGTAATGGGAATCCGCCCGGATGATATCGACGATTCA
This sequence comes from Maccoyibacter intestinihominis, assembly GCF_040096355.1. Lineage (NCBI taxonomy): Bacteria > Bacillati > Bacillota > Clostridia > Lachnospirales > Lachnospiraceae > Maccoyibacter > Maccoyibacter intestinihominis. The sequence continues at coordinate 300,971 of NZ_JBBMEX010000001.1, forward strand.
CAGATTCAGATCGAGACTTATGGAGACACGGTCATTGAAGCAGATGTAACCGGATATGAGCTGTTAGGCTCTGAAGTACTGCTCTATTATACGGTAGCAGGCGTGAACATGACTGCCCGTGTGGACGCAAGAACAACGGCAAAGATCGGAGATCATATCCGACTGGCATTAGACCCGGAAAAGATCCATGTCTTTGATAAAGAGAGCGAACTGACCATTACAAATTAAAAGTCAGAAATCGTGAGAAATGAAAGATGATCAGAAATAAGACATAATGGGAATAAGAAATGATCAAGAATACGAGAGTATACAGGATGCAGGAAATACGAACAGAGTATTTCCTGCATCTTTTTTCTTTTAAACCGGAAAAGAGTCTGTTACAATAAAAAGAGAAAATTGGAGAAAAATGGTGGAATATGTTACAGATTTTTATTATTAATTCTTTTTCCGGGGACGAGACCACGACGATAGGGATCCGGGAAGAGCTTGAAAAAATAAAAGATATGGAATATCTGGTATTCAATTCGGAATATCCCGGACATGAAGGTGAGATGGCAAGGCAGATGTGCAACCTGTTCCCGGAGGAGAAGATTCGGTTCTACGCATGTGGAGGAACAGGAACTTTCCGCAACATTTTAAAAGGAGTGCCGGAAGAGGACTTAGGCAGGGTGGAGATCGCAGAAGCTGCCTACGGGCTGACGAATGACTTTTTGAATATCTATGGCGAAGAGAGGGAAAAATTCAAAGACTTTCGGAATTTTATTGCAGGAACAGTGCAGCCGCTGGACTATCTGCAGACTTCGATAGGCCCGGCACACAATACCGTGTCACTGGGATTAGACGGTCTGATCTTACGCGGAGTCCTGCATTTAAAAAAATTGCCGTTCTGTAAGGGCAGAGTTCCTTATTTCATCTCATCGGGTCTGGCAATCTTAAGTACCAGGACACTGGATTTAGAGATTGAGGCAGATGGAGAAATATTCAGCGGCAGATACTGTGAAGTGGCATTTGGCAACGGAAATCTTTTGGGTGGTAACTTCCATTTTGGCGGAGAGGCAGATCCGACCGATGGAAAGATGAAGATGATCTTAGTGCCGGGCAGAGGATTCTTCTATAAGATGAAAATGCTGTTTGCAGCAATCCTGAACAGGCAGGAAGTGTTAGAAAATTCATCTAGTTGGCGTATGGTGTCAGAGGCAAAGATCAGGAATAAAGAGGGCGTGCCTTTGAGTATTAATGTAGATGGAGAGCTTGAGATCGCAGAAGAGTTTACGATTCGGGTGAACCGGGGAGGAATGCGGTTTGTAGAGCCAAAGGATATTGACAGGAGTAATATAACATGGAAGAAAAAAGTAGATTTGCACAAATATTGATATTTTGGGATGCAGTCCTGTTAGGAACCCTGATCTTTATCAGTCTCAGTGTAAAGCCGGGGCTTAGGTGTTTATGGCTGCATTCGGCGATGCTCGCAGAATGTGCCATAGGACTTCTTATTTTAGGAATCCTCACCTTCGGGAAAAGTGAGCCGGATATAGTGCATGGACGTCTTTTTACCGTTATGATAGGAGGGATTTCCTTACAGCTTGTTCTTTATTACGACCAGCCGCTGATCCTTCATACATTTTTACTGATCCTGATGCTGACCATCACTATTTACAGGAATTTTTCGCTGTGTAAATTCGCAATGGTGGAGATGATGGTGCTTTATCTGCTGAGTGTGCTGTATTACTGGAATGTTGGCTTTGGAGACAATGTCAGTGTGATGTACTCGGTAGTAGCAGCAGGCGGTGTACTCGGAGGAAGTTTTATCTTATCCTGCATCTTAGGAACAGAGGAAAAGAACCGGAGGATCATCCGGGAAAACCGACAGACCTCGATCGATATGCTGCGCCTTGTCGAGATGAAAAAAGAAGAAGCAGAGCATCTTGCCGAGGTAAAGAGTGTCTTTTTAGCCAATATGTCCCATGAGATACGGACACCGATGAATGCCGTACTGGGAATGAATGAGATGATTCTGCGTGAGAGCAGTGAGGAAGAGATCGTGGAATATGCAAAAAACATAGAGCGTGCCGGAGAGACGTTAATGTCCCTGATCAATGATGTTTTGGATATTTCTAAGATAGAATCCGGAAAGATCGAGATCCATCAGGATGAATATAAATTAGAGACCTTAGTAGATGATCTGATGAATTTAGTCAGTGTAAAGGCAGAAGAAAAGGGCTTAGAGATCCGACAGGAATTTGATCAGGACATTCCGGGCAGACTCTATGGAGACGAACTGCGTATCAAGCAGATACTGATCAACGTACTAAATAATGCCATTAAGTATACCGATAAGGGAACGATCACATTTGGGCTGTCGTGGGAACAGACAGAGCTGGATAGCATGCTGTTGAAGATCCGGGTTACGGATACCGGGATAGGAATGAAGGAAGAGGAGCTAAAGCATATCTTTGATGCCTTCCAGCGTCTCGATGAAAAGAGAAACCAGTCGGTCGAAGGAACCGGACTTGGTATGACAATCACAAAGCAGTTGATAGAGTTGATGGGTGGAAAGATTTCCGTTCGCAGTAAATATGGAAAGGGAACGACTTTTTACTTAGAACTGCCACAGGAGATTTTAGACCCTGCACCGGCACAGTTCCAAAGAAAGAGGAAAAAAGCAGAGCAGCAGTACAGTGTATCTTTCGTTGCACCGGGAGTACGGATCCTTGCCGTGGATGACAATCCGATGAACTTAGCGGTATTAAGGGGACTTTTAAAAAAGACGGAAATGCAGGTGGATTTAGTACAGAGCGGCTTAGAAGCCATTGCAGCAGTACAAAAAGAGCGGTATGATATGATCTTAATGGATCACATGATGCCCAAAATGGATGGTATTGAAACCATGAAACAGATCCGCCGTCTTGCGGGAAACCAGAATCCAATGGCACCGATCATTGTTCTGACGGCAAATGCAACGGCAGGCTCCCAGAAACAATATATAGAAGAGGGCTTTGATGACTATTTGGCAAAACCGGTGCAGAGTGAAAAATTAGAGCAGATGATTTTTGAATATCTGCCAAAGCGCATGATACAAAAAAGGGATATGGAAGAGTCAAAACGCCCGGAACCGTGGAATGATGAAAAAATCTGCAAAGAGCTGTCTTTTTATGGGATTGATGTACCGGCAGGCTTATGCTATTTCAATCAGGATATGGAGCAGTATATCAGTGCTGCAAAGACATTTTTACAGCATGCAAAAGAAAAAGAGCAAAAGCGGAAGAATTCTTTAGAAGCAGGAGACTTAAAAGGCTATACCATAGAAGCACATTCCCTAAAAAGCAACGGCAGACTGTTAGGGGATGAGCAGCTAGGAAGTATGGCAGAGGAATTAGAGATGGCAGGAATCAGAGGCGAACTGGATGTGATCCGGGAAAAAGAGGCGTTATTAGAAGAACGGGTCAACCGTATTACAGAGGCTATCCGCTGGCTGCTTGCCTATACAGAGCAGGATGCAGAAAAAAAGGCAATTGGTCAGGGCATTCCGTTAGAAGAATATGAGAAGCAGAAACAGCGGTTAACAGAACTGATCGAAGACTATGAAGAGGAAGAGGCATCTGAACTGATCCTGAAATTACAGGAGCAGGGCGCAGATGAAAAGCAAAGTGAAGAACTCGAAAAGGTCCGACAGTGTTTAGAAGAATTTGCATATAAGGATGCCTTAAAATATTTAAAGTAGGAAAGGAACGAAGAGATTGAAAGACAAAAAGCTGCAGGAAGTGTTAACGGAGATCAGGGAAATAGCGGGAATGGATGCGGCACTGTTTTCAGATGCGGCAGAATTGCTCGTGGCACCATTTTCGGATATGAATATACGAAAAACAGATGTAAAAGCCTTTTTGTCTTTGGATCAGGCAGAGTGGCAGCAGGAGGAGTTTTATTTTTTTAAGATTACGATACCGGAAGCGGCTTATGTTCTAGTGTTACCGCAGATTGCCACAGAAACCGTGCTGGTCGGAAGGTTAGCAGTCTGTCAGATACGGAATCTGCTTTCATTAGAAACACAGCCGATGAGCCGGGAGCAGTTCATTTTAGAGGTATTGCATGGAAAGTTGGAACCGACAGAGGTTTTAAATACGATGCAAAGACTGCACATTGCATCTTCTGCATGGATGGTCTATGTCCTTCGGACGGTGGGAAAGACAGAGACTGCCTGTATGGAGACCTTAAAAAATCTTTTTTGTGACAGAAGACATGATTTTTTATTACCGATCGATGAAGAGACGATCGTGCTTGTAAAAGATGTGAAGGATAGGAAAGAACCGTCTGAAATAGAGAGCATCGCATACCGGATCTTAGACAATGTACAGGCAGAGGCCATGCAGCAGTTACACATCGGATACGGCAGACTAGCGGAAGAACTGATCGGGATTTCAAAATCCTATGAGCAGGCATTACAGGCATTAGAGATTGGCAGCATCTTTGAAATGCGGCACAGTGTGATGGCATATGAACGGCTTGGTGTGGGCAGACTGGTCTATGAGCTGCCAAGAGAGTCGGGAGAGCGGTTTTTAGAAGAGGTGTTCTCCGGCAAAGAAGGGGAACTTGAGGAGGAGGATCTGGGTACAATCGAACGTTTCTTAGAGAATAACCTGAATATTTCAGAGACGGCAAGACAGATGTATATCCATCGGAATACGTTAGTATACCGTTTAGAACGGGTACAGAAAATGACAGGACTGGATGTAAGGAGATTTGAGGATGCCATGAAGCTGCGGCTGGCATTGATGATCCGGACAGATCTGAAACACCGGTCTTTACAGGGATTGTAAACAGCTCCGGCAGGTGCTTTTGGAGGATTTCTAAAAGTATCTGCCGGAGAAACTGTGTTGAAAAAAAAAGTAAGGCTGTGCTATACTAGAAAAAGTATGGCAGAAATGAGATAAGGAAGGAAAGAGACATGGCAGGAAAAGAGAAATATGATGCCGGCAGTATTGCAGTTCTGGAAGGGTTAGAGGCAGTTCGTAAAAGACCCGGAATGTATATCGGAAGTGTAACAAGAAAAGGCTTAAATCATTTAATATATGAAATTGTAGACAATGCGGTAGATGAGCATTTAGCAGGCAACTGTGACACGATTCATGTCACCTTAGAGGCAGATGGTTCCTGTACCGTAGAAGATAACGGACGGGGAGTGCCGGTTGGAATGCATGAAAAAGGAATTCCGGCAGCACGTCTGGTATTTACCACACTGCATGCGGGAGGAAAATTCGACGATTCCGCATACAAGACAAGTGGTGGTCTGCATGGAGTCGGTTCTTCGGTAGTCAATGCTCTTTCTGAATATATGGATGTACAGATCAGCAGGGAGGGTGTGATCCACCATGACCGTTACGAGCGTGGAATCCCTGTGTTAGAGTTAGAGAACGGACTTCTTCCGGTGATTGGAAAGACAAAAGCGACCGGAACGAAGATTAATTTTCTTCCGGATGCGGAGATTTTTGAAAAGACGAGGTTTAAAGAGGATGAGGTCAAAAGCAGATTACATGAGACAGCATATCTGAATCCGGCACTGACCATTATCTATGAGGACAAGCGGTTAGAAGAACCAGAAAAGATCGTATTCCATGAGGAGGATGGGATCATCGGGTTTGTCAGAGATCTGAATAAAAAATGTGAAACACTTCACGAGGTGGTCTATTTTAAAGGCGAAAATGAAGGCATTACCGTGGAGGCTGCATTTCAGTATACAACGGAATTCCATGAAAACATTTTCGGATTCTGTAACAATATCTATAATGCAGAGGGCGGAACGCATATTACAGGCTTTAAAACCGTCTTTACGAGTGTCATCAACCAGTATGCGAGAGAGCTTGGGATATTAAAAGAAAAGGATGCAAACTTTACGGGGGCAGATGTCCGAAACGGTATGACAGCCGTTGTATCCATCAAGCATCCGGATCCTCGATTTGAAGGTCAGACCAAGACAAAGTTAGACAATCAGGATGCCTCCAGGGCAACCGCAAAGATTACGGGAGACGAGATACAGCTTTATTTTGATAAAAATTTAGAGGATTTAAAGGCGGTCATTTCCTGTGCGGAACGTGCGGCAAAGATCCGTAAGACAGAGGAAAAAGCCAAGACAAATCTTTTGACAAAGCAGAAGTTTTCCTTTGATTCTAATGGAAAGTTAGCGAACTGTGAAAGCAGGGATGCCTCCCAGTGTGAAATCTTTATTGTCGAGGGAGATTCCGCGGGCGGTTCGGCAAAGACAGCCAGAAACCGTAATTTTCAGGCAATTCTTCCAATCCGTGGAAAAATCTTAAATGTGGAAAAGGCAACGATTGATAAGGTACTTGCCAATGCAGAGATTAAGACGATGATCAATGCGTTTGGCTGTGGATTTTCGGAAGGGTTTGGAAATGATTTTGATATTTCTAAGCTGCGTTATGACAAGATCATCATTATGGCAGATGCCGATGTGGATGGAGCGCATATCTCCACCTTGCTGTTAACACTGTTTTATCGTTTTATGCCGGAACTGATCTCAGAGGGACATGTTTATATCGCGATGCCGCCTCTTTATAAAGCCATTCCATCGAAAGGGCAGGAGGAATATCTCTATGATGATGCCGCACTAGCGAAGTATCGTAAGCGACAAAAAGGCAATTTTACCCTGCAAAGATACAAAGGTTTAGGAGAGATGGATGCGGAACAGCTCTGGGAGACCACACTGGACCCGGAGACAAGAATGTTAAAACAGGTGGTCATTGAAGATGGAAAGATGGCATCGGATGTCACTGAGATGTTAATGGGCTCGGATGTTCCGCCAAGACGAGCCTTTATCTATGAGCATGCAAATGACGCGGAACTGGATGTATAGGAGGAAAAGCATGGAAGCAAGAGCAGAGAATCTAATTAGAACAGAATATTCGGAGGTCATGCAGAAAGCCTATATTGATTATGCGATGAGTGTCATTATTGCAAGAGCTCTTCCGGATGTAAGAGACGGACTCAAACCGGTACAAAGACGTACCTTGTATGATATGCATGAACTGGGAATCCGCTATGACAGACCATATCGAAAATGTGCGAGAATTGTCGGCGATACGATGGGTAAATATCATCCGCATGGTGACAGCTCCATTTATGAATCTTTAGTTGTCATGGCACAGGACTTCAAAAAGGGACTTCCACTGGTGGATGGCCACGGTAATTTTGGCTCGATTGAAGGTGATGGGGCGGCAGCCATGCGTTATACCGAGGCAAGGCTGCAAAAGATCACACAGGAAGCCTATTTAGCCGACTTAGACAAAGATGTGGTAGACTTTGTCCCGAATTTTGATGAGACGGAAAAAGAGCCGGAGGTGCTTCCGGTCAAGGTGCCTAATATCCTGATCAATGGTGCAGAGGGAATCGCAGTCGGAATGGCAACGAGTATCCCGCCGCATAATTTTGGCGAAGTCATTGACGGTGTAAAGGCATATATGAAAAATCCTGACATCAATACCGAGCAGATGATGGAATATATCAAAGGGCCGGATTTTCCAACCGGAGGAATTGTAACAAATAAGGATGATTTACTCTCTATCTATTCTACCGGAAGCGGTAAGATCAAGGTCCGTGGAAAAGTTGAGATTGAAAAAATGAAGGGTGGCAAAGAACGGATTGTCATCACAGAGATCCCTTACACCATGATCGGAGCAAACATTGGAAAATTTTTAAATGATGTCTATTCTTTAGTAGAGACGAAAAAGACAAATGATATCGTGGATATCTCGAATCAGTCCTCAAAAGAGGGCATCCGTATTGTCATCGAGTTAAAACGTGGGGCAGATGCCGAAAATATCTGTAATCTGCTCTATAAAAAGACAAAGTTAGAAGATACGTTTAGCGTTAACATGCTTGCCGTTGCAGATGGAAGACCGGAAACCATGGGAATCGTTCCGATGATTCGTCATCATGTGAATTTCCAGTATGAGATTGCAACAAGAAAGTACAAAACACTGTTAGAAAAAGAGCTTGAGAAAAAAGAAGTGCAGGAGGGCTTAATCAAAGCCTGTGATGTGATTGACTTAATCATTGAGATTCTGCGTGGTTCTAAGAATATCAAAGATGCAAAAGCCTGCTTAGTTCATGGCAAGACCGATGCGATTAAGTTCAAATCCGAGGAGTCAAAGCAGTTAGCAGCGCAGCTTCAGTTTACCGAAAAACAGGCAACGGCAATCTTAGAGATGCGTCTTTATAAGCTCATCGGATTAGAAATCGAAGCACTGTTAAAAGAGCATGATAAGACGTTAAAAAATATTGCGACTTATGAGAATATCTTAGGAAGCCGTACGGCAATGGCAAAGGTAATTATCAAGGAGTTGGAGGCGTTTAAAAAGGAATATGCAAAAGAGCGCAAGACTGTGATTGACAATGTCGAGGCAGCAGTGGTCGAGGAAAAGAAAATCGAAGAAATGGATGTTGTCTTTTTGATGGATCGTTTCGGTTATGGACGAACAGTGGATGTACCGACCTATGAGCGAAATAAAGAGGCGGCAGACAGTGAAAATAAATGCGTAGTTCTTTGTAGGAACACGGATAAATTATGCCTCTTTACCGATACCGGAAAAATGCACAGTATTAAGGTATTAGACCTGCCGTTTGGAAAATTCAGGGACAAGGGACAACCGATCGATAACCTCAGTAACTATGACAGCAGTCAGGAAAATATCGTCTATCTGATGAACTTACAGAAACTTGCAGAACATAAGGTATTCTTTGGAACGAAAAACGGAATGTGTAAAGTTGTGGATGGCAGTGAATTTGATGTTGCCAAACGAACGATCGCAGCCACAAAACTCACAGAGGGAGATATGCTGTTAACGGTGCGTGTCTTAGAAGGAGAAGAGTCATTGATCCTTCGTTCCGATAAAGAGTATTTCTTAAGGTTAGAAGCAAGTGAGATACCACAGAAGAAAAAAGGAGCCGTCGGTGTGCGTGGCATGAGGCTAGCCGCCCGTGAACAGATGCAGGAGATTTATGTTCTGCCACCGGACGGGGAGGAAGTCGTCACCGTGAAAGAAAAAGAGGTGGCACTGCACAGACTCCATATCGGAAAGAGAGATACCAGAGGCGTAAAGAAATGACCTATGAAGAGGCAGCAGAATTTGCAGACAGTACAAAAAAATATGGAAGTATTTTAGGACTAGAGAGTATCCGAAATCTGATGCAGGAACTTGGAAACATACAGGAGCAGCTGCACATCATCCATGTAGCGGGTACGAATGGAAAGGGTTCAGTCTGTGCCTTTTTATCCGCGGCACTGACAGAGGTCGGATATCGGGTTGGACGTTATAATTCTCCGGCAGTATTTGAAAGAAGAGAAGTCTTTCGCATAGGAGAAACGATGATCTCTAAAGAGGAATACGCCGCGGTTTTTGAAAGAGTTCAAACCGCCTGTGAAGTGCTGACAAAGCGGGGATGTCCGCATCCGACTGTCTTTGAGGTAGAGACAGCGGCAGCGTTTTTATGGTTTTATGAAAAAAAATGCGACCTCGTCTTATTAGAGACCGGTATGGGCGGAGAGACAGATGCGACCAATCTGATCACACATCCGGTATGCAGTGTGCTGACTTCGATTGGCATGGATCATATGCAGTATTTAGGAAATACCATAGAAGAGATCGCAAAAGTAAAAGCCGGGATCATCAAAAAAGGATGTCCGGTAGTTGCATTGAAACAGGGTGACAGTGTGTGCGAAGTCATAAAGAACAAGGCAGAGGAATGTGGTTCACGGTGTGTTCTGGTAGAAGTGCCGCAGTATATGCAGGAAGCTCCCATATGGGGAACAACGCTGCAGGATGTACACTATGGATCAGTACATACCGCACTTGGCGGCATATGGCAAAGAGAGAACCTGTCACTGGCATTAGCAGTCTTAAAATTGCTAGAAGAATCCGGTTATCCCATAACGAAAGAAGCGGTGCAAAGTGGGATTGCAAAGACGATCTGGCATGGCAGATATGAAGTTTTGCAGACAGAGCCGCTATTTATCATAGACGGAGCGCACAATCCGATTGCCGCGAAACGTCTGAAGGAGACGATCGAAAAGGATTTTACAAACAGGGAAATTATATATATAATAGGGGTACTTGCAGATAAGGAGCATGAAAAAATGCTGCGTCTTTTATTGCCGGGGGCAAAAGCCGTATTTACGGTCACACCCGATAGCCCAAGGGCTTTAGACGGTGAGAGTTTGGCAAAAGAAGCCCAAAAGTATGCAGACAATATTTGGTATGTGCCGGATATTGGTAAAGCAGTGAAGATGGCAAAGGAAACAGCAAAAGAGTCCGATGTCATACTTGCAGTCGGCTCTTTATCCTATTTAAAAGAAGTAAAAAAAGCCTTAGGACAGGGTTAAGATAAATTGGAAAGCACAGGTGAAGTCATGGACGAAAAGAAAATACAAGAGGGTGTCCGCCTGATTTTAGAAGGTATCGGCGAGGACTGTACAAGAGAGGGGCTGTTAGAAACACCGGATCGTATTGCCCGTATGTATCAGGAGATTTTTGGCGGTATGGGCAAGGATGCAAAGGAACATCTGTCAAAAACCTTTCATGTAAAAAATAATGAGATGGTTGTGGAGAAAGACATTGTCTTTTACTCTACCTGTGAACATCATCTGCTTCCGTTTTATGGAAAGGCACATGTTGCCTATATTCCGGATGGAAAAGTGGTCGGTTTAAGCAAGTTAGCAAGAACCGTAGAAGTCTATGCGAAAAGACCACAGATGCAGGAACAGCTTACCGCACAGATCGCGGATGCGCTGATGGAGCATTTAAAACCACAGGGGGCAATGGTCATGATCGAAGCAGAGCATATGTGTATGACGATGCGTGGTATTAAAAAACCGGGAAGCAGGACCGTTACCTATGTAACGCGTGGCATTTTTGAAAAAGATACAGAGTTACAAAACCGCTTTTTTCAGATGGTGCGTTAAGGATGGAGTATGTAGAAAAGCTGTCAGGAGACAGGGAATACAGACAGTTGTTAGAGCGTTTAAAAGAATTAGAAAAAGATCGGATCTACTGTCATCATGGGATCGGGCATCTATTGGATGTGGCGCGGATTGCCTATATAGAAAATTTAGAAACACAGCTTGGTTTAGAAAAAGAAGATATTTACATAGCGGCGCTGCTGCATGATCTTGGAAGAGTTGATGAGTATGAAAGCGGCATCGGACATCACATTGCAGGCAGAGAACGTGCGAGATATTTTTTACAGAAAATAGAATATCCATGGGAACGGCAGGCGGTAATATTGGATGCCATTACAGAGCATCGCAATAAGGAAAATATTGAGGGGAACGAAGCACCGATGTTTCACAGGATTTTAGCAAAGGCAGACAGGAGATCGAGAAACTGCCGGTTCTGTGACGTATATGAGAGCTGTAAGTGGAGTGTTGAGGAGAAGGAGCACCGCATAGAGCGGTAATTGGAGGATAAGATGAAAAAAAAGATTGAAACGATCGAAATCGGAAACAGGGAATTTGATGTAAAGAATCATACTTATGTGATGGGAATTTTAAATGTGACACCGGATTCTTTTTCTGATGGGGGAAAGTATGATCAGCTAGACCGGGCACTCTTTCATGCGCAGGAAATGATTGACGACGGAGCCGATATTATTGATGTCGGTGGAGAATCCACCAGACCGGGATATACGATGATTTCCGATGAAGAGGAGATCGAGCGCACCGTTCCGGTTGTGGAGGCATTAAAAGAGCGTTTTGATATTCCAATCTCCATTGATACTTATAAGAGTAAAGTGGCAAAAGCAAATATCAAAGCCGGAGTGGATTTAGTCAATGATATCTGGGGTATGAAGTACGATAAGGATATGGCAAAGCTGGTCGCAGATACGAAAGTGGCATGCTGTCTGATGCACAATCGGGACGAGGCTTCCTACAAACATTTTATGAAAGAAATGATCGAGGATATCAAAGAGAGTGTGAAGATCGCCAAAGAAGCCGGTGTAAAAAATAAGCGTATTATTTTAGATCCGGGTGTGGGCTTTGGTAAGACCTATGACAATAACTTAGAGGCGATCCGATGTCTGAAAGATTTAGAGGAGTTAGGTTATCCGGTGTTGCTTGGAACGAGCAGAAAATCGGTGATCGGTCTCAGTCTGGATCTGCCAAGTGACCAGAGAATGGAAGGCACACTGGCTACAACGGTTATGGGTGTCATGCAGGGAGTGGCATTTGTGCGTGTGCATGATGTAAAGGAAAATAAACGTGCCATTATGATGACAGAAGCAGTTCTTGGAAGGAAAGATTTATAAAAAGTAATGGATAAGATTAAGATTCAAAATCTCGAAGTATTTGCGAACCATGGTGTATTTTTAGAAGAGACAAAATTAGGACAGAAATTTTTAGTCAGTGCAGTGCTCTATACGGATACGAAGGCTGCCGGGATGACAGATGATCTGACAAAGTCGATACATTATGGAGAGGTCAGTCATTTTATTACGGATTTTATGAAAAAAAATACCTATCAGCTGATCGAGTCAGCAGCCGAGCAGTTAGCACAGGCAATGCTTTTAACAATCCCGAATCTGAAAAAGGTCTTATTGGAGATCAAAAAGCCATGGGCACCGATCGGACTACCATTAGAATCGGTATCGGTGGAGATCGAGAGGGGCTGGCATGAGGTCTATCTGTCCTTTGGCTCTAACATGGGAGATCGGGAAGCCTATATTAAAACAGCGTTAGATGCATTGGAACATATCCGGGGATGCCGCTTGCGGCAGGTGTCGGAGTTACTTGTCACAAAACCTTACGGTGGTGTGGAGCAGGAGGATTTTTTAAATGGATGCTTAGAATTAGAGACGCTTCTGACTCCACAGGAGCTTTTAGAGGAGCTGCACCGGATCGAACAGGAGGCAGGACGGGAACGAAAGATCCACTGGGGACCGCGGACACTGGATCTGGATATTTTATTCTATGATAAGGAACTGATCGAGACAGAGGATCTGATCATACCGCATGTGGATTTGGAAAACCGCTATTTTGTCTTGAAACCACTGGCGGAAATCGCGCCGAATTTCAGACATCCGATCTTGAAAAAAACAGTGACACAGATGTTAGAAGCAGTGAAGGAGGAAGCCTGATGACAACCATTTTGTTTGATTTAGATGGTACGATCATTAATTCCTTTTTAGGGATTACAAGATGTGTACAGTATGCCTTGAGATCTAAAGGGATTGACGTGGAAAATTTAAAGGATCTAGAGGAATATATCGGGCCACCGCTCAAGCAGACCTTTCAGAAGAACTATGACTTTAGTGATGAAGAGACGATCGATCTGATCCGGAAGTACAGAGAACGATTTGATGTGACGGGGATTTTTGAAAATGAACTCTATCCGGGTGTGGAGCAGACCCTGCTTCATTTAAAAGAATGTGGATATCCTTTGGTATTAGCATCTTCAAAACCGGAGACCGCCTGTGAGCGGATTTTAGAAAAACACGGGTTGTTGTCCTGCTTTGACGAGGTAGTCGGTGCAACGTTAGACGGCAGGATTTCTACGAAGGAACAGGTGCTGAAAGAAGTGTTTCAGCGGATCGGAAGTAATGATCCAAAGGATTATGTCTTAATCGGTGATACAATTTATGACGTAGAAGGTGCAAATAAGGTCGGCATGGATTGTATCGGGGTCAGCTACGGCTTTGGAAAAGCAGAAGATTTAGAACGTGCAGGTGCAGTGAGTGTTTGCAGGGATTTAGAAGAAGTGGAGAGAGTGGTCATTGAAAGATATTAAATGGTACAGGGCGTGGGATATCGTTTATCCGGTTGGAATCTATTATGTATTGATGAATGTTGCAACATTTGTTGTATGCCTCATTGTTCCGTTGACAGATGAAAGTTACGGATTTATCAAAGTATTGACAACGTTGTTTGTGCTGCCGGTCGTCTATGTCATGTATCGGAATGACCAGTTGAGGCGTGGCGTACAAAAGGCAAAAGCGAAGGATTTATTTCTCGATATGGGATCAGAAATCGTTCCACTGCTTGGCATTCTTGTAATGGCAGCCTGTGCAGCAGTTGTTTTGAATAATCTGATCTCATGGACTCCGTTAATGAAGGTCTCTGCAACATATCAGAGTGTAACAAGGAAGTTCTTTGGCGGGGCAGTCATCTTTGAAATTTTAGGACCTTGCATTTTGGTTCCGGTTTTAGAGGAGTATGTATTCCGCGGACTGGTCTACAAGAGATTGCGGGAATGGCTTGGGATGACCTGGGCAGTTGTGATATCCGCAATTATTTTTGGCATGATGCATATGAATATCGTGCAGTTTGTCTATGCCGGATTTTTGGGTGTCTTTTTAGCCCTTTGCGTGGAACGGACAAAGCATCTCTATGGAGCCATTTTGGCTCATATGGCAGCAAATACGATTTCCGTGATCCGCACCGAGACAAACTGGCTGTCATGGATGGATGAATCTTTGCAGGCGCAGGCACTTACCACTGTAGGAATGGGACTGGTATTTATAGGATTGTATCTGCTGGTGTTCTGGAAAGGAAAAGGGGACGGAAAGAAAATAATATGAAAATATATGAAGTAGAAGAGAGGACGCCCTTGGTGGCGCCTCTTTTGAATATTTGGGAAGAAATATGGTATTCAAAATTATGGAATCCGGGAAGTTACAGTCAACGAGCAGAATCCGCAGGCAGTTGGATTTTATGAACATTTGGATTTTAAAACATATAAACGAACCGATCCTGCTGAGGGTGGATGGATTCCGGATAACCGCACGGAATAATGGCAAAAGCGTCTAAATCCTCTGGGATATCCAATACATTTCGGACGGCTTCCATCCGCTTGTTTAGTGGAGCAATTCCAAGCCAGACGGCGCCAAGCTCAAGAGCATCGGCTTCTAAACAAAAAATTTTCAACAGATGCACTCATATCAATCTATGCATATTCAGGCATGGTGCAATTGATGCGGTAACATGCAACAAAAGCAAGGGGTGCATAGCGGCACTGATCATCGTGATTATGACATGGATCAGAAAAAATGCAAGAAGATTTTTGTTTGACTTTTTGGAAAATAAGAAATATAATAATGCATGAACGAGTAGCAGACTAGCGTAAATCCAGTTTTTGCTACTCGTTTTTCTATTTTAAAATTTTATAATGCCGTTAAAAAAGTGTGTAGCTTATCAGCGTAAGTCCAGCTTATGAGTACATACTTTTTTTATGTAGAAAAAGGAGGAGTAAGTTCAAATGGCAGAAAGTAACAAAATGAAAGAAATGCCGGTAAATAAGCTCATGGTACAGATGGGAATCCCGATGATCTTATCGATGGCATTGCAGGCAGTGTACAATATTGTGGACAGTGCCTTTGTTGGAAACATGAAGGTGGGGAGTGAAGCAGCACTGAATGCACTGACACTGGTATTTCCGGTTCAGATGCTTATGGTAGCAGTAGGGATTGGAACAGGTGTGGGAACAAATGCACTTTTAGCAAGGACCTTAGGACAGGGAAACAATAAAAAATCAGCAAAGGTTGCAGGAAACAGTTTATTCCTTGGAATAATTATCTATGTCGTATGTCTGGTGTTTGGAATTTTTGGAGTAAAGGCATATGTTGCGTCGCAGACCGTTGATTTGGAAGTTATTGCAATGGGAACAAGTTATCTTAGAATATGCTGTGTGATTTCTTTTGGAATTATTTTCTTTTCCTTATTTGAAAAACTATTACAGGCAACAGGGCGTTCGCTCTATTCGACCATCGGTCAGGTCGTGGGAGCAGTAGTAAATATTATCCTTGATCCGATTATGATCTATGGGATCGGACCGGTTCCGGAAATGGGAGTGGAAGGTGCTGCGTATGCAACAGTCATCGGTCAGGTTGCATCGGCAGTATTATTATGGATTTTCCATGTAAAATTAAATAAGGAATTTGAGCATGGGGCGAAGTACATGAAACCGGATACCGGAATTATAAAAGAAATCTATGCGATCGGTCTTCCGGCGATCATCGCACAGGCTTTTATGTCTATCATGGTATATGTGATGAATCTGATCTTAAAGTTCACTCCATCCGCACAGACTGCATACGGACTGTTCTATAAAGTACAGCAGTTTGTATTATTCCTTGCATTCGGACTGCGTGATGCGATTACACCGATCATTGCGTTTGCTTACGGAATGGGAAGTAAAAAGCGGATTAAGGACGGAATTAAATACGGTCTCATCTATACAGCGGTCCTGATGATTTTTGGGATTATCATCACAGAGGTTTTCACGGGAGCATTTGCAACACTGTTTAATGCCGGACCGTCCAGAACATATTTTATTGGAGCAATGAGAATTATTTCCATTAGTTTTATTTTTGCAGGAATCAATGTGGCATATCAGGGAATTTATCAGGCGTTAGACGGCGGCATGGAGTCACTTGTGATCTCACTGCTCAGACAGCTTGTGCTCATATTGCCATTAGCAGGAATATTCTCTGTGTTTGCCAGAAATGGTCAGATGGGAGTTTCACTGATCTGGTGGGCATTTCCGATAACGGAATTTGTATCGTGTCTGGTGGGCTATGTATTCTTAAAGAGGATCAGAAAAAATAAAGTGGAAAATTTAGGTTAGGAGGAAACATCGATGTCAAAGAAAATCATTACAATCAGCAGAGAGTTCGGGAGCGGCGGTCGTTTTATCGGCGAAGAAGTGGCAAAGAAACTGGGAATGAAATACTATGACAGGGATATCATCGGACAGATTGCAGAAAAGTCGGGATTTTCACCGGAATACATTCAGGAAAATGCGGAATTATCTCCAAAGAAAGGATTGTTCGCATATGCTTTTGCTGGACGCGATATTACAGGAAAATCGGTGGAAGATATGGTATATGAAGTGCAGCGAAAAGTGATTTTGGAAATCGCAGAAAAAGAAAGCTGTGTGATCATAGGGCGGAATGCAGATTTTATCTTAAATGACAGAGATGATGTGTTAAATGTATTTATACATGGAGATAAGGCAGAAAAAGTAAAGCGAATATGTAAATTATATAATGTTACGGAAGCGGATGCTCTGAAAATGATGGTAGATATTGATAAAAGACGTATGACAAATTATCGTTTTTACACAGACCGGAAGTGGGGAATGGCAGGCAATTATACGTTGTCTTTGAACAGCTCTGAGCTGGGATATGATATGTGTGAGAAAATAATAATGGATTGTGCAACACTATAGGAATCAGGGACAGAATAACTCAAAAGGGTTATCCTGTCCCTGATTTAATGAGTATTAAATGTTAAAAAAGCATTACATATAGTCCTTCATATCAGTTTCATTTTGTGCTATACTGGTTTATATTATTTCCCTGATCTGTATTTTCCATTATCCGATTTTAGAATGCCCTGTGGGACGATATGCACAAGGGAAAACAGGAAAATCCCAATCAGGATTTACGGAGGTAAAATGAAACAATTTTTGGAAAAAGTCAGGACAGCACAATGGCAATCACTCCCAAAACAAATCATAGCAACAACAGGGGTGGTCCTGTTGGGCTTTGCCCTTGGAGTATTACAAAAATGGATGGATGGTTCTTCCGATAATCTGTTTCCGGTGTGGATACAACAACTGGATATCGGAAATTATTTTGGACGCCTGGCAATATGGATTTTATTGGCGACCATTATTTCTGTGTATTCCAAATCTCCATTAAGAGCATCCGTTAATACTTTTCTGTTTTTTATCAGTATGTTGGCAGGGTATTACCTCTATTGCAATTGTGTTTTAGGTTTCCTGCCAAGGACGTATATGAGGATATGGATATTCATGTCTTTTGCATCGTTTTTTATGGCATATATATGTTGGTATGCAAAAGGTGAAGGGATCATTGCGATTCTGATATCCGCTGTGATCCTTGGCGTATTATTTGCACAGGCATTTTGTATTACACAGGGATTTTATGTGTTTCATTTTATGGAGGTTATCACATGGATCATTGGTGTGATTATCATGTGTCGAAAACCAAAAGAGTTTGTTGCGGAGCTGGGACTATCCGTGATCATAGCATTTTTGTATCAATTAGTGATCCCTTATTTTGGGTAGAGGTAACTTACGCCGGCACTGTATTCGCAGAACCGGCGTTTTTTACGTTATAGGAAATACCGTGTTACGTTAAAGTGTGAAAATTGTGTTTTCTATAGAGCAAAAGCCATTCGGGCGAAGCACACTGTTGTTCTCTAATTTTTACAATACAAATTGTAATTGAATCGTTAGAAACAGCACTTGCATCTCTCATTGAAACAAAAAATTTTTCGGAAATATCTATTAGTGAGTTGGTGAAAAAAGCAGGAATCGCAAGATCTACTTTTCATCGAAACTACGAGTGTAAAGAAGATATCATAAGGTTCTCTATCCGAAGAACCCTGAATGAATTTTCCATGCAATAAAATAAACACTTGTTAGATATTTATGGAACAGAAATGTCAGTGCAAGACAAAATACACTTGTTCGGACTTTCCAGTGCACAATATAATATTATTTTTAATCGGGCTCTTAACAGAAGCGATAATGAATCCTATATGAAAGTACTTAACAGGTATTTGCATAAAAATCGGTAAAAGGATAAGACTAAGTAGTAAAATGCGGAATGAAAATTGCGAAAAGTGCGGAATAGAAATTATAAAAAGTGCGGAATAGAAATTATGAAAAGTGCGGAATAGAATTGACAAAATCAGAAATAGAAAGATATAATGATACAGAATCAGGAGGTGCAGACTTATGCTTACACCGGAGGGTTATAAATCCAGACTAGTGGAAAAACAATTTGATGAATATATGCAAACCTTTGGAGCAGTTTGTATTGAAGGACCGAAATATTGCGGTAAAACCTGGACGGCTAGAAGCAGGGCTAAGAGTGCAGCCTTTGTAGGAAATCCGGAAAATAATTTCCAAACGAGGACAATGGCACAGATCAGTCCTGATTTAGTATTAAAAGGAGATTTACCGCGTTTGATAGATGAATGGCAGGAGGTTCCGTCGCTTTGGGATGCTGTCCGTTTTGAAGTTGATAAAGACAGCAGAAAAGGAAAGTATATTTTAACCGGTTCTGCAACACCAAACCATAAGGGGATTATGCATAGTGGAACGGCAAGAATCAGTAAAGTCAGGATGAATACCATGTCTTTATATGAAACAGGGGATTCTACAGGAGAGGTGTCATTAAAAGATTTGTTCTGTGATAACATGGAAAATAAAATCACGGGAGAGGTTACACTGGAACGTTTGATCTACTATGCGGTAAGAGGTGGATGGCCGGGAAATTTAGAAACACCGGAAAAAACCTGTGGAAAGTTGGCAAAAGAATATCTTAAAACAATTGTTGACGATGATATGTTTAGTGTGGACGGTGTAAAGAGAGATTCACGCAAAGTATGGTCATTATTGCATTCACTGGGTAGAAATGAAAGTACTTTAGCAGGTAATAGTACACTCCGAAAAGATATGGGAGCAAAGGATGAAATAGAAATTGACCGTGATACAATTTCTGATTATCTGGATATTTTTCAACGTTTGTTTATTTTGGATGATCAGCCGGCATATAATACAAATCTTCGGTCATCAAGAAGAATTTTAAAATCTGCAAAAAGACATTTTACAGATCCTTCTTTGGCAGTGGCAGCATTGGGTGCTACACCAAAGATGCTGTTGAATGATTTGAATACGTTTGGATTTATCTTTGAGAGCTTGTGTGAACATGATTTAAAAATATATGCCGAATATCATGATGCAAATTTGTTTCATTTCAGAGATGAAAGAAGGAATGAAGCAGATGCGATTGTTGAATTTCCGGATGGTACCTGGGGAGCATTTGAAGTAAAATTAGGAGCGAACCAGATAGATGCTGCAGCAGAAGAATTATTAAAACTAAAGTCAATTATGGAAAAAGAAGGAGATACGCCACCTAAACTTTTATGTGTTATATGTGGAATGTCTAATATGGCGTATAAGAGACCGGATGGGGTCTATGTTGTTCCAATTACGGCATTGAAACCATAGCAGCAGGAGAGTAGTTTTTATACAGTAGTTTGTAATGAAACCTATACCTCCTGCCCCAGCTTTTCCAATGTCTCTGCAAATCGCAAAACATCCTCAGGAGCATGGTTACTGTATAACAGACCATAAGGAATACTGTAATGCCAGTTGACCGGAATCGTTACTAGGCCCGGATGGACATCCTGCCAGCATTCGATGGTGAGCAGGACATTTCCTGTCTCGGCACAGCGGTTGAACACCGACAGGTCGTAAAATTGCGGGGTATCTTCAATGTGGATCAGCGGGTGGTTTTTTTCTAAATCATTTCTTATAAAATCATTGACACCTGAGTCACCGCGGCAAACCATCATCAGTGTTTCACCATACAGATCCTCGATTTCAATGCAGCTTTTCGATGCAAGGGGATGTTCCCTTGATATGGCGATCATTTTCTGATACCTTCCAAGCGGTAAAAAACGGCACAGGGAAAGCCATGCTTTCGAATCACAGACACCGATCAGAAAATCAAATTTTTCTCCGAGTTTTTCGATTTCAGATCAAATCCCCTCATGATCATCCTCAAAAGGAACAAGATGCAGTTTGTAATCAGGAAAAGATATGAAGAAGGAAACAGGGAAGCCTGGAGAGCGTTAGAAGAAGCGTATGAAGCCGGAAATAAAAGCGATGGCTGATAAGTACGGTGTGACAGTTCCGCAGCTTTGCATAAGGTATACGATCCAACTTGGAACCGCATCACTTCCAAAGACTGCAAATCCAAAGCATATAGAAACGAATGCAGATGTGGATTTTGATTAGAATAATAAAAAGAGTGCCTGAAAGAGTGCTTATTAAAAAACGCTTTACGGAAAGTGAAGCGTTTTTCCTATTTTAAATTTCAGATTCTGTGGTACAATACTGTCTGGAAAACAGAAAGATAATAAATAATAGAATGTCAGGAGAGACGTAAAAGTCATGGAAACAACGAAAAAAACAAAAGAAATGGATATGCTAAATGGAGGTCTGGCAGGAAAACTGATCCTGTTTTCCATACCACTGGCATTTAGCAGTATTTTACAGCAGCTATTCAATTCGGCGGATGTAGCTGTAGTTGGAAGATTTGCAGGAGACAGGGCATTAGCAGCAGTAGGAAGCTGTGTAGCGTTAGTTGGTATTTTTGTAAACCTGATCGTGGGATTTTCCGTAGGACCGAATGCAGTGTTAGCAAATCTGATCGGACAGAAACGAAGAGATAAGATCAACAGGATGCTGCACACGATCATGGCATTCGGACTGATAGCAGGAGTTATTTTAATGGGATTGGGAATGCTGTCTGCAAAACCGATACTGGAGGTGTCGGGTACACCGGAAAGCGTGATGAATGAAGCACTTTTATATATCAGAATCTATTTTATCGGTATACCGTTTATGATGATCTACAATTTTGGTTCTGCTGTCTTAAGAAGTTTTGGCGACACCAGAAGACCGATGTACTATCTGATCTTATCGGGAACTGTCAATGTAATATTGAATCTGATCTTAGTCATTTATTTCAAACTCGGGGTGGCAGGGGTCGCCATTGCCACGGTAATATCCAATATCCTGAGTGCGGGACTGGTATTGATCTATTTATACTGCAGAGAGGATGAATTTCAATTCAGACCACAGAGGCTGCATATAGAAAAAGAAGATTTAAAAAAGGTGCTGGTGATCGGAATCCCGGCAGGAATACAGGGAGCGATTTTTTCTATTTCTAATGTGTTTATACAAAGTGGGATCAACTCCTTTGGAGAAGATGCCATTGCGGGTTCATCACTGGCCTTGAATTTTGAATATTTTACTTATGATATTGCAGCCGCTTTTGCACAGGCAGCAGTAACATTTACCAGCCAGAACTATGGAGCCGGAAATCTGAAACGGTGTAAAAAAATTTTTGGACTCTGTATGCTGTTTGGAATTGGTTTTACAGAGATTTTAAGCATCATATTTATCATCTGGGATGATTTTTTCGTAAGTATTTATACGACGAGTGCAGCAGTAGCTGTCTATGGGATCATAAGGATGCATCATGTGTGCCTGTTAGAAGGTGTAACGGCTACCTATGAAGTGGGAAGTGCCTCGTTAAGAGGAATGGGAAAATCCATAGAACCGTCCATTATCACGATTTTAGGGACTGTAGTATTTCGAATGATCTGGATGGTTACGGTGTTTAAAATGGTTCCAACCTATGATATGTTGATGAATGTTTATATTGCTTCCTGGATATTTACAGGTGGAGCGATTTTTGTGGTATATTTTTTACATATGAAAAACATAGAAGCAAATGCAGCGAATAAAGCTTTGTGTAACACTTCACTTTGATGCATTTTTTATGAGGATAAAAAAATGAGAACAACACATGTGGTCGTGAGGCCCTATGATAAAAAATGGAAAACGGATTTTGAAGACATAGAAAAAGAGATTCATTAACAAAAGCGGAATTTGATACTATGATGCAAACCGGTTTTATGCAGGCGAAGAAGGACGACTCTGTTTCGGTGGAGGAGGTTTTTGAACAACTGAAAGCGGAGATATAGTAAGAAGAAATATGAAGTAAAAGTTACCAGACAGGCGTTAGAACAGATGGAAGCAATAAAGTACAGGTAATCGCAATTATTTATGGTAAGCGAGATCAGATGAAGCGGCTTGCCAATATGGATATGCAGTAATGAAACAAAATATTGTATCTATATGGAATGGAGCCATTTATATATGGCTTCATTTTTGTTTTTAATGACAAACAATTCTGACACAATTCTAAAAAACTCCACGATTCAACCAACGTGATCACAAAAAACTTTCAACAAGACCATTACTAAATTGTTCCAAATACAAAATATCAAACGAAAAACAATGCTATATTATCAGATAATAAATGCAAAAATAAATAATAGTCAAATTATCAGATAATATAAAGAAAAAAACTGTTTACACGCAAAAAAAATAGGTGTATCCTAGTTATTAAGAACGACACAGCGTACACGAAAGCAGGAAACGCAGAAAGGATGACGTATGAGAACACAGGTAAATGAGAGTAACGCCAAAGCACAGGGTTTATATGATCCAAGATTTGAACATGATAACTGCGGAATCGGTTCTGTCGTGAATATCAAAGGTATTAAGACGCATGAGACCGTAGAGAATGCACTGAAGATTGTAGAGAATTTGAAGCACAGAGCAGGTAAAGATGCGGAAGGTAAGACCGGAGACGGTGTAGGAATCCTTCTTCAGATTTCCCATAAGTTTTTCAAAAAAACGTGTGAACCGTTAGGAATCTGCTTAGGAGAAGAGAGAGATTACGGAATCGGAATGTTTTTCTTCCCGCAGGAAGAGCTGAAACGGAATCAGGCAAAGAAAATGTTTGAGGTCATTGTAGAAAAAGAGGGCATGGAGTTCTTAGGCTGGAGAGAAGTGCCGACGGACCCAACGACATTAGGACAAAAAGCAATTGACTGTATGCCGTATATCATGCAGGGATTTGTAAAAAGACCCAAGGACTGTCCAAAGGGAATTGATTTTGACAGAAAGCTCTATGTTGCAAGACGTGTATTTGAACAGAGTAATGACAACACCTATGTGGTATCATTCTCAAGCAGAACGATTGTTTACAAGGGAATGTTCTTAGTAGAGCAGCTTCGGTTGTTTTTTAAAGATCTGCAGGATAAAGATTACGAATCTGCAATTGCAACCGTACATTCACGTTTCTCCACGAACACCAATCCAAGTTGGGAGAGAGCGCATCCAAACCGTTTTATCGTACATAACGGAGAAATCAATACGATCCGCGGAAATGCTGATAAAATGTTAGCCCGTGAGGAAACCATGGAATCCGAACATTTAAAGGGCGAGCTGCAAAAAGTTCTTCCGGTGGTCAATACTGCAGGTTCTGACTCCGCAATGTTAGATAATACCTTAGAATTCCTTGTAATGAGTGGAATGGATCTGCCGCTTGCCGTAATGATCACGATACCGGAGCCATGGGCAAATAACAGCATTATGAGTCAGAAGAAAAAAGATTTTTACCAGTATTATGCGACGATGATGGAACCGTGGGACGGACCGGCATCCATTTTGTTTTCTGATGGCGATATCATGGGAGCGGTTTTAGACCGTAACGGACTCCGCCCATCGAGATACTATATCACAACGGATGATTATCTGATTCTGTCCTCCGAGGTCGGTGTCTTAGAGATTGAGCCGGAGCGTATCAAAGTTAAAGAGAGACTTCGTCCGGGAAAAATGCTTTTAGTTGACACCGTCAAGGGTGAGGTCATTGACGATAATGAGTTAAAAGACAGTTACGCAAATATGCAGCCGTATGGTGAATGGTTAGACCGGAACTTAGTGGAATTAAAAGACTTAAAGATTCCGAATGAGCGTGTCATTGAGCACAGAGGCGAGGATTTGAACCGATTGCAGAAAGCCTTTGGTTATACCTATGAATCTACCAAAGATACCATTTTGCCGATGGCAAGAAACGGAGCAGAATCCATTGCGGCAATGGGAATTGACTCACCGATACCGGTATTGTCCAAAGACCAGCAGCCACTGTTCAACTATTTTAAACAGCTGTTTGCACAGGTTACAAACCCGCCAATCGACTGCATCCGTGAGGAAGTGGTAACTTCCACTACCACTTATATCGGAAAAGACGGCAACCTCTTAGAGGAAAATGCAATCAACTGTCAGGTATTAAAGATACACAATCCGATCCTGACCAATACGGATTTAATGAAGATCCGTTCTATGAAGCGTGAAGGATTTAAGGTAGTTACCTTACCGATCACTTACTATAAAAATACCAGTCTGCAAAAGGCATTGGATCATCTTTTTGTAGAAGCAGACCGTGCACATAAAGACGGAGCCAATATCCTGATCCTTTCCGACCGTGGTGTGGATGAGAACCATGTGGCAATCCCGTCACTGCTTGCCGTAGCAGGTCTGAACCAGCATTTAGTTGAGACGAAAAAGAGAACCAGCCTTGCTGTTATCTTAGAGTCCGGCGAACCAAGAGAGGTACACCATTTTGCAACATTGCTCGGATATGGAGCCTGTGCGATCAATCCGTATTTAGTACAGGATACCATTAAAAACCTCATCGATGAGCATATGTTAGATAAAGATTACTATGCAGCGATCGATGATTACAACAATGCAGTCATACATGGAATCGTTAAGATTGCATCGAAGATGGGAATTTCCACGATCCAGTCATATCAGGGTTCTAAAATCTTTGAGGCGATCGGAATAGATTCAGAGGTTATTGATAAATACTTCACAAACACGGTCAGCCGTATCGGAGGAATTACGTTAGAGGATATTGCAAAAGCCGTAGATATCCTGCACTCCGAGGCATATGACCCGTTAGGACTTGCAACCGATATGTCCTTAGATTCCAAGGGACGTCATAAGATGAGAAGCGGAGCAGAGGAACATTTGTACAATCCGCAGACGATCCATCTGTTGCAGGAGTCCACAAGACGTGGAGATTATAACCTGTTCAAGCAGTATTCCAAACTGTTAGATGGTGAAAAGAGAGCTTTAAACATCCGTGGCCTTATGGATTTCAACTATCCGAAAAAAGGGATTCCGATCGAAGAAGTAGAAAGCGTGGAATCCATTGTCACAAGATTTAAAACAGGTGCGATGTCCTATGGTTCCATTTCACAGGAGGCACATGAGACACTTGCGATTGCAATGAATACCCTTCATGGAAAATCTAACTCCGGTGAGGGTGGTGAGAGTCTTGACAGACTTGAGATCGGAAAAGACGGACGCAACCGGTGTTCCGCAATCAAACAGGTGGCATCCGGACGCTTCGGTGTTACCAGCCGTTATCTGGTCAGTGCCAAAGAGATTCAGATTAAAATGGCACAGGGAGCAAAACCGGGCGAAGGCGGACATCTTCCGGCAGGAAAGGTCTATCCGTGGATTGCAAAAACCAGACATTCGACACCGGGTGTAAGTCTGATATCACCGCCGCCACACCATGACATCTATTCTATTGAGGATTTAGAGCAGTTAATTTTTGATTTAAAAAATGCCAATACGGATGCCCGTATTTCCGTAAAATTAGTATCCGAGGCAGGCGTGGGAACAGTAGCAGCCGGTGTTGCAAAGGCAGGAGCACAGGTGATTCTGATTTCCGGCTATGATGGAGGTACCGGAGCGGCACCGAGCAGTTCAATTCATAACGCCGGACTTCCTTGGGAGTTAGGACTGGCTGAGACGCATCAGACCTTAATCATGAACGGACTGAGAAACAAGGTCAGAATTGAGACAGACGGAAAACTGATGACAGGAAGAGATGTTGCCATTGCAGCACTTCTTGGAGCAGAAGAATTTGGATTTGCAACCGCACCGCTTGTAACCATGGGATGTGTGATGATGCGTGTCTGCAACTTAGATACCTGTCCGGTCGGAATTGCAACACAGAATCCGGAGCTTCGCAAACGTTTTAAAGGAAAACCGGAATATGTCATCAACTTCATGCACTTTATTGCAGAAGAACTTCGTGAATATATGGCAAAACTCGGTGTCCGTACCGTAGATGAGTTAGTAGGACGTTCTGATCTGCTCAAGGTTCGCGAAGGACTCGATGAAAGAGAGCAGAAAGTAGATTTATCTTCTATATTAAATAACCCGTTTGCAGGACCAAAACAGAAGGTAACCTTTGACCCGAAACAGGTATATGACTTTGAATTAGAAAAAACAGCCGATGAGCGTATTTTGATGAAGCAGTTAAAGACAGCACTAGACACCAAACAGAAACGCAGCATTGATGTGGAACTGACCAATACTGACCGTTCCTTTGGTACCATCTTTGGTTCCGAGATCACAAAGAAGTATCAGGATACCTTGGAGGAAGATAACTTTATTGTAAAATGTAAGGGAGCCGGCGGACAGAGCTTTGGAGCATTTATACCAAAAGGTCTGACCTTAGAATTAGTCGGTGACAGCAATGACTACTTTGGAAAAGGACTTTCCGGCGGAAAATTAGTGGTATACCCACCGGCAGGCTCCACCTTTAAACAGGATGAAAATATCATCATTGGTAACGTGGCACTTTATGGAGCGACCAGTGGAAAAGCCTTTATCAACGGTGTAGCAGGAGAACGTTTCTGCGTTCGTAACTCCGGTGCAGTTGCCGTAGTAGAGGGTGTTGGAGACCATGGCTGTGAGTACATGACCGGAGGCCGTGTCGTGGTACTTGGAAAGACCGGAAAGAACTTTGCGGCAGGAATGAGTGGAGGAATCGCTTATGTACTCGATGAGGACAGCGACCTCTATATGAGAACCAATAAAGAAATGGTGTCTATGCAGGAGATTACATCAAAATATGATGTCTTAGAATTAAAAGAAATGATTAAAGAGCATGTGGCATTGACCAATTCCGATAAAGGAAAACGGATTTTAGACCACTTCAGTGAATATCTGCCGAAGTTTAAGAAAATTATTCCGTTTGATTACAACCGTATGTTAATGACCATTGTCCAGATGGAGGAAAAAGGTCTGAATGCGGAGCAGGCACAGATAGAAGCATTTTATGCAAATACGAAGAGATAGGAGGGAAATGGAACGATGGGAAAACCAACAGGATTTATGGAATACGACAGAGAGGAAACTATAGCCGTTGAGCCAAAGGAGCGTATCAAGAATTTTAATGAGTTCCATATACCTCTCTCAAAAGAAAAACGCCGTGAACAGGGCGCGAGATGTATGGACTGCGGAGTGCCGTTCTGCCAGTCCGGCATGGAACTGATGGGCATGACATCCGGCTGCCCGCTTCACAACTTAGTACCGGAGTGGAATGATTTAGTTTATGAAGATAATCTGAAACGTGCCTATGAGCGCCTGATCAAGACCAACAACTTCCCGGAATTTACTTCCCGTGTATGTCCGGCACTCTGTGAAAAAGCATGTACCTGCGGATTGAACGGAAGCCCGGTTTCTGTCCGTGAAAATGAGAACAGTATTATTGAGAATGCCTATGAAAAAGGATATGCAAAGGCAAGACCGCCAAAGGTAAGAACGGATAAGAAGATTGCAGTCATCGGTTCAGGGCCTGCGGGACTTGCAGCAGCAGACCAGTTGAATAAAAGAGGTCATTCCGTGACAGTATACGAAAGAGATGACCGTGTTGGCGGACTTCTGATGTATGGAATCCCGAACATGAAGTTAGAAAAACGCTTTATCGAGAGAAAAATTGAAGTGATGAAAGAAGAGGGCGTGGAATTTGTTACGGGAACGGATATCGGAAAAGATATCAAAGCAGCAAAAATTTTAAAAGAGTATGACCGTGTCATCTTAGCCTGTGGTGCGAAGAATCCAAGAGATATCAAGGCAGAGGGAAGAGATGCGGAAGGCATTTATTTTGCGGTAGATTTTCTTACCTCTACGACAAAGAGCCTGTTAAATTCGGATTTGAAAGACCAGAAATATATCTCAGCAAAAGGGAAAAATGTCATCATTATCGGTGGTGGTGATACCGGAAATGACTGTGTCGGAACCTGTATCCGTCATGGAGCAAAGAGTGTGACACAGCTTGAGATGATGCCGAAAGCACCGGATGAAAGAGCCGAGGACAATCCATGGCCGGAGTGGCCGAAAGTCTGCAAGACAGATTACGGTCAGGAAGAAGCAATTGCTGTCTTTGGTCATGATCCAAGAATTTATCAGACGACAGTCAAAGAATTTTTAAAAGATAAAAAAGGTGCAGTCTGCGGAGTCAAGACCGTAAAGTTAGAGAGCAAAAAGGATGAAAAGACCGGACGCATGGTGATGACGGAAGTAGCCGGTTCGGAAAAAGTGCTGAATGCCGAACTGGTATTGATAGCAGCAGGATTTTTAGGAACACAGAAATATGTGGCAGATGCATTTGGCGTAAAGCTCAATGAAAGAACCAATGTTGCGGCTGATCAGGAAACTTATGCGACCAGTGTGGAAAGAGTCTATGCAGCAGGCGATGTGCGAAGAGGCCAGTCTTTAGTAGTCTGGGCGATCCGCGAGGGCAGAGAAGTGGCAAGAGCAGTGGACGAAAGTCTGATGGGATATTCTTATCTGTCCGTACAGTAAAAAGCCTTTATGTATAAAATTGCCCTTTATGGGAGAAAACAATTGTAAAATTCAAGGTTCACAAATCTATATAAAATGTGCTACAATAAAACTTAGTTATTATATATAGAAGTAACAGGTGGAAGATATGGGAACAAAAGCAATCTTTTTTGATATAGATGGAACCTTATGGGATGAAAAATTTCAGATACCGGAAAGTACAAAAAAGGCATTTGAGATGTTGAAAAACAACGGACATCTGACCTTTATATGCTCAGGGCGGACGCTCTCCTATATACAGGACGAGCGTCTGCTTGCGTTGGGCTTTGATGGGATTGTCGCCGGCTGCGGAACTTATGTGGAAAAAGCCGGCGAGGTTCTTTTTTATAAACGGATTGAAGAAGAGGTACTGGAACGAACACTGAAGATTTTAAAGCCATATCATTATCCGGTAGTATTAGAAGGAAGAGAGTATCTGTATGTGGATGAAGATACGTTTGCCGATGACCCGTTTTTGAAGGTGTTGCAGGCAACTGTCGCGGACAGGCTGCGTCCGATTACGGGCAATGAACACCGGTTAGAAGCGAGCAAGCTCAGTATTGACATACGAGGGCGGGAGTGCAAAGGGGTATTAGACCGATTGTCAAAGGACTATGATATTATTTACCATGGAACAGACTTTGTGGAGCTTGTGCCCGGAAATTTCTCAAAAGCAACAGGGATTGAAAAGACGTGTGAGTGTTTGCAGATTGCACACGAAGACACCTATGCTTTTGGGGACAGTATGAATGATTACGATATGATTCACTATGTGCAGCACGGGATTGTCATGGGCAATGGCTTAGACGAGGTGAAGGCAGTCGCGGACTATGTCACGAGTGATCTCCATAAAGACGGCATCTACAACGGATTGCACCATTTTGGGTTGATTTAGTCGGAATTCATGCCGTTTAAGATGCGAAGACAGGAGGATGGCATGATTAAGATATATAAGACAGAAGAGAGCATTGTAAATGAGATTGAAAAAGTAGAAGATGGATGCTGGATTAATATGATTACACCGACGATGGAGGAGTGTATCAATATTTCAGAACAGTTTGACATTGATATTGCCGATGTCAGAGCCGCACTGGATGATGAGGAAAGTTCCCGTGTGGATTTAGAGGATGGCTACACCCTGATTCTTGTCGACATTCCATCCATTGAGATTCGTCATAAACAGGAAGCCTATACAACTATCCCGTTAGGTATTATTTTGGCAGATGGTGTCATTATCACGGTGTGCGGTGAAGAGACACCGGTATTGCAGGCGTTTGAAAAACGGCGTGTGCGTGATTTTTCCACGAAGAAAAAAATGCGTTTTGTCTATCAGATTCTTTATCGTGCGACCAGTGTTTACCAGAATTATCTGCGTGTCATTGACAAACGGCGCAGGGAGATTGAAGAACGTATCAGTGACGATACCGAAGATAAGGATTTGATTGATCTTCATGAATTAGAATCCAACTTAGTATACTTTGCAACCTCACTCCGGGCAAACGGAGTTGTATTAGACCGTCTGACCCGCTATGAGCGGTTAAAACAGTTCCCGGAGGACAGAGAAATCTTAGAGGATGTTATTGTCGAGAATAAACAGGCAATCGAGATGACCGCAATTTATCGTGATATCATCAATGGTACCAGAGAGCTGTTGTCCACGATCATCGATAACCGTTTGAACAATGTAATGAAATATCTGACATCCATTACACTTGTTATGGCTATTCCGACGGTTATTTCAGGAATCTACGGAATGAATGTCAGTGGAAAATGGATGCCGCTATCGCAGACACCGTATGGCTTTTATATTGTCTGCGGCATTATGGTGCTGATTTGTGTGATCGTATTGCTGATCTTAAGAAAGAGAAAAATGGTATAGATGTAAAAATGTCAGGTGGTTTGCGGACTGCCTGGCATTTTTTATTGAGCAAGTTGCAGCCACTAAGTTGAGAGGAGCTTTCTGACACCCTAATCTTTATAGGAGTCACATACTGTCAGTTCCTGGTACGAAATGCCTTGGAAATATAAATAATTTATTAAATCCCCAAATGCTTATTGACAAAGAAAAAACATAGTGCTATCTTATGTAGATGAAAGGGTTAGCACTCAAATTGAATGAGTGCTAATAATGAAGAAAAAAGTAGAAAGATATAGGAGGAATTAAAATGAAATTAGTACCATTAAGCGACAGAGTTGTACTGAAACAGTTAGAGGCAGAAGAGACTACAAAGTCAGGAATTATTTTAACAAGTGCTGCACAGGAAAAACCACAGGACGCAGAAGTAGTAGCAGTCGGACCGGGTGGAGTGGTAGACGGAAAAGAAGTGAAAATGCAGGTCAAAGAAGGACAGAAGGTTATCTATTCTAAATATGCAGGAACAGAGGTAAAATTAGATGGCGAAGAATACATCATCGTAAGACAGAATGATATTCTTGCAGTAGTAGAAGATTAATTTCGGGAACATATCTTTTTAAAATTTGTAAAGTTAGAAATGATAAGACAGATTATAGATTAATGGAGGCAGATTGAAATGGCAAAGGAATTAAAATATGGCACAGAGGCAAGAGCCGCATTAGAAGCAGGTGTTGACAAATTAGCAAACACAGTAAGAGTTACCATCGGACCAAAAGGAAGAAACGTGGTATTAGATAAATCTTTCGGAGTACCGCTGATCACAAACGATGGTGTGACCATTGCAAAAGAGATTGAATTAGAAGATGCATTTGAAAATATGGGAGCACAGCTTGTAAAAGAAGTTGCAACTAAGACAAATGACGTAGCAGGTGACGGAACGACAACCGCAACTGTATTAGCACAGGCAATGATCAAAGAGGGAATGAAGAACCTTGAAGCTGGTGCAAACCCGATCATCTTAAGAAGAGGAATGAAAAAAGCAACCGATACAGCAGTAGAAGCGATCGCATCTATGAGCCAGAAAGTCAGCGGAAAAGATCAGATCGCAAAAGTTGCAGCAATTTCTGCCGGAGACGAAGGGGTCGGAAACTTAGTAGCAGATGCTATGGAAAAAGTATCAAACGATGGTGTTATCACAATTGAAGAGTCAAAAACCATGCAGACAGAGTTAGACTTAGTAGAAGGTATGCAGTTTGACCGTGGATACATTTCCGCATACATGGCAACCGATATGGATAAAATGGAAGCAGTTTTAGATGATCCATATGTACTGATCACAGATAAGAAGATCAGCAACATTCAGGAGATCCTTCCGGTATTAGAGCAGATCGTACAGTCCGGTGCAAGACTTTTGATCATCGCAGAAGATATCGAGGGTGAAGCACTTACAACCCTGATTGTAAACAAACTGCGTGGAACATTCAATGTTGTAGCTGTCAAAGCTCCGGGATATGGCGACAGAAGAAAAGCAATGTTAGAGGATATTGCAATCTTAACAGGTGGTCAGGTCATTTCAGAAGAGTTAGGCTTAGAGTTAAAAGATACAACTTTAGATATGCTTGGACGTGCAAAATCCATCAAAGTTCAGAAAGAGAACACAGTCATCGTAGATGGTGAAGGCGATAAAGCAGCGATCGAAGCAAGAATCTCACAGATCCGTGCACAGATTGAAGAGACAACATCCGAGTTTGATAAAGAAAAATTACAGGAACGTCTTGCAAAATTAGCAGGCGGTGTTGCAGTCATCCGTGTAGGTGCAGCAACAGAGACAGAGATGAAAGAGAGCAAACTTCGTATGGAGGACGCTTTAAATGCAACCAGAGCAGCAGTAGAAGAAGGAATTATCGCAGGAGGCGGTTCTGCATATATCCACGCATCCAAAGAAGTTGCGAAATTAGCAGATACATTAGAGGGTGATGAGAGAACCGGTGCAAAGGTTATCTTAAAAGCATTAGAAGCTCCATTATACTACATTGCAGCAAATGCAGGTTTAGAAGGTGCAGTCATCATCAATAAAGTAAAAGAGTCAGAGCCTGGAATGGGATTTGATGCAGCAAAAGAAAATTATGTAAACATGGTAGAAGCAGGAATCTTAGACCCTGTAAAAGTAACCAGAAGTGCATTACAGAACGCAACATCTGTAGCATCCACCTTACTGACCACAGAGTCCGTTGTGGCAAATATCAAAGAGGATGTACCACCAATGCCGGCAGGCGGCGGAATGGGCATGATGTAAGAATCAGCCAAAATAACCGGAT
This sequence comes from Maccoyibacter intestinihominis, assembly GCF_040096355.1. Classification (NCBI taxonomy): domain Bacteria; kingdom Bacillati; phylum Bacillota; class Clostridia; order Lachnospirales; family Lachnospiraceae; genus Maccoyibacter; species Maccoyibacter intestinihominis. The sequence continues at coordinate 334,294 of NZ_JBBMEX010000001.1, forward strand.
AAGCAGAAAATACCGTGTGTTGACGGAGAACTTCGTCAATACACGGTTTTCGTTATATATAGAAGTCTATATGGAATGCTTTATGACTTCATGTGGTATGTATTACTACATTTACAGTCAAAAAAAAGTGTGATAAAATTGCTTTGTTTCAAAAATTAGATATTAGAAGAAAATAAAAAGAATGAGGTAATAGAAGATGGGAAAGATTGCAATCGTTACAGACAGTAACAGTGGTATTGTCCAGGCGGAGGCAAAAGAACTTGGAATTTATGTCATTCCGATGCCGTTTATGATTGACGGTAAGGATTATTTAGAAGAAATCAATCTGACACAGGAAGAATTTTATCAGAAGTTAACAGAGGGAGCAGAGATTTCTACTTCCATGCCATCACCGGGCAGTGTGACGGATTTATGGGATGAGTTGTTAAAAGAGTACGATGAGATTGTATACATTCCAATGTCCAGCGGACTCAGCAGTTCCTGCCAGACGGCAATCATGTTAGCCGATGACTATGACGGAAAAGTGGTAGTGGTGAATAATCAGCGTATTTCCGTTACCATGCGTCAGTCCGTATTAGATGCTATGGAGCTTGCAGAAGCCGGAAAGTCAGCAGCAGAGATTCAGACTATTTTAGAAGAGCAGAAAATGGAATCCAGTATTTATATCATGCTCAATACGCTGACCTACTTAAAGCGGGGAGGACGTATTACCCCGGCAGCAGCGGCATTAGGAACGTTGTTAAAGATTAAACCAGTATTGCAGCTCCAGGGCGAAAAGTTAGATGCTTTTGCAAAAGCCCGTACAGTGAAGCAGGGCAAAAACATCATGATCGAGGCCATGAAAAAGGATTTCAGGGAACGCTTCCACGATGAGAGTGGAGAGAGCATCCATTTAGAACTATCCTATACCCATGACTTAGAAGCGGCAAATGCGTTTAAAGAGGAAGTGCAGGCGGCATTTCCAGGCTGTGAGATTTTGATGCAGCCATTATCCTTAAGCATCTCCTGTCATATCGGACCGGGTGCATTGGCTATCGCATGTTCAAAGAAGATAGAGTATTAAGTATGAAATAAATACCGGACTTTTTCAGAAGTCAGGACAAGAAGTCTGACGGCTGGAAGAGTCCGGCTATTTTTATGTGGAAAGAATGTTTTAAGTTGGAACAAAGGAGAAATCTATTAAATTAAGAAATAATATGAATAATCAAAGCAAAACATTGGAAGAATATGGAGGAAATGAAAAAAGGAGGAAAACGACATGGGAGATATGTTTTGCTTTCAGTGTCAGCAGACAGCACACAATACAGGCTGTGAGGGAAGTGCCGGTGTGTGTGGAAAAAAAGCAGATACTGCAAATTATCAGGATGATTTAGTAAGTGCATTGATTGGATTAGCCAGAGCAGTGCGAAAGAAAGGTGCAACCGAAAAATCAGATGAACTGATGCTCAAAGGATTATTCACTACAATTACAAATGTCAACTTTTACAATGATACGATATGTGCGCTGATCGATGAGGTTAACAAAGAAAAGGAAGCCATCGCACCACAGACAGATAACTATGATGTGCAGACCATCTGGGATGATGACGAGGATATCCGTTCTTTGAAATCCTTAATACTGTTCGGGTTAAAGGGAATGGCGGCATATGCGTATCATTCTTATGCATTAGAATATACGGACCCGGAAGTGCAGGCATTTTTCTATGAGGGAATGGAGGCACTCGGCGAAGAGCATACGGCAGACGAATTACTGAGTCTGGTGCTAAAGACCGGAGATGTAAATTACAAATGTATGGCGATGTTAGACCGTGCAAATACGGAAACTTACGGAACACCGGTTCCGACCACCGTTCCTCTTACCATTGAAAAAGGACCGTTCATTGTCGTAAGCGGACATGACCTGCATGATTTAAAGCTGCTTTTAGAGCAGACAAAGGACAAGGGAATCAACATTTATACGCACAGTGAGATGCTTCCTGCACATGGATATCCAAAATTAAAAGCATATCCGCACTTAAAAGGAAATTTTGGAACGGCATGGCAGAGCCAGCAGTTTGAGTTCCACAATATTCCGGCACCGATTCTCTTTACCACGAACTGCCTGATGCCGGTACGCCAGAGTTATTCAGACCGTGTATTTACTACCTCCATTGTGTCTTATCCGGAAATGGTGCATATCGGGGAAGATAAAGATTTTACACCGGTGATTGAAAAAGCAATTGCATGCAAGGGATATGACAGAGAAAAGCCGTTAAAGGGCATTAACGGCGGCTCCACCGTGACAACCGGATTTGGGCATGGGGCTGTATTAGAAAATGCAGGAAAAATTGTGGATTTAGTGAAAAAAGGAAAAATTCGACATTTCTTTTTAATTGGAGGATGTGATGGAGCGGCACCGGGCAGAAGCTATTATACGGAATTTGCAAAAAAGACACCGATGGATACCATTATTTTGACGCTTGCCTGTGGAAAATACCGTCTCAATGATTTAGATTTAGGAGAAATTGAAGGATTGCCGAGAATACTGGATATGGGGCAGTGTAATGATGCTTATAGTGCGATTACCGTAGCCCTCGCACTTGCCGAGGCATTTGAATGTGATGTGAATGAACTGCCGTTATCCATGGTGCTTTCCTGGTATGAGCAGAAAGCGGTCTGTATTCTGCTGACACTTTTGCATTTAGGAATCAAAAATATCCTGCTTGGACCGACCCTGCCGGCATTTATTTCACCAAATGTCTTAGATATTTTAGTGAAAAATTATAATATTATGCCGACAAGTACACCGGACGAAGATTTAGAGAAGCTTCTTGGTCCTGCGCTTCCATAACAGGTAGGCAGCCATATTTGGAATACCGGCAAAAATCCATGCAACAGGGCTGGCAAGGCAGACAGCCGGATAGCCATAGTCTTTTGCGAAAAGCATAATGACAGCGAGGCGTCCAACAAGTTCTAAGATTCCGCCAATCATCGGAACCATTCCCTTGCCAAGTCCCTGTAAGGAGGTACGATAGAGGTACAGGATGCTTAGGAAGAAGAAAAAGACGGAAATCGTACGCAGATAAACCGTTGCATAGGATAACACTTCTTCGGTTGGTGCAGTTAAAAACAGTCCGACGATGGCTCTTCCGAAAAAGACGCAGACAACAGCAGCAAAGCCGGTCAGGACAAGTGAAATAAAAAATGCTTTTTTCATGCCGTCATAGATACGCTCATACTTTCCGGCACCGAGGTTCTGTCCGCAGTAAGTGGACATGGTGGTGCTAAGAGTCGGCATTGGCTGGGTAGAAAGCTGTTCTACCTTCATGGCGGCAGTGAAAGAGGCAACAACACTAGAGCCAAAGGCGTTGACGGCACTCTGCAAAATCATGGTTCCAACCGCAGTAATGGAAAAATTCAAAGCCATCGGAAGACCGATGCGCATTAAATCCCAGACTCCCTGTTTATCAAAATAGTAATCACTCCGGTGTGTTCTGAGAATTTTAAAACGCCAGAACATATAGGCAAAGCAGAGAACGGCGGAAATACCCTGTGCCAGTACCGTAGCATAAGCAGCCCCATCCGTTCCCATATGAAAGAAACGGATAAAGCAGTAATCCAGAATAATGTTCAAAAGGGAAGAGAACACCAAAAAGTAAAGAGGTGTCTTACTGTCGCCGATGCCCCTTAAAATCGAAGAAGCAGCATTATAGAACATCGTAGCAATAATTCCCCAGAAAATAATCTTTACATAGGAATCTGCCATATCTAAAATATTGGCAGGAGTCTGCATAGCCGTCAGCATCAGGCGTGAAGTCGGAACCGTGATAGCAGTAACGGCAACAGAGATGATTAAGGTCAGCAGGATGGACAGGGCAACATAGTGTTTTAATAAACGCTCGTTTTTCGCACCATATGCCTGTGCAATCATAACACCAAAGCCCTGTGCAATACCGATTGCAAAGTAGAGAACCAGAAACATAATAGAACCGGTTGCACCGACTGCGGCAAGGGCATCCTCGCCGAGCAATCGTCCGACAATAATTGCATCTGCCATATTATAAAACTGCTGAAATATATTTCCTAAAAGAACGGGTATCGAAAACCAGAAAATCAGTTTTAACGGGCTGCCCGAAGTCATATCTTTTTCCATAAAAATCCTCCTTTGTAGGATGACACCACAAAAGGGTGTGTGCTAAAAAATCAGTATAATACGGGAAATTTTAAAATGCAAGACTTCCAAATAAGTATTGAAAAAAATGCGAAAAAAAGCTATGCTCTTAGCATGGACATCAATTTAGAATATTATAAAATTTTTTATTATGTAGGGAAACAAAAAAGCATTACATTAGCAGCAGAAGAACTTGCTATTTCACAGCCGGCGGTCAGTCAGGCAGTCCGGCATTTAGAAGAGGCACTCGGTTCTCCGCTGTTTGTGCGGACATCTAAGGGTGTGCGCCTGACCACGGAGGGCGAGGTGCTCTATTCCTATATTAAGCGTGGCTATGAGACGATACGTTTAGGAGAGAAAAAATTCCTAGAAATGTTAGATTTAGAAGAAGGAGAGCTCTGCATCGGCGCAAGTGACATGACGCTGCAGTTCTATCTGCTCGAATACTTAGAACGTTTTCACGAAAAATATCCGAAAATCCGTGTCACGGTAAAAAATGCACCGACACCGGAGACATTAAAAATGCTGCAGGAGGGTGTCATCGATTTTGGTGTGATCAGTACGCCGATCCAGAGGCGGATGGATTTTAAATTTCGCAAGGTGCGGGACATTCAAGATATTTTTGTGGCAGGAAAAAAATTTGCGTATTTAGCAGATCGTAAGCTTAATTACAAAGACTTAGAGACACTTCCCGTCATGTGCTTAGAGGGAAATACATCCACGCGGGCATATGTGGAGGGATTTTTACGGGAAAACGGTGTACATTTACAGCCGGAATTTGAACTTGCGACCAGCGATATGCTGATCCGTTTTGCAATGCGGGGCTTTGGGATTGCCGGAGTGGCGGAGGATTTTGCCCTAGAAGCAATGGAAAAGGGAGAGATTTTCCGGCTGCATTTTGACAGAGAGATTCCCCAAAGACATTTTTGTATCGTCACGGACGAAAAGGTTCCGATGACAGCGGCGGCAAGAAGGTTTCTGGATTTGTTAGAGGACAAGTGTACGCCCGACAAACACAAGTCATAATAAAAACTTATAAAGAATATAAAAAATATTGATTTTACTTATGAGGAAGTTTCGTGTATAATCAGAAAGTAAAAACGGAGAACAATGTGAAGCAGGTTTTTACACCTGCTTCTTTTTATGGGAAACTATTCCAGGATGACTGTTAAAGGAGGATTCAAATGGTAAAAGCAGTAGTTGGAGCAAACTGGGGCGATGAAGGAAAAGGTAAGATTACCGATATGCTTGCAAAAGAGGCGGATATCATCATCCGTTTTCAGGGTGGAGCAAATGCAGGTCATACCATTGTAAATGACTATGGAAAATTTGCACTGCATACTCTGCCGTCAGGAGTATTCTATAACCATACAACCAGTATCATCGGCAATGGAGTGGCATTAAACATTCCTGTATTATTTAAGGAGATCAAATCGATCACAGACCGTGATGTGCCACAGCCGAAGATCTTAGTATCAGACAGAGCACAGATCGTAATGTCCTATCATATTTTATTCGACCAGTACGAGGAAGAACGTTTAGGCGGAAAATCCTTTGGTTCCACAAAATCGGGAATTGCACCATTTTATTCTGATAAATATGCAAAGATCGGTTTCCAGGTCAGCGAAATTTTTGATGATGAGTTAATCGAAGAAAAAGCAGCAAGAGTCTGCGAGCAGAAAAATGTACTGTTAGAGCATTTATACCATAAACCATTATTAAAACCGGAGGATATTGTCAAAGAGTTAAAAGAGTACAGAGAGATGGTAGCACCATATGTCTGCGATGTTTCCTCCTATCTGTATGAAGCAATCAAAGAAGGTAAGAATATTTTATTAGAGGGTCAGCTTGGAACCTTAAAAGACCCGGATCACGGAATCTATCCAATGGTTACGTCCTCATCCACGTTAGCAGCTTATGGAGCGATCGGAGCAGGAATTCCACCATATGAGATCAAACAGGTCATTACCGTATGTAAAGCATATTCTTCCGCTGTCGGAGCAGGAGAGTTTGTCAGCGAAATCTTTGGTGAAGAAGCCGATGAGTTAAGAAAACGCGGTGGTGACGGCGGTGAGTTCGGAGCAACCACCGGACGTCCGAGAAGAATGGGCTGGTTTGATGCTGTGGCTTCTAAATATGGCTGCCGTCTTCAGGGTACGACAGATGTAGCCTTTACCGTATTAGATGTATTGGGCTATTTAGATGAGATCCCGGTCTGCATCGGTTATGAGATTGACGGAAAAGTAACCACCGATTTTCCGACAACAGCCATCTTAAAGAAGGCAAAACCGGTTTATGAGATTCTTCCGGGATGGAAGAGTGACATCCGCGGCATTAAGAAATACGAAGATCTGCCGGAGAATTGCAGAAACTACATTGAATTTGTAGAACGTCACATCGGTTACCCGATTACCATGGTGTCAAATGGTCCGGGCCGTGATGACATTATTTATCGTTAATCCGAACAGAAAAAGAGGAAGAATGACACCGTATCATTCTTCCCCTTTTTTTTCGTGATCATCCTTTATCATTTTATAGATAAACCCATATGCCCAGAGCAGGACCGGAAGTACAATGGTTGCATAGATAGAAATCTTTAACCAGACCATTGCGCGTTCACTGCCGATGATGGCAAACACCAGCGTAGAGACATAGAGTCCGATCAGGATGAGGATCAGCAAAATTGCTAAAACCTGTTTTACTTTTTTCATGTGCGGCTCCTTTTCACCCCATTTTTTTTTATCATAACATAGGGAAAGGGTTATTGCACGGAAAACTTAAACGTAGTACAATAAGTAGCAAAAGGAGAAGCGGGCCGATGTGGAATTTTGAGAGGGTACTGGATGCGATTACCAATGCCGGTATTTACATTATTGAGAAGAGAAGTCATACAATTATATACTGCAATAAACGATTCAAAGAACTGGTGCCTGCAGCAGAGGTAAGTCTTGGATGTTATGAAATCGGAATGGATATCTGTAACCGGTGTCCCTTGGAATCTTATGACCCGGCGAAAAAAGGAAAAAATGTTTTTTTGCGTGAAAGTCATGTGTTTGGCGGAATGGTCGAAGTCAGTGTGGATGAGATTTTATGGGAGGATAAAATTCCTGCATACATCGTAACCATTATTCCCCAGATGAAGGCGGAGGAGACAAAGAATTATTATCTGTATAACCGCTCGATTGACCGGGTAGTGAAAAAAATCAGTGTAGCGACCGTCAGTCTGAATCTGACAAAAAATATAAGCAGAAGCTATATATGGAATGACAAGAACCAGTTCCTCTGCGAGGAAGAGGGCAGTGTGGACGGGATTTTTGCCGATATGCTGAGGAGAATGCACTCTAAAGACCGCGAGAGATGCGGGAGATTTGATACCTGTGCCAAGATGGAGGCATATTTTAATAAAGGTGGAAAATATTTAGAGGACGAGATGTTAATCAAAGGAGAGGACGGCAGATACCGTTGGTTTTCCCTGCGTGTGATTCCCTTGGAGTATACGGAATACCGTGATACATTAGCCGTTTTAGTTATTCGTAATATTCATACCAGAAAAGTGCTTCAGGTTCGTACACAGAATAACTTAGAGGCAACTTATAAGGCAATTCCGGGTGGTGTCTGTACGATGCGTGTGGATAAGAATTTGTCCATCATCAGTGCAAACGAAGAATTTTACCGGATGATGGGTGAGACACAGGCAGATTATGAGAACGGATATTTAGAGCATATCTATCCAAAGGATGCTGAGCGGGTGTCTGCTTATTTTCATCTTCAGGCGGAGCGGAAAGCGGATTTAGAGATTACTTACCGGGTACTCGATATCAACGGAGATGTGCATTGGATGCAGGTCAAGGGAATTCATTGCGGAAAAGCAGACGGTTATCCGGTCTACATGCTGCTTCGTACGGATATTACGCTGATTATTGAAGCACAGCGCCAGATAGAAGAGGAGCAGGAAAAATACCGGAAGTATGCGGATAATGTTATTGGTACTCTGAGCAATCTGGTGGAATTCAGGGATCTGGATTCCGGAGAGCATATTAAGCGTACGAAGGATCTGACCCGGATTATGATTAATACCTATAACAAAAAATATCCGGAACATTTCATCATAGATTCCAGCCGTGAAAAAATCTGCCGTGCGGCAGCATTGCATGATGTTGGAAAAATTTCCATATCGGACACCATTCTGAACAAAAAGGGACGGCTGACAGATGAGGAAATGGAGATTATGAAAACCCATACGACAAAGGGCTATGAAATCATTCGGGGATTTAAGTTAAATGATGACGAGGAGCAGGAGCGTTACAGTCTCGACATTGCAAAATATCACCATGAGCGCTGGGATGGAAAGGGTTATCCGGAGGGCTTACAGGGCGATGAGATACCTCTTTGGAGTCAGATTGTAGGTATCGTGGATGTCTATGATGCACTGGTTAGTCCTCGTGTATACAAAAAAGCATTTTCCCATGAAAAAGCAATGGAAATGATACTTGCGGGAGAGTGCGGTACATTCAATCCGATTCTTTTAGAATGTCTGAAGGATGCGGAGGAACTATTGAAAAATGAGTATAAATAGGTTATACTGTTACGGTGCAAAAAGCACAAGACTATGAAGGATAAGGTGAGAAACTATGGCACTATTACAGGAATGGCAGAAGATTGCTTATAATGAGCAGGCAGATAGAGCAAAATTACAGAAGTTCTGGCAGGATTACTTTCTGGTAGAAAAAGGAATCTATGAAAAACTGTTAGATCATCCGGACGAGGAAGTATCCGGAACAGTCAAAGAATTAGCAGACAAGTATCAGGTCAGCCTGATGGAGATGACAGGATTTTTAGATGGGATCAATGAGAGCTTAAAAGAGCGCAATCCATTAGAGACCATGGAAGAGGACACACCGGTCAACCTGATCTTTGACAAAGAGCTTCTTTACAAAAATATGGTAGATGCAAAGGCAGAGTGGTTATATGAACTGCCACAGTGGGATGACATTTTCACACCGGAAAGAAAACACGAATTATACTTAGAACAGAAAAAATCAGGAACAGTCGTGAAAGAGGATAAGGTATATCCAAATGACCCATGTCCATGTGGAAGCGGTAAAAAGTATAAAAAGTGCTGCGGGAAGAACAAATAAATAGAGATTTTTTAAAAATTTTTTTATAATTTGTAAAAAACACTTTACAGACAGAAAAAAAGAGTCTACAATACAAGGCGTAAAAAGAAAGAAAACACGTTGAAGAGAAGAGTAATCAGTGAAAATGTGACAGAGAGAACCGCCAAAGCACAGGCTTTGAGCTGCAAGCGGTTTGACAGGGAAGCTGACGAAGACCACCTCGGAGTGACTTATCGAAAAGAGTCCGGTGATTCCGTTATCGTCAAAAGAGAGGCTTTGTACCGACAGAGCAAGCAGGGTGGAACCGCGTTGAAGAGTAAAAGAAGAACGTCCATGCATTACAGATTGTAGTGTATGGATTTTTTTGTTTCCAAAGTGTAAGGTGCGAAGGCGTGTCTTTATAGGTCGCGGGGCAGGCTGCACAAATAAATATTTCAGGCTTCCTTGTGCTAAGCATTCCGATGAACCTCCCACAAAGCAGGAAGCGTGTTCGCCAGTGGGCTCCACGCTTCCGGGAGTTTCATCTCCATAGTACAAAAAGAACCCTTCCATATTCATTTGTGCAGCCTGCGTGGGGACGCTCAGGAAGAGGGCGTTAACACCTCGGATTCAGCGTGAAATAGATGAGCCGAAGCGCAAGACACCGGATCTTCGCATGAAGAGCCGGTCTGGCTTGCTCGAGAATGTAGAATCTGTACCAGGGTATGGTGTTCGGGGTGGGATTGTGACGGATGTTAGATTTTCTTGATGTTTTGTAAGAGACCACAGCAATTTTCGGACAGGAGGTCCGAAAAAGGCGAAGTCGAGCCATGGATGGCGAGTCTGAGCCGGTTGCGTCCGTCCCCAACACCCCACCAAAACATTTAGAAAATCTTATATCCAAAACACGCCACCCCGGACACCATACCCTGGTACAGAACCACAACACAGAAAAAAGAAAGACAACCACAAAAAATCAAAGAGGAGAGGATAAAATGAAGATCACATTAAAAGATGGCAGTATCAAAGAATACGCAGAGGCAATGAGTGCATACGACATCGCAAGAGATATCAGCGAAGGACTTGCAAGAGCAGCCTGTGCAGTAGAGATCAATGGAGAAGTCAAAGATTTAAGAACCGTTGTAGACAGTGACTGCGAAATGAACATTTTAACAGCAAAGGACAGTGAAGGACTTCGTACCGTACGTCATACCTGTTCCCATGTGTTAGCAGAAGCAGTAAAAAGACTGTTTCCAAATGCAAAATTAGCGATCGGACCGTCTATTGACGAGGGATTCTACTATGATTTTGAATCCGAGCCGTTTTCGAGAGAAGATTTAGATAACTTAGAAAAAGAAATGAAAAAAATCATCAAAGAAGGCAACCGCTTAGAAAAATTTACACTTCCAAGAGAAGAAGCGATTGCATTGATGAAAGAAAAAGAGGAACCATATAAGGTAGAACTGATTGAAGATTTACCGGAAGATGCAGAGATCTCTTTTTATAAACAGGGCGAAGGATTTACCGACCTCTGTGCAGGACCACACCTGATGAATACCAAGGGGATTAAGGCATATAAGCTGATCTCTTCTTCCATGGCATACTGGAGAGGCGATTCTAACAAAGCACAGCTTCAGCGTATCTATGGAACAGCATTTGCAACAAAAGATGAGTTAAATGCATATTTAGAGCATTTAGAAGACATCAAAAAACGTGACCATAACAAATTAGGACGTGAAATGGAATTATTTACCACGGTAGATGTTATCGGTCAGGGACTTCCTCTGATTATGCCAAAAGGTGTCCGCATGATCCAGACTTTACAGCGTTGGATTGAAGATTTAGAGGACAATGAGTGGGGATATATCCGTACCAAGACTCCGTTAATGGCAAAATCCGACCTGTATAAAATTTCCGGTCACTGGGATCATTATAAAGAGGGAATGTTTGTGTTAGGCGATGAGAGCAAGGACAAAGAAGTATTTGCACTTCGTCCGATGACCTGCCCATTCCAGTATTATGTATACAAAAATTCCCAGCATTCTTACCGTGAACTGCCACTTCGTTACAGTGAGACATCCACACTGTTCCGTAATGAGGATTCCGGTGAAATGCATGGTCTGACCAGAGTACGCCAGTTTACGATCACAGAAGGACATCTGGTCGTAAGACCGGATCAGATGGTAGAGGAATTTAAGAATTGTATCGCATTAGCACGTCACTGCTTAAAGACCTTAGGATTAGAAGAAGACGTCACCTACCATCTTTCAAAATGGGACCCGGAGAACAAAGAAAAATACATTGGAGAACCGGAAGTCTGGGAAGAGACACAGCAGCATATGCGCGATATGATGCATGAACTTGGCATAGAGTTCGTAGAGGATGTCGGAGAAGCTGCATTCTACGGACCAAAGATCGATATCAATGCAAAAAACGTATATGGAAAAGAAGACACTATGGTAACGATCCAGTGGGATGCACTCTTAGCAGAGCAGTTTGATATGTATTATATTGATGCAAACGGTGACAAGATTCGTCCTTATATTATCCACCGTACTTCCATGGGATGCTATGAGAGAACCTTAGCATGGCTGATCGAGAAGTATGCCGGAAAATTCCCGACCTGGCTTTGCCCGGAACAGGTACGCGTACTGCCGATTTCCGATAAATATGAAGCATATGCAAAAAAAGTAGAAGCAGAACTTAAGAAAAACGGTGTCTATGTATCTGTGGATGCACGTTCTGAAAAGATCGGTTACAAGATCCGTGAAAGCCGTCTTGCAAAAGTACCATACATGTTAGTAGTCGGCGAAAAAGAAGAGGCAGACGGAACAGTTTCCGTCAGAAGCCGTTTTGCCGGTGATGAAGGTGTCAAACCGATCGCAGAGTTCGTAGAGCAGATCTGCAAAGAAATCCGTACGAAAGAAATCCGTAAGGAAGAAGTGCAGGAACAAAAATAGAAAAAAATTTTTGAAAATTTTTTAAGAATAAATCTCCCTCTTCTTACACACCCTAAAGTGGCAGAAAGAAGAAAGGAGATTTATTTTTATGACAAAATTAGAGTGTTCCGTTAAAAACTGCGTTTACAATGAAGAACCTTACTGCTGTAAGGGAGATATCATGGTAGAAGGAAGAGATGCAAAAAACACAAGCGAGACAGCATGTGCAAGTTTTCAGGAGAGAACAAAAGACTGCTGTTCAAACGCTGTTGGTCACAAGAGCGAAAACATTGATGTCGATTGTGAGGCAGTAAAATGCATTTATAACGAAAGCTGTAAATGCAGTGCAAACCGTATCGGAATCGTTGGCGGTAATGCAAAAGACAGTGCAGACACACAGTGTGCCAGCTTTTGTTGTCAATAATTAGCGATTAAGGGAGAAACTTCACGAAAAATTCAAAGTAGGCACTTGTAAAAAGTCGTCATACGAAGTACAATAGCTATGTAATTGCAGTTGTACAAAAGAATTTTTCGTGGAGGCATTACATGAGAAAGAAGTCACATATTTCATTAGCCCGCGATATTGTCCGTAATTCAGAGGATGAAGGGCTGAGAAAGCACAAATGGGCTTTTTATTTAGGAAGTATCCTGCCAGACATCAAACCTTCCTTTTTGTATAAAAAGCATGAAATTGACGGAACTTTTGAACAGGTAAAAAAAGAAGTAAGAGAATTGTCAGACTCGCACGGAAAGTATAGGGAACATGCGACAAAGTATTACAGGGATCTTGGTCAGATCACCCATTATATAGCGGATTATTTTACTTTTCCGCATAACAGAACGTATCCGGGCAATCTAAAGGATCACTGTTCCTATGAAGAAGTACTAAAGCTGAGATTACGAGAGTATTTAAAGACAGATAAAAAAGACAGATGGCCTTTTGTACAGTGTCATTTTGGCAGTGCAGAAGCGTTGTGTGACTTTATTAAATTACGACATGAGGAATATTTAAGACGAAAGATAGATGTCGAGGAAGATATTCGGCATATTGTATCATTAAATTACCAGGTAGTAGAGGGAATCAGGCAGTTAGCAGAGCAGGGAAAGTTGCATCAGTACCTGTCAAAGAAGAGGGCTGCATAACTGCAGTAAGGCAAGCAGTATGGATTGGAGTATTCGTTTCCCGCATTTGGGAATCTATTTAGAACATGTGGGGAAAAATTTTACAGTCTTTGGGATTTCCATAGCATATTACGGCGTGATCATCGCCGTGGGAATGTTAGCAGGAATCCTTCTGGCTACATATGAGGCCAAAAGAACCGGGCAGAATCCCGATGATTATTTTGACTTGGCGATCATTGCCATTATCTGCTCCGTGATCGGAGCGAGATTGTATTATGTCATATTTTCGTGGGATCTGTATAAGGACAACCTGTGGAGTATTTTAAATCTGCGCCAGGGTGGACTGGCGATCTACGGAGGCGTGATTGCTGCAATTATTACAGCAGTTGTCTTTGCGAAGGTCAAGGGGCTTTCATTTCCGAGATTGGCAGATACGGCAGGTCTGGGTCTGATCTTAGGTCAGATCATCGGAAGATGGGGCAACTTCTTTAACAGGGAAGCATTTGGCGGTTATACAGACGGACTGTTAGCGATGCAGCTTCCGGTCAGTGCTGTCAGAGACAGTGATATTTCAAAAGAGCTTGCCGAACACATCGTGGAGATCGGAGGAGTATCTTACATTCAGGTACATCCGACGTTTTTGTACGAATCCCTGTGGAATCTGGTATTGCTGGTGATCCTATTGCTGATCAGAAAGAGGAAGAAGTTCGAGGGAGAGATTTTTCTGCTGTACTTAGCAGGATATGGGATCGGACGGGCATGGATTGAAGGTCTTAGAACAGACCAGCTCCTGATTCCGGGAACTTCCGTTGCAGTTTCGCAGGTATTAGCAGTAGTATTAGCAGTCGTTTCGGTGATGATGCTTATCATACTTAGGAAAAAAGCAGTGAGCAGGAAACAGCAATAACATTTTGACTAAGGAGCGATATGGATGCAGGAAAAAGAAACATTACAGGAACAGATTGAAATAGCAAGAAAAAGACTGGACGAAGCATATGCCTTTGGTAATGATATTGAAGGATGCTACGAACTGAGCAGAGAAGTGGACCGCATGATCGAGCGGTATTTAGACCTCAGTGAGAACAATTAAATAATGTCTGGAAACTAGATACAAGAGAAGAAACATAAAGATGGTAAGAGCAAAGGAAAGCATTGTAGAGATACAGTGTTTTCCTTTTTTTATTTTTCACACCCTAATCTTTCTTAAAAATACTGGAAACACTTGCTTTTTACCCACTGGTGGAGTAAAATGGATATAAAAGTGGGTGAAAGTGGTTGATAGTGGTACAAAGTGGTGGATAAGTTGATAACTTTGTGGATAACACGAAAAAAATAGCCACGGTAAGTAGGTGAGTGTCAGATGTTCATGGGAGAATACAATCATACAATCGATGCAAAAGGCAGAATGATCGTTCCGTCTAAGTTCAGAGAGCAGCTTGGAAACGAGTTTGTTGTAACAAAAGGACTGGATGGATGTCTGTTTGTATATCCAAATGAAGAATGGCACAATATTGAAGAAAAATTTAGAAATGTCCCACTTACCACAAAAGATGCAAGAAAATTCTCACGTTTCTTCTTCGCCGGAGCAGCCACCTGTGAGTTAGACAAGCAGGGAAGAATCCTGATACCACCGGTTTTAAGGGAATTTGCTGATTTACAGAAGGATGTCGTATCCGTTGGAGTACTCAACCGGATCGAGATCTGGAGCAAAGACAACTGGCTGGATTGCAATTCCTATGATGACATGGACGAAATTGCAGAGCATATGGCAGATTTGGGATTGAGTATCTAGGATAAGAAATCAAAAACGACGGGATAGGAGAACGATATGGAATTTCATCATACATCCGTATTATTAAATGAGACAATTGACAATCTGAACATCAAACCGAATGGCATCTATGTCGATGGAACCTTAGGTGGAGGCGGACATGCCTTAGAGGTTGCAAAGAGATTAGAGAAAGGTGGCAGACTGATCGGTATCGATCAGGATGAAGATGCGATCTTAGCAGCAACGGAGAGATTAAAAGACTATAAGGACCGAGTTACGGTTGTACGCAGCAATTACTGCAATATGCGTAAGGAACTGAAAGCTCTTGGGATTGACAAGGTAGACGGTATTGTCTTAGATCTTGGTGTATCTTCCTTTCAGTTAGACACACCGGAGCGTGGTTTTACTTATATGGAAGAAAATGCTCCACTGGATATGCGGATGGATCAAAGGGAAAGCCGTACAGCGAAAGACATTGTCAATACCTACAGTGAAAAAGAACTGTATCGGATCATCCGGGATTTCGGAGAAGACAAATTTGCAAAAAATATCGCAAAGCACATTGTGGCAGCGAGAGAAAAACAACCCATTGAAACAACCGGAGAGCTGACAGCGATCATCCGTTCAGCAATTCCGAAAAAAGTACAGATGAGTGGCGGACATCCGGCAAAACGTACCTTTCAGGCAATCAGGATTGAATTGAACCGGGAATTAGAAGTGTTGCAGGATACACTCGATGATATGATAGAACTTTTAAATGAAGATGGAAGGATCTGCATCATTACTTTCCACTCATTAGAAGATAGAATCGTAAAGACCATATTTAAAAAGAATGAAAACCCATGCACATGCCCAAGTGACTTTCCGGTTTGTGTATGTGGCAAGGAATCCAAGGGGAAAGTCATTACAAGAAAGCCGATTTTGCCGGGGGAAGAGGAATTGAGAGAAAATTCAAGGTCCAAGAGTGCAAAATTGCGTGTGTTCGAGAGAAGGTAAAAGACAAAAAAGCGGAGGTGTCTAAAATGGAGCAGAATCAGTATCGGATGTATGTAGACGGAAATACGGTACGCAAGGCAGAAGCACTGCCGAAAGACGACAGACAGGAAAGAATCAGAAGAGAACGTGAAGAACAGAGAGCTAGAAACAGAAAAATAGCAAAGAGAAATCAGGCAAGAGAACTGCGTATGAGCCGCAGATATGTGGCATTTTTGGCAGTTGCAGTAAGTATTACCTGTCTGGTATGTGCAGCATATGTGCATTTACAGGCAGATATTACCACCAGAATGAGTAATATTTCAGCTTTAGAAAAAGAAATTGCAGATTTAAAGACAGATAATGACACCACATTAAAAAGAGTCAATACCTCTATCAATCTGAATGAGATTAAAGAAAAAGCAATCGCAGAATTGGGGATGGTCTATGCAGCACCGGATCAAGTTGCTTACTATAGTATTGAGGATTCAGACTACATGACACAGTATGAAGAAATTCCGGGAAAGTAGTGTGGTGGAAGATTGAAGGCAAGACGGAAAAAGGAACTGGCAAAGTTTCCGCGAAAAATGCGAAAAAAACTGATTGTCACATTTTTAACGATTACAATACTTTTAGTCGCATTAATCGGCAGAATTATGTATATTGAAGTGACAAGTGGCGAAAAATATGAAAAAATCGTTTTAACCCAGCAGGAATATGACAGTACCATACTGCCGTATCAGCGTGGGGATATTGTCGATGCCAAAGGTACGGTACTTGCAACCAGTGTAGATGTCTATAACGTAATCTTAGATTGCAAGGTGTTAAACAGTAAAGAAGAGTATTTACAGCCGACCATTGAGGCACTGACCTCCTGCTTTGAGGATTTAAAAGCAGAAGATCTGTACAAGTTAGCAGAAGAAAAACCGAAGAGTCAGTACAACAAGATTTTGCGCAGACTTCCTTATGATAAAGTGCAGAAATTTGTGGAATTGCAGAATGATACCAAGAACCATCCTTATATCAAAGGTGTATGGATGGAAAAAGAATATCTCCGTGAATATCCTTACGGTTCCCTTGCGGCTTCCGTCATTGGATATACGACTTCAGGAAACCTTGGAATCGGAGGTCTTGAGGATTCTTATAACGATACATTAAATGGAGTCAACGGAAGAGAGTACGGTTATCTGAATTCAGACAGTAACTTTGAAAAAACCATCAAAGAACCGGTCAACGGAAAGACGGTAGTATCGACGATTGATGTCAATATTCAGTCGGTGGTGGAGAAAAAGCTCAAAGAATTTAACGATGCCTGCAAAAATGGTGCGGAGGAAGGCGAGGGCAGTAAAAATACGGCTGCCATTGTCATGAATCCGAACAATGGGGAAATTTATGCTATGGCAAATTATCCGACCTTTGATCTGAATGATCCAAGAGATTTAAGCGCATATTACAGTGAAGAACAAATCAAAGCCATGAGTGAAGATGAGCAGTTGGAGGCTTTGAATAAAATCTGGCAGAATTTCTGCGTGACACAGACCTATGAGCCGGGCTCTACCGTAAAACCTCTGACCGTTGCAACCGGACTCGAAACAGGGGCATTAACCGGAAATGAGACCTATGTCTGCGACGGAAAGGAGCAGGTCGGCGGTCACACCATCCACTGTGTTAATCGGAGCGGTCATGGACTCTTAACCATAGAACAGTCTATCATGGAGTCCTGTAATGATGCCCTGATGCAGATGTCCTATGCAATACAAAAAGAAAATTTATTAAAATATCAGAAAATATTTGGCTTTGGTCAAAAGACGGGAATCGACCTTCCGGGCGAGGCAAGAACCGACTCTTTAATGTATACCTTAGAGACTATGGATGATGCTTCCTTAGCAACGAACTCTTTTGGACAGAACTTCAATGTTACGATGGTACAGATGGCGAGTGCATTTTCCTCTTTAATTAATGGTGGAAATTATTATAAACCTCATGTGGTAAAAAAAATCACGGATGAGAACGGAAACCTGATTGAAGAGAACAAAGGCGAACTGTTAAAACAGACATTGTCAAAAGATACCTGTAATATGGTTAAGCAGTATCTGTATAAAACGGTCTCGGAAGGAACCGGAAAGACGGCAAAAGTGCCGGGATATTCCATGGGTGGTAAAACCGGTACGGCACAGAAATATGAAACCATTGAAGAAGATGGTGTCAAAAAGACACAGCGTGCACAAGGAAAATATCTGGTATCTTTTATCGGATATGTGCCGCAGGAGAATCCGCAGGTGGTAATCTATGTCGTAATTGATGAACCGAATGTCGCAGACCAGGCGCACAGTTCCTATGCACAGAATATTACAAGAGAAATTTTAAAAGAAATACTTCCATATCTGAATATTTATCAGGATGAAGAGTACGATCAGGAAAAAGTGGTCGACTTAGATATCATGGGAAATCCGGTACAGTAAAGCAGAATATCACATAACCTCATCAAAGTTGTAATAGATTATACTAACTTCTTTTATGGGGTTATACCTATGTATCGGAATAAAACTGCATATCGAAAAAAAATCATGGTATTCATGGTGGTGGTTCTGCTGGTGCTGACGTTTTTAGTCGGAAGACTGGTCTATCTGATGATTTTTTGCTCAGAATACTATGGAAAAAAAGCGGAGGATCTGCACGAGAGAGAAAGAAACATTAAAGCGGCACGCGGGGAGATCGTAGACTGTAACGGAGTGGTATTAGCGGAAAACAAGACCGTCTGTACAATTTCAGTGATACACAGTCAGATCAAAGAACCGGAAAAAGTCATTGCCATGTTAGCAAAAGAACTCGAAATGGATGAGGAGACGATCCGCAAACGTGTGGAAAAAGTATCTTCCATAGAAAAGATCAAGACCAATGTTCCAAAAGAAACAGGAGATGCCATCCGTGCGCATGGTTTAGCAGGCGTAAAGATCGATGAGGATTATAAACGGTATTATCCTTACGATACCTTGGCTTCTAAGGTGTTGGGCTTTACCGGAGGCGATAATCAGGGGATCATCGGCTTAGAAGTAAAATACGATAAATACCTTCAGGGGAAAAATGGAAAAATCCTGACGCTGACAGATGCGCGGGGGATTGAGATTGAAAACGCCGGTGAACGCAGGCAGGATCCGATCGACGGAAATGATCTGCATATCAGTCTTGATTATAATATTCAAAAATATGCAGAGCAGGCAGCGAAAAAGGCAATGGAAGAACATGGGGCACAGAGTGTTTCCGTGTTGATGATGAATCCGCAAAACGGCGAGATCTTAGCAATGGTCAATGTACCGGAATTTAATCTGAACGAACCTTTTTCCATAGAAGGCGAAGTGCAGACAAATCAGGATAAGCTCAATCTGATGTGGCGTAACGGCTGTATCAATGATACCTATGAACCGGGCTCTACTTTTAAGATCATTACTACAGCAGCAGCCTTTGAAGAAGGTGTGGTCAGTTTAAAAGACCGGTTTCACTGTCCGGGATATAAGATCGTAGAGGACCGTAAGATTCGGTGTCACAAAGTCGGCGGTCATGGAGCCGAGGATTTTGCACAGGGGATCATGAATTCCTGCAACCCGGTATTTATAGAGTTAGGACTGCGTTTAGGAAGTGAAAAATATTATTCCTATTTTAAACAGTTCGGTTTGCTGCAAAAGACCAATGTGGATTTACCGGGCGAGGCGGCAACGATCATGCACAATCCGAAAAATATCGGGCAGGTGGAGTTGGCGACCATATCCTTCGGACAGTCTTTTCAGATCACACCGGTCCAGTTAGCGACTACCGTATCCTCTATTATCAATGGCGGCAACCGCGTGACCCCTCATTTCGGGGCTTATGTCACGGATGAAAAAGGAAAAAAGGTCAAAACATTTAAATACGAAACGACAGAGGGGATTGTCAGTGAAAAGACAAGCGAGACGGTCCGTATGCTCTTAGAAAAAGTAGTCAGTGAAGGAACCGGAAAAAATGCCGCGATCAAAGGCTTTTCCATCGGAGGAAAGACAGCGACTTCCCAGACACTGCCAAGAAGTGCAAATAAGTACATTGCATCCTTTTTAGGATTTGCACCGGCAGATGATCCGAAAGTGCTTGGACTTGTCATTATCAATGACCCCAAAGGCGTATATTATGGAGGAACCATTGCGGCACCGGTCATGAAAGAAATATTTGAAAACGTACTTCCATACCTTGAAATTGAGCAAAAAGAGTGAAGTGCCGGGGAACAATATTGTGTGGGATATCTTGCACAAAAGTAAAAAATAACGTATACTAGAAAAGTTAGAAAAAACGCAACTATCAGCATAGCTGAAAAAAATACATGAGGTGGAAAACATATGTCATATCAAGTAGTAATCCCGGTAATTATATCGTTTGTTATCAGTGCAGTTTTAGGCCCTATTGTCATTCCATTTTTACGAAAATTAAAGGTGGGGCAGACGGAAAGAGAAGAATTGAAGTCCCATTTAAAAAAGACGGGAACACCGACGATGGGTGGGATTATCATACTTGCGAGTGTGATACTGACCTCTCTGATATATGTTAAGGATTATCCGAAGATCATACCGATTTTGTTTGTAACCGTCGGATTCGGAATTGTAGGATTTCTGGATGATTATCTGAAAGTGGTATTAAAACGTTCCGATGGTCTGTTAGCATGGCAGAAGATGCTTTGTCAGATTGTGATTACGGCAATTTTTGTATTTTATATCTTGAAATTTACAGATGTATCACTTACTATGCTGATTCCGTTTTCCGGTGGAAAATATCTGAATCTTGGAGTTCTTGCGATTCCGGTTATGTTTTTAGCGGTAATTGGAACCGTCAATGGAGTGAATTTTACGGATGGTCTGGACGGTCTGGCATCCAGTGTCACGGTATTGGTAGCAACCTTTTTTACTGTGGTTGCAGTAGGAACACACAGCGGAATTGAGCCGATTACCTGTGCAGTCGTAGGTGCACTGATGGGATTTTTGCTGTTCAATGTCTACCCTGCAAAAGTGTTTATGGGAGATACCGGTTCTCTGGCGCTTGGCGGATTTGTGGCGGCGAGTGCCTATATGATGCAGATGCCGATTTTTATTCTGATTGTGGGACTGATTTACTGGATTGAAATTTTATCCGTTATGATACAGGTTACTTATTTTAAAAAGACCGGTGGAAAAAGAATCTTTAAGATGGCACCGATCCATCATCATTTTGAATTATGTGGCTGGTCAGAGACGAGGGTCGTTGCGGTATTTTCCATTGCTACGGCAATTCTCTGCCTGATTGGGCTTCTGGCATTATAGGAGGAAAGAAAATGGATTTACAGGGAAAGACCGTATTGATTGTGGGTGCCGGAAAGAGTGGAATCGCTGCCGGTGAATTACTTAGAAAAAAGGGAATTGCATACAGGCTTTATGATGGAAATAAAGAATTGTCCAAAGAGGAACTGCAAAAAAATGACATCTGGAAGGACTGCGAGATCATTTTAGGAGACCTTCCGATGGAAATCTTAGCAGACACCGGACTTGCCGTATTAAGTCCCGGCGTTCCGACGGATTTGCCGGTCATCGCAGCCATCAGAGAGCAGGGGATTCCAATCTGGGGCGAAATAGAGCTGGCATATCATTTTGCAAAAGGCAGACTTCTTGCAATTACCGGAACAAATGGAAAGACTACAACAACATCCCTGTTAGGAGAGATTATGCAGGCATATTTTGAGGATGTCAAAGTTGTTGGAAATATTGGTATTCCATATACAAGTGTTGCCGCAGATACGACAGACGAGACGGTGACTGTTGCAGAAATCTCAAGTTTCCAGTTAGAGACGGCAGTGGATTTTCATCCGCAGGTCAGTGCAATTTTAAATATTACACCGGATCATTTAAATCGCCATCATACCATGGAGTGTTATATTGAAACGAAAGAAAGCATTACGAAGAACCAGCAAAAAGAAGATGTCTGTGTACTGAATTATGAGGATGAGGTGCTTTTGGAATTTGGCAAAACACTTCCGATCCGGGTGGTATATTTCAGCAGTAAAAGACGGCTAGAGGATGGCTTCTTCTATGAAGATGGCGTGATTTACAAATCAACGGGCGGTAAGGCGGAAAAAATCATTGAAACTTCCAGACTACAGATATTGGGATTACATAATTATGAGAATGTCATGGCAGCAGCGGCAATGGCAGACAGTTTTGGTGTACCGATGGAGGTTATTACAAAGGTTTTAGAACAATTTCAGGCGGTAGAGCATAGAATTGAGTATGTTGTAGAAAAACGCGGTGTAAAATTTTATAACGATTCGAAAGGAACAAATCCGGATGCGGCGATTCAGGGAATCCGTGCGATGGAAAGACCGACCTTTTTAATTGGAGGCGGTTATGATAAACAATCCGAATACGATGAATGGATTGAAGCATTTGATGGAAAAGTCAAGCAGTTGGTCTTAATCGGTCAGACCAGAGAGAAGATTGCAGAATGTGCAAAAAAACATGGATTTACGGAGATTGCCTTTGCAGACAGTTTGGAAGAAGCCATGGACATCTGCTATCAGAATGCTGTAGAAGGAGATGCGATTTTGCTGTCTCCGGCATGTGCAAGCTGGGGAATGTTTGACAATTATGAACAGCGTGGAGAAAAATTCAAGGAATATGCAAGAAATCTAAAGGAGTAATGCATGGGTAAGAAGCGGGAACGAACCGGCAGCAAACCGACAAGATATTTTGATTACAGTCTGTTGTTTATCATTATTTTTCTGGTCTGTTTCGGACTGGTCATGCTCTATTCGACCAGTTCTTACGATGGGCAGTTAAAATTCGACGACAGTGCATATTATGTGAAAAAGCAGTTGTTTGCAACAAGCCTCGGATTCATGGCAATGTATCTGATATCGAGGATCGATTATCATGTATGGATGCGTTTTGCGGGAGTGGCTTACATAGTGGCACTGTTACTGTGTACAGCAGTTATTTTTGTTGGTCAGGAATATAATGGACAAAAGAGGTGGCTGAAATTAGGACCATTGTCTTTTCAGCCGTCAGAGTTTGCAAAGATAGCGGTCATACTGTTCTTAGCAGTGCTGATCAGCCGCATGCCCAAGCAGATGAAAAAGTTTCAGACGGTGATCAAGGTACTTCTGATCGTAGTGCCGATCGTCGGTGTCATTGCATATAACAACCTAAGTACGGCAATCATTCTGTTGGGGATTGCCGTTGTGATGTCCTTTGTGGCAAGTCCGAAATATGCACAGTTTTTCGCGTTAGGAGGACTCGGAATCGCGTTTGGAAGTATCTTTATCTATTTAGAGAGATACCGTGCAGAGCGTATCAAGATCTGGCTGAACCCGGAGGATTACGAAAAGGGTTACCAGACATTACAGGGGCTCTATGCGATCGGTTCCGGTAAACTGTTTGGAAAAGGTCTCGGTGAGAGTATGCAAAAGCTCGGATTCTTGCCGGAAGCACAGAATGATATGATCTTTTCCATCATTTGCGAAGAGTTAGGACTGTTTGGTGCAGTCTGTGTCATTCTTTTGTTTTTACTGATGCTGTGGAGATTTATGGTCATTGCCAATAATGCTCCGGATCTGTATGGAGCACTGCTTGTGGTAGGTATCATGGCACATATTTCCATTCAGGTTATTTTAAATATCGCAGTTGTAACAAATTCTATTCCAAATACAGGTATTACACTGCCGTTTATCAGTTATGGAGGTACATCGGTTCTGTTTCTGCTTTCCGAGATGGGATTGGCACTTAGTGTGTCAAGAGGAATCCGGTTAGATGGACCGGAGGATTTATGAGAAAAAGAGAGAAGAGCGAAAAAGGCGAAAAAAGAATAAATTTCCTGCTGATACTGATCATCCTTATATTATTAGCTGCGCTTGGAGTGGTTGCGTATAAGGGTTTTACCGTGAAACAGGTGCAGGTAGAGGGAACGGATCTGTATCCGGATGAAACCATCCGCCAATGGGTATTAAATGATGACTACTCGTGGAATACCCTGTATGTATTTTTAAAATACAAATTTAAGGATGCGGAGGAAATGCCGTTTTTACAGCAGCCGGAGGTGCGCATCAAAGGTCCGCATAGTTTGAGTATCAAAGTCAGAGAAAAAAAGATTGCCGGTTATCTCTATGTCCCGGCAATGGGGCAGAATGCCTATTTTAACAAAGACGGTGTAGTGGTGGAGACTTCTTCAAGGAAGTTAGAAGGAATGATGGAAGTGACCGGATTAGAATGCAGTAAAGTTTCGGTTGGCGAAAAAATTCCCGTTAAGAAGAAGTCCTTGTTAAAAGCAATGCTCAGTCTGACACAGGGGCTTAGCAAATATAAAATGATGCCGCAGACAATCCATTGTGATGAATATTCCAATATTATGTTAGAATATGAAAAAGTTACCGTAAATATGGGAAATAGTCAGAATCTGAGTGCAAAAATGGAAACACTTTCCGTCATATTTCCACAGTTAAAGGATATGAGCGGTACGCTTCATATGGAAAACTGGTCAGAGGAAAATACGGATGTGCCATTTGAAAAGAGTAATGGTTCCTAAAATGGAGAACTGCCAGTGCAGTAAAAAAATAGTAATAAAAAAATAGAATTTGTAGTTGATTAATTCAACGAAAAATTATATTATATTTGTATGTGTATATTCCGAATGGGAATCGTTACATACGAAGAGAGATAGTTTCATTTTATTTAGATAAATCCCAGAAAGGAAAAAGGAGGAAGAACCTTGTTAGAGATTATGACGACAGAAGCAGATTCCAGTGCAAAAATTATTGTAATTGGTGTAGGAGGAGCTGGAAATAATGCTGTAAATAGAATGATTGATGAGAATATCGGTGGGGTAGAGTTCATTGGGGTCAATACGGACAAGCAGGCTTTGATGTTATGTAAAGCACCGACACTGATCCAGATTGGTGAGAAGCTGACCAAAGGTCTCGGAGCCGGAGCACAGCCGGAAATCGGTGAAAAAGCGGCAGAAGAGAGTGTGGAGGATTTAACGAACGCGATCAAAGGTGCGGATATGGTATTCGTAACCTGTGGCATGGGCGGTGGAACAGGAACCGGAGCAGCTCCTGTTGTAGCGAAGATCGCAAAAGAAATGGACATTCTGACCGTTGGTGTTGTAACAAAGCCTTTTAAATTTGAGGCAAAAGCGCGTATGGTCAATGCACTTTCCGGAATTGAGAAGTTAAAAGAGGCAGTGGATACACTGATCGTCATTCCGAATGATAAATTATTAGAGATCGTAGATCGCAGAACTACAATGCCGGATGCATTGAAGAAGGCGGATGAAGTATTACAGCAGTCCGTACAGGGAATCACAGACCTGATCAATCTTCCAGCATTGATCAACTTAGATTTCGCGGATGTTCAGACCGTTATGCGAGATAAAGGTATGGCACATATCGGTATCGGTTCTGCTAAAGGCGATGAAAAAGCCATTGAGGCAGTGAAATTAGCAGTAGCGAGTCCATTATTAGAGACAACTATTACCGGAGCATCCCACGTCATCATCAATATTTCGGGAGATATTTCCCTGATGGATGCAAATGACGCAGCAAGCTATGTTCAGGATTTAGCAGGCGATAATGCAAATATCATCTTTGGTGCAAAATATGATGAGACAATGACAGATGAGGCAACGATTACAGTTATTGCAACAGGACTTGAGACAAAGCCGACAGGTAATAAGATTATGCCGGATTTAAAATATCAGACAACATCAACACCAACCGCAAGACCGACTGCACAGAGTTTTACGGCAAGACCACAGGTAACACCGACACCGGTGCAGAATTCCATGCCGATGCAGAACTCCGTGCCGGTACAGAATACAACAAGTACCTTAAGCGGAATCAAGAAGCCGGCAAAACCGGTCAGCAATGTACCGGAAAAAGATATCCAGATTCCGGCATTCTTAAAGAATACAAGAAAGTAAATGCACTTTCGCGGTAAAGGATCATACAGAGCAGTGGATGTGAAAGCGTCTGCTGCTTTTTGTTTCCGATAGAGATTAGGGGCAAAGGGCGGTTTCTTTAGATCGGCAACTTGCACAAAGCCGGATCTGTTTTGTTCCGTTGTACGAAAATAAGAAAATTTAAGTCTGTCTGAGTTAGGCTGTGATGGAGTGACGTGTACGTCTTAAACGCCCCGTCCATGGCAGCAAAACACTATACATGAACAGCCAGACTAAGATTTACTAATTTTCTCCCGAAGTCACAAAAGCAGTCCCGGTTTTGTGCGAAGCACACTTTTGCTCTCTGAATTGAAGTTCTGAAGATAAACGAAATTGCATGAGAAACAGAGTCGTGTGGTTAGAAAAGTCTGGAATAGAAAACACAGGATTTTTAAAACAGACAGGTAGCATAATAGATATGGAGCAGTGACATGGAAATACAGGAGTTATTAGAACAGGTAAAAGCAGGAACGCTTTCCATAGAGGAAGCAAAACAGTATTTGCGAAAAGAGCCATTTGAAGAATTAGGATATGCGAAGTTAGATACTCATCGGAAACTCAGGACCGGACATGCGGAAGTGATTTACTGTGAGGGAAAGTCGACGGAGCATTTTTTAGAGATTTTTACGCACCTTTATCGGGAAAATGGTGAGGTATTTGGAACAAGGGCATCGAAGGAACAGTATTTAGCAGCAAAGGAACGGTTTCCACAGACCGTTTATGATGAGACTTCCCGTATCATCCGAATTGAAAAGAATGACAAGCCGCATATGGGAAAAATCGTGGTATGCAGTGCGGGAACAGCAGATATTTTCGTAGCAGAGGAAGCGGCACTGACAGCAGAGTATTTTGGAAATTATGTGGAACGTATCTATGATATAGGAGTCTGTGGGATACACAGGATGCTGGCAAATCTGGATGCGATCCAAAGTGCAAACTGCATTGTTGCGGTGGCAGGAATGGAGGGCGCATTAGCAAGCGTTCTTGGCGGCTTGGTGGATAAACCGGTCATTGCAGTTCCGACATCGGTGGGCTATGGTGCAAGTTTTCACGGGGTTTCGGCACTCCTGACCATGATCAATTCCTGCGCGAACGGGGTGGCAGTGGTCAATATCGACAATGGTTATGGTGCCGGCTATATGGCATCACAGATCAACAGGTTAGTAGGAGAACAGCATGAGTAAAACATTGTATCTAGAGTGTACGTTTGGGATCAGCGGCGATATGTTTGTGGGATCACTGTTAGATTTAGGAGCAGACGAAAAAAAGTTAGAGCAGGCACTTGCTAGTCTT
The DNA here is from genome assembly GCF_040096355.1 of Maccoyibacter intestinihominis. Lineage (NCBI taxonomy): Bacteria > Bacillati > Bacillota > Clostridia > Lachnospirales > Lachnospiraceae > Maccoyibacter > Maccoyibacter intestinihominis. The sequence continues at coordinate 361,618 of NZ_JBBMEX010000001.1, forward strand.
CCGGTCAAAGGATTTCACACCTGCATTTCCCGTGTGAAAAAATCAGGGCTGGATGCTTGTGATTTTGCAGTGCTTTTAGATGAACAACATGAAAATCATGACCATGATATGGAGTATCTGCATGGAGCATATACCAAGGAACACCGGAACGAGACAAAAGAACAGACGCAGGAAGCAGGACACGCATATAAACATGAGCATAGAAATTTAAAGCAGATATGCGAAATTATAGAAGCCGCAGACATGAGTGAACATGCAAAACAAATAGCAGAGCGGATATTTACCGTGTTAGCAGAGGCAGAAGCGAAGGTGCATGGCGAGAGCATGGAACAGGTGCATTTTCATGAAGTCGGGGCGGTGGATTCGATCGTAGACATCGTTGCAGCGGCAGTCTGCTTAGACAGCTTGCAGATTGAAGAAGTGATAGTGCCAATGCTCAGTGAAGGACAGGGAACGGTCTGCTGTCAGCATGGAATCCTTCCAATTCCGGTACCGGCGGTGACGCAGATCATCCGTACTTATGGAATTGCAATACACCGCCTGCAAGTGCAGGGAGAACTGGTCACACCGACAGGTGCAGCCATCGTGGCAGCCATCCGTACAGGGGAAGAACTGCCGGAGGCTTATCGGATCCTGCAGATAGGTATGGGAGCAGGAAAACGGGAGTATGAGACACCGGGGATATTGCGGGCGATGCTGATAGAGGGTAATTAGGTTTAAAAAATAGTAATATAGGGATTTGGCACAAATCAGATATTCCGCGTTTCCTTGTGCAGACCATTCCAATGAACCTCTGAAAACAGAAATCGTGTTCGCCAGAGGGCTTCACGATTTCTTGAGTTTCATTTCCATTGCACAAAAAGAAACTCTTCATATCGGATTTGTGCCAAATCCCGAAACAAAACGGTATTTTAAACAGAATTTGTTGTACTTGATAGTAATACCTGTAGGTATCTGGTGGTATCTGTAAGAAATCGCTTTGCATGGTGAGTTTGAATTATGATGGATGCACTTTATTGGCTGGGCGAGCGGCGTACAAGGCAGTCCGAGCAGTTTCGGGTTTGGGGAAGACGGTGATATTCAGGAAAATGAAACTGTTTGAGCGTAGCGAGTTTTTTATTTTCCTGAATGGTTTCACCGTCTGACACAAGCCCAGAAACTACCGGGCGGCCTTGTGTCCGCCTCGCTCAGCCGATAAAGCGCCCCACATAAATATCCCCACATCACCTGATACGGGGCGACAATACAGGCAGACAAATAAAAATTAGTTCCCAAAACAGGAATAATCTGCTATAATAGGTTCATATTAGATATTGGAGGTAGTGTAATGGCAGAAGACAGACAGAGTTTTAGCATAAAAGAAGATAAATCCGGTACAGTGCATGTTGCCGGCGAAGTTGTAGCGATCATCGCAGGTCTGGCAGCTACGGAAGTAGAAGGCGTCAGCTCTATGGCAGGAAATATTACCAATGAATTAGTCAGCAAGCTGGGTATGAAGAACCTTTCAAAAGGAGTCAAGGTTGAGGTGACGGATGACTCTGTCGAGGTAAATCTTTCTTTGAACATCGCCTATGGTTATTCCATTCCGGAAGTATCGAACCGGGTTCAGGAGAGAGTGAAGGCTGCGATTGAGAATATGACAGGATTACAGGTGTTAGAAGTAAATATCCGTATCGCAAGTGTGGATATGGAAAATAGCAAATAATGCTTTTTAAATAGCGGCAGGTGTTGTATAATAGGGGGTGTCCAAAAGGGCATCCCTTTTCACTGTATAGGAAAACTGGAAGAAGCGAGAGGAAGACAAGTGAGCAGAAGAGAATTAAGAGAGCAGATTTTTAAAATGCTGTTTCGTATCGAATTCCATGAAGGAATGGAAATGGAAGAACAGATGCAGCTTTTTTTAGAAGAAGAGGAAGAAATCAGTAAGGAAGACAGCGAATATATACGGAATAAGTATGAGAATATTGTGGAACATTTAGAAGAGATCGATGCTTCCGTCAATGAAAAAGCCAAAGGCTGGAAGACAAGCCGTATGGCAAAGGTGGAGTTATCGCTGATCCGCTTAGCCGTTTATGAGATTCAGTACGATGAGGATATTCCGGCAGGCGTAGCGATCAATGAGGCAGTAGAATTAGCAAAGAAGTACGGTGCAGACAGTTCACCGGCATTTATTAATGGAGTATTGGCAAAATTTGTATGAGAAGAAATGTGTATTCTGTAGGACAGGTCAATGCCTATATTAAAAATATGTTTGCACAGGATTTCATGCTGCGGCAGATTTCCGTGTCCGGAGAGATCAGTAATTGCAAGTATCACTCTTCGGGACATATTTATTTTACATTAAAGGATAGCAGTGGAATAATCCAGGCAGTGATGTTTGCAGGAAATCGAAGAGGTCTGACATTTCATATGAAAGAGGGGGACAACGTTGTTGTTACCGGTTCGATCGAAGTCTATGAAAGAGATGGTAAATACCAGCTTTATGCAAGGGAAATCACACTTGCAGGAGCAGGAGATCTCTATCTGAAATATGAAGCCTTAAAAAAAGAGTTAGAAGAGATGGGAATGTTTGCTAAGGAATACAAACAGGATATTCCAAAATATGCAAAGACCATCGGGATCGTAACCGCACCGACAGGAGCGGCAGTGCGGGATATTAACAATATTGCACAGCGAAGGAATCCCTATGTCCAGCTGATCCTTTATCCGGCACTGGTGCAGGGCGAAGGAGCGGCACAGAGTATTGTAAACGGTATCCATGCCATGGAGCAGTTACATCCGGATCTCCTGATCGTAGGACGTGGCGGAGGTTCGATCGAAGATCTGTGGGCATTTAATGAAGAAATCGTGGCAAGGGCAATTTTTGATTGTCCGATCCCTGTGATATCAGCAGTAGGGCATGAGACCGATACCACGATCGCAGATTATGTGGCGGATTTGCGTGCACCGACACCATCGGCAGCAGCAGAACTTGCAGTATTTGATATTCAGGATTTTTACGGAAACATAGGACAGTACCGGATGCAGATGAACCGTCTGATGAAGGCAAAACTGGATATCCGTAAACAAAAACAGGAGTATTTAAAAAGGCAGCTTTTGCTTTTGAGTCCGCAGAGCAGAATCCATACCAAAAGGCAGTATGCCGCGGATTTAGAAGAACGTCTGAGACAGCAGATGAAGCAGCAGATCATAGAAGCAAGGCATCAGATGGAGATTTTTGCAGGAACCTTAGACGGACTTTCCCCGGCAAAGAAGCTGATGCAGGGCTATTCGGTAGCAGTCAATGATGCAGGCAGAAATATCCGCAGTACGAAGGATGTACAGCCCGGAGAAGACATAGTGATCCGGGTAACGGATGGAGCGGTACTTGCAAAAGTGACAGGCATAAAGGAGCAGATACGATGGGAGAAGAACTGACATTAGAGGAGTGTTTTTCCGGACTCGAAGAAATTATTGAAAAGATGCAGGATACAGAAGTGTCGTTAGAAGATTCGTTTGCCCTGTATGAGCAGGGAATGAAAATGTTAAAAAACTGCAATCAGAAAATTGATGCAGTAGAAAAAAAGATGTTGAAAATGAATGAACAGGGAGAATTGGAGGAGTTTTAAGAGGGACTATGGATAGAAAAAAAGAAGTTGAGCAGATTGTGACATCCTTTCTTCCAAAAGAGGAAGGTTATCAGAAAACCGTATTAGAAGCAATGAATTACAGTGTATCCGCAGGAGGAAAACGACTTCGTCCGATGCTGATGCTTGAGACATACCGTATGTTTGGCGGCACATCAAAGGTCATTGAACCGTTTATGGCAGCCATAGAGATGATCCACACATATTCACTGATTCACGATGATCTGCCGGCAATGGATAACGATGAATACCGTCGTGGAAGAAAGACGACGCATGTGGTATATGGTGAGGCAATGGCGATCTTAGCAGGCGATGCATTGTTAAACTACGCATTTGAAACAGCAGCCTCGGCATTTGTTTTAGACGAGGGAAATCCGGCGATCGGAAAAGCATTTATGATCCTTGCATCCAAAGCAGGGGTCTATGGAATGATCGGCGGTCAGGTGCTAGATGTGGAATCCGAAGGAAAAGAGATTGATGCAGATACCCTTAAGTTTATCCATATCCATAAGACTTCGGCACTCTTAGAATCCGCAATGCTGATCGGAGCGGTGTTAGCAGGTGCAAGTGAGCAGCAGCAGCGTACCGTGGAATTAGCAGCGCGTGAGTTAGGACTGGCATTCCAGATACGGGATGATATTTTAGATGTTACGGGAAATACCGATGAGTTGGGAAAACCGGTAGGATCCGATGAAAAGAATCATAAGAATACTTATGTGGCATTAGAGGGCCTTGAAAAGGCAAAAGAAGATGTGAAGCGTTATTCAGAATCTGCCATTGACCGTTTAAAGAGCCTTCCGGTACGAAATGAATTCTTATATGAATTAATCGAAGAGCTGATTGATCGGAGAAGTTAGAGGTGCTTATGCATGGTACTAGAGAAGATAGAGCAGGCAAATGATATAAAAAAACTGAATCCACAGGAATTAGAAATATTAGCCGGAGAGATCCGGGAATTTTTGATTGAAAAAATATCAAAAACCGGAGGACATCTGGCATCTAATTTAGGTGTGGTGGAACTGACAATGGCATTGCATTTAGCGTTTCAACTGCCGGAGGATAAGATCATCTGGGATGTGGGCCATCAGTCTTATACGCATAAGATCCTGACCGGAAGACGGGAAGGCTTTGAGGGCTTGCGTAAATATGGTGGCATGAGCGGATTTCCCAAAAGACGTGAGAGTGATTGCGATGCGTTTGGAACAGGTCATAGTTCTACCTCTATTTCCGCAGGACTCGGCTATGCACATGCAAGGGATATCCGGAAGAAAAACTATAAGGTGGTCTCTGTCATAGGAGATGGAGCGTTGACCGGTGGCATGGCGTTTGAAGCACTGAACAATGCGACCAGATTAGAGAAGAATTTTATCATTGTATTGAATGATAATAATATGTCCATTTCCGAAAATGTCGGTGGGCTGTCGAACCATCTGAACAGACTTCGGACAGCGGAGAGTTACCATGATTTAAAAGAAGGAGTGATGAATTCCTTAGCAAAGATCCCGGTCTATGGCGACTGGATGGTCGAGCAGGTACGCAGGGCAAAGAGTGGTATCAAGCAGTTAGTGATTCCCGGAATGATCTATGAAAATATGGGAATTACCTATTTAGGTCCTGTGGATGGGCATAATATCGAAGAAATGGTAAGAGTCTTTAAGGACGCATCAAAGGTAGACGGACCGGTCATGGTACACTGTCTGACACAAAAGGGCAGAGGGTATCTGCCGGCAGAGCGTCATCCTGCCAGATTCCACGGTGCAGAGCCTTTTGATATTGAGACGGGACTGCCAAGCAACAAAAAAGAAAAGGCCGCCTATACCGATATCTTTTCTACCGTCATGCGAAAGTTAGGGGACCGCAATGAAAATGTAGTTGCCATTACAGCAGCCATGGAGACAGGTACGGGACTGAAAAGATTCCACAATATGTTCCCGGAGCGTTTTTTTGATGTGGGAATTGCAGAGGAACATGCCATCACGTTTGCGGCAGGGTTAGCAGCAGGAGGCATGATCCCGGTAGTAGCCGTGTATTCTTCATTTTTACAAAGAGCATATGACCAGATTCTGCACGATGTCTGTATCCAGAATCTGCATGTTATCATAGCGATCGACCGGGCGGGGTTAGTCGGAAGTGATGGAGAGACACATCAGGGAATTTTTGACATCTCGTTTTTGTGTACGATCCCGAATATGACCTTAATGGCACCGAAGAATAAATGGGAATTTTCCGATATGGTAAAATTTGCCGTGGATTTTGACGGTCCGATCGCCATCCGTTATCCAAGAGGTGAAGCCTATGACGGACTTGCAAAGATGCGGGCACCGATCGTCTTAGGCAAGAGTGAGACACTGTATGACGAAGAAGAAATCTGTTTGATCGCCTTTGGCAGTATGGTAAAGACTGCGGTTAAGGTAAGAGAGATGTTAAAGGAACGTGGGTATCACTGTTCACTCATCAATGCAAGGTTTGCAAAGCCGTTAGACTATGAAATGCTTACAAGAACGGCAAAAGAGCACCGCCTTTTAGTAACGTTAGAAGAGAATGTAAAAAGCGGCGGTTTCGGAGAACAGGTCATGGACTATTTAGAGGAATGCAGTCTGGATGTCCGTCTTTTAAATATTGCAATTTCGGATGAGTATGTGGAACACGGCAATGTAAATATCCTCTATCAGGAGGTTGGTATTGATGCGGAATCCGTAGTGAAAAGAATTATAGCAGAATATGTGGGGCTGAAATGAAAGAACGATTAGATATATTACTGGTCAAAAGAGGGCTTGCTCCTTCGAGAGAAAAAGCAAAGGCAATGATCATGGAGGGAAATGTCTTTGTGGAAAACCAGAGAGAAGATAAAGCAGGCACTTCCATACCGGAAAATGCAAAGATTGAGATCAAAGGAAATACTTTAAAATATGTCAGCAGAGGCGGCTTGAAATTAGAAAAGGCAATGAACCATTTTGACATTGAGTTACAGAACAAAGTCTGTATGGACATCGGGGCTTCCACCGGCGGTTTTACGGATTGTATGCTGCAAAACGGTGCAAGCAAAGTCTATGCGGTCGATGTCGGATATGGACAGTTTGCATGGAAACTGCGAACCGATGAACGGGTGGTCTGTATGGAAAAGACAAATATCCGTTATGTGACACCGGAGGATATTGGGGAACCACTGGATTTTGCTTCGGTGGATGTGTCGTTTATCTCATTATCGAAGGTACTTCCTGCTGCAAGAGAGCTTCTGAAAGATGGGGGCGAGATGGTCTGTCTGATTAAGCCGCAGTTTGAAGCAGGAAGAGAAAAAGTAGGAAAAAAGGGTGTTGTGCGTGATCCTAAGGTACATTTAGAGGTCATTCAGACCGTCTTACAAACAGCGATGGATTTAGGATTTTCCATTCTGAATCTGGAATATTCACCGATTAAGGGACCGGAGGGAAATATTGAATATCTGGTTCACCTGAAAAAAAGTCAGGAAGGGGAAAATTGTGCAGAAGTAAATGCCGAAGCGGTGGTAGAAGCTGCACATGGAGAATTGGATCGGACATGAAACATTTTTTAACAATTACGAATATTCAAAAAGATGAAAAAAAGAGTTTTACGAAGGAAGTCAAAGACTATATCGAACAAAAAGGTGGAACCTGTCTCTGTTATTACAGCAGCGGTAACAAAGAAAGAGTGGAGCAGATTGACCCGGAGCAGATACCGGAGGGCGTAGAGTGTATCCTTGTCTTGGGCGGTGATGGAACGCTGATTCGTGCAGCGAGGGATTTGTATCACTGGAATATTCCGATGCTAGGAGTCAATCTTGGAACTCTTGGATATCTCTGTGAGGTAGAGAGAAGCAATATTCATGCAGCCATTGATGAGATTATGCAGGAGCATTACATGATTGAGCGGCGCATGATGTTAGAAGGTTACTGCGTGCTAGATGGAAAAGAGCAGAAAAGCCGTGCCGCATTCAATGATATTATTATTCACAGAGGCACGAACCCATCCGTTAAGACGCTGATTATCCGGGTCAATGGAGAATATCTCAATACATATGTAGGAGATGGGATCATCGTAGCAACGCCTTCCGGCTCTACGGCTTACAATATGTCCGCAGGAGGACCGATTGTTGACCCAAAAGCAAAACTGTTATTAGTCACACCCATCAATTCCCACAGCCTGAATGCAAAGAGTATTGTGTTGAGCGCCGATGATGAGATTGAGATTGAGATCAGTGCCAGAAATCATGAGACCGATGACAGTGCCGAGGTCAGCTTTGACGGAGATTATCCGAGTAATTTAGGCTTTGGCGATAAGATCGTGATCAAAAAAGCGGAGCAGGCTACGAATATTTTGAAATTGAGCAAATTGAGCTTTTTAGAGATACTCAGTAAAAAAATGCAGACGTGTATATAGAATCTTGGAGGAAAAGAAGTGAAATCAGAAAGACATGCAAAAATTCTAGAGATTATCAGAAAAAATGAGGTGGAGACACAGGAAGAACTGTCAGACAGACTTGAGCGGGAGGGCTTTCAGGTAACACAAGCAACCGTATCGAGAGATATCCGCGAATTGAAACTGACAAAAGTTGCAATGAGCAACGGAAAACAGAAATATGCAGCACTGACAGAGCCGGCTGAGGATCTGTCCCAGAAATATATCCGTGTGTTAAAGGATGGATTTGCATCCATGGACATGGCACAGAATATTTTAGTGGTCCGTACGGTGTCCGGAATGGCAATGGCAGTCGCAGCAGCATTAGATGCATTAAATTTTCACGAGATTGTAGGTACGATTGCCGGAGATGACACGATCATGTGTGCAGTCCGTTCCGTGGAGGAAAATATCCAGTTGATGGATCGTTTGAGAAAAATGGTAGGAAAATAGACAGCTACAGGATCGTGAGGGAGTAGAAGGAGATAGGATGTTACGAAATCTGCATGTAAAAAATCTCGCCCTGATCGACGAGATGGAAGTAGAATTTGAGGAAGGGTTAAACATTTTAACCGGAGAAACAGGCGCCGGAAAATCATTGATCATCGGTTCAATTAATATGGCACTTGGTCAGAAGGTGCCAAAGGAGATGATCAAAGAAGGTGCGGATTATGCTTTAGTGGAACTGATCTTTGAGGTAAAGAGCGAAGATACCATCCGCAGATTGCAGGAAATGGATATTTTTCCGGAGGACGGTATGGTCATTATGAGCCGTAAGATCACCGGGGGAAGAAGTGTTGCAAAGATCAACTCCGAGAGTATATCCGCAGCAAAAGTCAAAGAGGCGGCACAACTTTTAATTGACATTCATGGACAGCATGAGCATCAGTCTCTGACCGGAAAAAAGATGCAGTTAGCACTGCTTGACGATTATGCAAAAGAAGAAACGCAGGAAGTAAAGGCAGAGGTAAAGAAGCGTTATGAGGAATATTCTTCTATTTTAAAAGAATTAGAAGAAAAAGATATTGATAAAGAGCAGCAGCAACGGGAACTCTCATTTTTAGAGTTTGAAATTCAGGAATTAGAGGATGCCTGCCTGCGGGAAGGAGAGGACGAGGAGTTAGAGAAGACTTACCGCAAAATGCTGAACGGCAAAAAGATTGCGGAAGCATGTGGAGCGGCTTACCGCCTGACCTCAGAGAACGGTGAAAGTGCATCGGATCAGATCGGAAGAGCGCTCCGAGAGATTTCAGCAGTGACTTCCTGTGACGCTGAGTTGCAGCCGTTAGAAGAGCAGTTAGAGCAGTTAGACGGGCTGTTGAATGATTTTAACCGGGATATGTCCTCTTATCTGTCAGGATTAGAGTTTGAGGAAGAGGATTTTTACGAAACAGAGAAGCGTTTAGATGAACTGAATCATTTGAAATCCAAGTATGGTGATACGATTGAAAAAGTATTAGAAGTGAAGGAGGAAAAAATCCAACGCAGGGACGAACTTTTAGATTATGATGCATACTTAAATCAGTTAAAAGAACAAAAGAAGGCATCCGAAGAGGCGTTAGAAAAGGCAAGTAAAAAGCTTTCTAAGATCCGCAAAAAATATGCGAAAGAACTGTGCAGGCAGGTCACAGAACACCTTTTGGATCTGAATTTTGAGACTGTGGATCTGTCGATGGAATTTGAACAGACCACACATTTTACATCGAATGGATACGATGAAGTGGAGTTCCTGATATCCACAAATCCGGGAGAAACGCCAAAGCCACTCGGTAAGATCGCTTCGGGCGGTGAACTTTCAAGGATCATGCTGGCATTAAAGACAGTGCTTGCAAACAATGACGAGATCGAGACTTTGATTTTTGACGAAATAGATACCGGGATCAGTGGAAGAACGGCGCAGAAGGTTTCGGAAAAGATGGATCTGATCGGAAGAAATCATCAGGTCATCTGTATTACACACCTGCCTCAGATAGCAGCTATGGCAGATACGCATTTTCTGATCGAGAAAACCGTGGAATCCGGCAGGACAACCTCAAAGATCCACAGGCTGCCGCAGGAAGAGAGCGTTGCGGAGTTAGCAAGGATGCTTGGCGGTGTCAGTATTACGGAAACCGTTTTAGAAAATGCAAAAGAAATGAAAGAATTAGCAGCAAAAACAAAAAAATCCTAGTTTGAAACAGAAAAAATCATCACATAATAGAATTTAAGGATGTGATGATAATGAAAAAAAAGTTTGGTACGGGAATTCTGGTTTTTGTCCTGTGTTTTGGATATCTGTTTTTACAAAATAAAATTCCCGATGAAGTGAGTGTGCGTCCGGGTGAGACGCTGCAGCTTCATACGGGAATTCCTTTGTCTATGGAGCAAAAAGAAGAGGAACCGGTCACTCTGGCATCCATGGTGTTTGGACGGAGTGGGTTAGGGAACAGTCAAAAAACCGGCAGCTATACGCTAAGCTGCCGGCTCTTTGGTGTGATCCCGATCAAGGATATCTACGTACAGGAGCGTGGAGAAAAATATCTGATCCCCGGAGGAATGCCTGTAGGCATCTATGTAAAGACTAAAGGAATACTGGTCATAGGGACAAGTCCGGTCAACGGAATGTCAGGAGAGACGGTAGAACCGGCAAAGTATTTATTAAAAAGCGGAGATTATATCTGTAGTGTGAACGGTGAAAAGGTATCTACAAAAGAAGAGTTATTAGACCGGGTTCATGAATATGGTGATCAGCCCATGGCATTTGGGATAGAGCGCAATGGAGAACGGATCGAAGTAGCCATGGAGGCCGTGATGACACAGGAAAAAGCCTATAAGATCGGCGTATGGGTGCGTGATGATCTAGCAGGAGTCGGTACTTTAACCTATACCGATACGGCAGGGAATTACGGCGCACTTGGTCATGGCGTCAGCGATGCAGACACCAGTACGCTTATCGATATGGAAAAAGGCCTGTTATATCAGACAGATATCATCGGGATCATCAAAGGAAAACGCGGGACTCCCGGAGAACTGACCGGCATCATCAATTACAGCAGTCGTTATTGTTTAGGAGATGTCAAAAAGAATACAAAAGCCGGAGTTTATGGAAAGTTAGACGTTATCCCGGAAGAACTGACCTCTGAACAGCAGATCCCTGTGGGATTTAAGCAGGAAGTACAGCTTGGAAAGGCGGAGATCATCTGTACTTTAGAAGGGGAGCGGAAAAGCTACGATATTGAGATTACCCAGACAAATTTTAATGCGAGAGAAACGAACAAAGGAATCCGGTTTGTGGTAAAGGATCAGGAACTGTGCGCCCTGACCGGAGGAATCGTACAGGGGATGAGCGGCAGCCCGATCGTGCAGAACGGAAAGATCATCGGAGCGGTGACCCATGTGTTTGTGCAGGATGCATCGAAAGGATATGGGATCTTTATTGAAGAGATGTTGGAGCAGGGATAAGAAAATAGTTTTTGAAATAAAACGTATTGTTTACTATAGTATATTTCAAAAACCCGATGACTTTTTGAAATAAAAGAGATATAATAAGTGTAGTTATTTCAAAAAGAGGTGAAAATGTATGAAGCGTGCAGGAATATATGTTGACAATTTAAATGGAGAGGCTATGTACCAATCTTTTAAACCAAATCCATTACCACCGATACCTGAAATTGAAATGGACGGGGAGATTGTAAAACTTTTAGTTGATGCAAATAAGCAACTGGTAAAACTTGATACTGCATCACAATTGATTTCTAATGCGGATCTGTTTATATCAATGTATGTTAGAAAAGAAGCGTTGATCTCTTCGCAAATAGAGGGAACGCAGTGTACTCTTGACGATGTATTAGATCCGGAAGTGGAAGCAAATGCAAATCTTGATGTATCTGATGTTATTAATTATGTGAAAGCAACACAGTATGCCTTAAAACGTTTAGAAAGATTACCTTTATGCTGCAGATTAATAAGAGAAATACATGAAGTATTAATGGAAAATGTTCGTGGACAGGATAAAACTCCGGGAGAATTTAGACATTCTCAAAACTGGATCGGACCTGCAAACTGTTCATTAAAAGATGCCAGGTATATTCCTCCTAATGTAGAAGATATGCAAACAGCAATGTCTGATTTGGAAAAATATATCAATGAGAATGTGGATTATGATCCATTGATCAGAGCGGCATTGATTCACTATCAGTTTGAAACAATACATCCGTTTTTAAATGGCAACGGAAGAATTGGAAGACTTTTGATACTCCTCTATTTGATGGAGCAGAAATTGATTGAAAAACCAGTCATTTATATATCCTATTTTTTGAAAAAGAACCAGATAGAATATTATGACCGCATTAGTGAAGTCAGGAGAACCGGAAACTTTGAACAATGGATAAGATTTTTTTTAGAGGCAGTGAGTAAAGCAGCATCGGACTCTTTAGAAGCAATTCGTCAGCTTTCTGTGTTGCATGATACGAATGTAGAAAAACTTCCAAAGACAACTCGGAGCAAAGATAATTTACGAGCAGTTTTTGACTATATTGAACAGTATCCGATTATTGATATCAAGAGAACCGCAAAGGAATTAGAGGTTAGCTATAATACGGTAGCTGCTGCTGTGCGGAAACTTGTAGAACTTGGGATTTTGCAGGAAACAACCAATGCTGCAAGAAATAGAGTATTTGCCTATGAGGAGTATTTAGCGATACTGAGAAAGGATACTTAAGAGCTGATTGACGATAGAATGATGATCAGAAATGTTCTATACAGATGGTATAAAGAAATAAAACATATGGTATAAGACAAAGCGAGTAAAAATGACAGATAATAAGTATCGTAATGAGAAACGTATTCAAATATCCCATAATTCGACGAAAATTTACTAAAAATTCTTGCGGTGATTCCCTGATAGGTGTATAATTATTCCAATGGTACACGTCAAGGGAATCAGGGAAGAGAGGAAAATACATATGAAGATCAAAAGTATTCGGACAACATGTATGATTTCATGCACGGCAATTATTTTAGCTTGCTCCATCGGAGTTAGTCTTGTTACCTATATGGGAATGAAGGAAACGATCACCAAAACCAATTCAGACTATAAAGATGCGGTAATATCGGGATATAAAGAACAGATTAAAGATGAAGTCGGAGCAATGCTGACGGTCGTCAATATGGTTTATGAAAAGAGCCAGTCAGGAGAAATGTCAGAAAAAGATGCGAAAAAAGAGGCAATGGAAATCCTTCGCAATGCGCGTTATGGAGAAGACGGCGAAGGATACTTTTGGATTGACGGTACGGATTATACCTTGCTGATGCACCCGATCCTCTCTGAACAGGAAGGAACGAACCGTTACGATCTGACAGACCAGAATGGTGTAAAGATCATTCAGAACATTATGAAATCGGCAGAAGCCGGCGGCGGATACAATGAGTTCTACTTTACAAAAGCAGATGGTAAAACGGTTGCACCAAAGATTGCTTATTCAGAAGAATTTGAGCCTTGGGGCTGGGTCATTACCACAGGAAATTATGTAGATAATTTAGAGAAAAATATTGAGAAGAACCGTGTCACACTGCAGAACAGACAAAAGAGCATGATGATGCAGAATATCTTTATCAGTGTAGTCCTTATGGTAATATCCCTGATCGCCTGCTTTAAATTCGGAAACGGTATTAAGAAGCAGCTTTTAGAAATGCAGGGAATGGTTGGAAGGATTTCTGAAGGAAATCTGACACAAAATGTTGAGATCCGGAGTGCGAATGAGATCGGAGTGCTGGCAGATTCGCTGAATGTGGCACAGGGAGGCATCAGTGGTCTGGTATCACATGTCGGTGAGACATCAGAACATCTGAATTTAGCAGAACAGCAGTTTGTCGATAATTTCGGTATTATGAATGAAGCAATTGAAAATCTGACAAATGCGATGGGCGATGTAGCACAGAACATTTCGCAGCAGGCAGAGTCTACAACGGATGTAGCCGGAAGCGTAGAAAAGATCGCACAGAATATCCAGAGCACCACAGCGGATATCGAGGATTTATCTGAAAATGCATCTTTTATGAAGAAATGCTCACAGGATTCCTATACCAGCATGGAGAATCTGTTAGAAGTAAATCAGCAGACCATCCGTAACATCGAAGTGATGTATCAGCAGACAGAGTATACGAATGAATCCGTCAATAAGATCAGTGAAGCAGCAACGTTGATCAGTCAGATTGCATCACAGACCAATCTTCTTTCTCTGAATGCGTCGATCGAGGCAGCGAGAGCCGGAGAGGCAGGAAGAGGATTTGCAGTAGTAGCAGAAGAGATTGGACAATTAGCTTCAGAGTCGGCAGAAACAGTTCAGGAAATCAATGGTATCATTGAGGAACTGACTGATAATGCAAATAAATGTATGGACATCATGAAAGACATGAATACAACATCCAAGACACAGATCGATACCTTAACGGTAACACAGGATACGTTCCAGGAGTTGAAGAATGCATTAGATGTATGTATTGAGACTGTACAGGATATTGCAGCGAAGATGCAGGAAATCGATCAACAGAAAGATTATGTGGTTGGTCACATCGAGACATTGAATGCACTTTCTGCAAATAATGCATCCTTTACCGAGGAGACATCAGCAACATCGGAAGAAATTGACAATGCAGTCAAAGATTCCATGGAAGTTTTGGATACAGTTATGAACCATACACATGAGTTATTAGAAAGTGTAGAACGTTTTTCCGTATAACCTATGGAAAAATGACAGAAAAGGGGGGAGAATTGCTTGTTTCTATTGGACTTGAAAAATTAGTTGCTATTTTTCGACAAGAGATGTGTCGAATTGCCTGTATAATACAGTTGATTCAGGAGTATCCGACACGGATATGCAAAAAAGCCGCTAAAATACAGTGGTTGTCGAATTAGAACGTTAGAAAACTATTGAATTTAGGGGAACCTAACGATATAATAGCAGCATGTTTGAAAAATTTACCAGGAGGGACAGCATGGAGAAGCTGAACATTGCGATTGCAGATGATAACGAAAGAATGGTGCGTCTTTTAGGCGATATTGTACGGAGTGATGAAGAATTACAGGTGATTGGAACAGCGAAAGACGGGGTAGAAGCGTACGAATTGATAAAAACTGCCGAACCTGACGTTGTACTGTTAGATATTGTTATGCCAAAGATGGACGGCTTAGGAGTTATGGAAAAAGTCAACAAAGATTCTACGATCAAAAAGCACCCGGCATTTATTATGATCAGTGCGATTGGTCAGGAAAAGATTACAGAGGATGCATTCCGGCTCGGAGCAGATTACTATATTATGAAACCGTTCGACAATGATATGGTCATTAGTCGGATCAAGGATGTCAAAAACCGTAACGTAGCACGTCCAAGCGAGGTGCGTAAGGTACAGCCTTATGAGAAACGGGAAGAATTAAAAGAACGTAACTTAGAGGCTGATGTGACGGCAATTATCCACGAGATTGGAGTTCCGGCACATATTAAAGGATATCAGTACTTACGGGAAGCAATTATCATGTCTGTGAATGACATTGATATGTTAAATTCCATTACGAAGATTCTCTATCCTACGATAGCGAAAAAGTTTCAGACTACGCCAAGTCGTGTAGAGAGAGCCATCCGTCATGCGATCGAGGTTGCATGGAGCAGAGGAAAAATGGATACGATCGATGCACTGTTTGGGTACACCATTAACAACGGAAAAGGAAAACCGACAAATTCAGAGTTTATCGCTCTGATCGCGGACAAAATCAGATTGGAATATCGGAGCAATTCCTGAGATTAACTTTAAAAATTCCTCCTGGTACGGTATAATAAAATTAATTATATTGTACTTGGAGGTTTTTTATGAAAAAAGTCTTGTTTGTAACATCGGAAGCAGTTCCGTTTATTAAGACCGGAGGGCTTGCGGATGTAACCGGTTCTTTACCGAAATATTTTGATAAAAAGAAGTATGATGTACGTATTATGATCCCGAAATATCTGTGCATAGAGGAAAAACTGACAGCAGATTTGGAAAATCTGGGAAATTTTTCGATATCTCTCGGATGGCGTGAGCAGTATGTCGGAGTATTTCACAAGGTTGTCGAAGGGGTTACTTACTATTTTATAGATAATGAATACTATTTTGGCGGAGATCAGCCATATAACCGGATCTATGAAGATGTGGAGAAGTTTGCATTCTTTTCTAAAGCAGCCATTGCCGCAATGAAATTTATTGATTTTCAGGCAGATATCATACACTGTCATGACTGGCAGACCGGAATGGTGCCTGTATTTTTAAAATATTTTTATGGAGAGGATCCGTTTTATCAGAAGATGAAGACCGTCTTTACAATCCACAATCTGAAATTTCAGGGAAGATGGAAGCTCAACGAAGTCAAAGATATTACGGGACTGCCGGCTAAATTCTTTATGCCGGATCAGTTAGAATCTTACGGCGAAGCAAATTATTTAAAGGGCGGGATTGTCTATTCCGACATGGTAACAACGGTAAGCAGATCCTATGCGCAGGAAATTACGACACCGGAAGGTGGAGAGGGCTTAGACGGTCTGCTTCGTGCAAAATCAGACCATTTGTATGGAATTGTCAATGGGATTGATTATGATGAGTATGATCCGGTCACGGATCAGCGTATCGGGACACATTTTGATAAGATGAATGTGGTAAAAATGAAACCGGCAAATAAGGCAGGCCTTCAGGAAGAGCTGGGACTTCCAAAAGAGGAAGATGCATTTTTGATCGGAATTGTATCGAGGATGACAGTGCAAAAGGGTATGGATCTGATTGCCTATGTGATGGATGAACTGTTAGGGGATAAGAAAATCCAGTTTGCAGTGCTTGGAACAGGAGAAGAACGTTTTGAGAATATGTTCCGCCACTTTGCCTGGAAGTATGAACGGCAGATGGGAGTCTGTCTTCAGTATTCCGAAGATTTAGCACACCGGATCTACGCTGGAGCGGATGCCTTTTTAATGCCATCCATGTTTGAACCGTGCGGACTCAGCCAGTTGATGAGTATGCGTTATGGAACCGTTCCAATGGTGCGTGAGACAGGAGGGCTTCGGGATACTGTCTGCCCATATAACGAATACGAGCAGACAGGAAATGGTTTCTCTTTTGCCAATTACAATGCACATGAGATGTTACATATGATCCGTTATGCAAAAGATACTTATGTCAATCATAGAAACGAGTGGAATGGGATTGTAAAACGTGCGATGGACTGTGACTATTCCTGGAATGCATCCGCTAAAGATTATGAATCACTTTATGAGGAACTTTTCAAGATGTGATAATTAGCAAATGGAGTCTGTCTTTCGGGAATAATAATAGGCATGATCGGAGAGAACTTCTTCCGGTGACAGCTCTGAGAGGTTGACCTCCTGAATGATTGAGGAATATTCTTCAGAAGATTCTCCCTGTTCAGCCGGAAGCAGAAGTACTTCATGCAGACTGCTTGGGATAATAATTAAGTCGTGATTTATTTTCTTCGCTATTGAGGATAAAAGATTTGGATAGAGTATTACGGCTGCACCAAAGAGTTTTTCGGAATTGGTCAGAACATAGAGTGGGTGGAGCTGGTTTTTGCTAAATTCAGACAAGTCGGAAACATTCTGCAAGACGGAAAAAATATCATCGAAATAGTAAGGGAGCAGCTTTGGGGTGTTGATTTTTGCAGACTCAAACAGGGTATCGGTCGAGACATTCCAGTAAGGCAAATGCCGGTTATAAATGAGGATTGTTGCCTGCTCTCCGGGGGTTAGATGAATCAGATAATAGAAGACGACAGCGAGGTCGAGAAAACGAATATGGGGAACTTCTTTTAGAAGTTCTCTGTTTTTTTCGTAGTGAATCAGCTTCATACAGATGCGGTCTTTGGCATTTTCGTAGTCTGTAAAGAAGCGGATGTCAATGTTCTCGTCGGGATGATGCATGGCATAGGTGTTTTTGATTTCTTCTAAAATGTGAAACATCGGCATGCCGTCCTGAAATTTGGAAAAGTATGGGTTCAGATAAATCGTAGGAGAAATATTCTGTCCTTTTTTCTGAATGGTCAGTCCATCTAAAATAATTTGATTGTTTTTTGGTATTTTTTGGATAGACAGTGTATAGTCGCTGCCATAGTAATTGCTTAATGCAGAAACAATCGTTTCTTTAAAGGTGTCAAATGTCATAAAAACCTCCTGAATAAAAAATGTAACAGGCGGGATATGAAATAAAATGGGAATATGCACGAAAGTGCAAAGATAAAAAATCCACATGAGATTCATGTGGATTTTAATGTAACACGGAAATTCAAAAAATGCAAGTAGAAATTATTTGGATTTTAATTCTTTCCAGAGTTTGTTGTAAAGTGCAATGGAATCTTCATCCAGGTAGCGGAAGATCTCACAGTTGTTTAAGGTTTCGTCATCAGGGAAAATGGTCTTATTTTCCTGGGTTTCTTTGTCTAATTTGTCATAGACCGCTTTATTTGGTGTTGCATAGTATACATATTCAAAGTTCTTCATAGCGATGTCCTCGCGGCAGAGGAAGTCTAAGAATTTTTCTGCATTTTCCTGATGTTTACAGGTCTTTGCAATCAGCCAGGAATCAATCCACATATTCGAGCCTTCCTCCGGGACACTGTAGTCTAAATCTTTGCTCAAAGACTCTGCATAGGCAGCTTCGCCGGAGTATACCAGTGCCATGGATGCATTGCCTGCGACCACTTCGTCAGCACTTTCATCTACCAGATAGGAGTAGACCAGCGGTTTCTGCTCAATTAACTGGTCAAGTGCTGTTTCTAACTCTTTTTTATCGGTAGAGTTTGAGGAATAACCGAGACGTTTGAGTGCCGGTACAAAGGTGTCACGCACACTGTCTTCCATGATAATCTGGTCTTTATATTTTTTATTCCAGAGGATATCCCAGCTTTTGACGTCATTGGCATCTACTTTATTTTTGTTATAGAGGATTCCGACCGTTCCAAAGAAGTATGGCATGGAATATTTGTTTTCCGGGTCGAAAGCCTTAGAAAATTCAAAATAAGAATCATCTAAATTTTTAGAAAGAGGAATCTTATCAAAGTTAATCTCTTTTGCTTCTCCCTCGTTGATCAGGCGTTCTACCATGTAATCAGAGGTGCAGATCACATCGTAGTCGATCGCACCGGATTTGTATTTCGTATACATTTCCTCCGGATTTACATATTCTTCATAGTTGACATGGATGCCGGTTTCTTCTTCAAAGGCATCTAACACACTCGACTCTATATATTTTCCATAGTTTAATACCGTCAGTGTGTTTCCGTCATCTTTAGAGCTGCAGGCAGTGAATGCGAACATCGCTCCAAGGCATGCAGCCATCAGCAGTAATTTTTTCTTCATAATGTCCTCCTTATGTTGTCAGTGCGGTGCTTTTTTTGGATGAACGGTAATTCATCAAAAGCAGTAACAGTAGTGCGATCAGGAATAAAATAGTGGAGAGAGCGTACATCTCCGGTTTGATCCCTTTTTTGAGTTCGGTGTATATCATGGTTGAGAGTGTATTGACTCCCGGTCCTTTTGTAAAATAGGTAATGGAAAAATCATCTAACGACATGGTCACGGACATCAAAAATCCGCTGAATACGCCGCCTTTGATATCAGGCCAGATGATCTTCCAAAACGCATAAGGTCTGGAAGCACCTAAATCCAATGCCGCCTCATAGGTGTTAGGACTTAGGGAATTCAGTTTTGGCAGTACGTTTAGAATGACATAGGGGATATTAAAAGTAATATGTGCGATCAAAACGGTGTTCATGCCAAGTCTTGTAAATTTTATCAGTAACAGCATTAACGAGATACCGGTTACAATGTCCGCATTTAAAAGCGGGATATTGGTAGCTCCAAGCATCAGTGCTTTCTGTCTTCTTTTCATACTGTGGATACCAATAGCTGCCAGTGTTCCAAGCAGGGTTGCTACAATAGAAGCAACCAGTGTGATGGTAATGGTTGTATAAAAAGCGTTCATAATGGTCCGGCTTTTAAATACCTCCTGATACCAGCGCAGTGTAAATCCGCCCCACTGGACACGCGATTTTGAGTCATTGAACGAAAGTACGATCAGGACCGCGATCGGAAGGTACAAAAAGAGGAAAATAATGATCAAATACAGGCGTTCGATTCCTTTTTTTACCATACGGCATTTCCTCCTTCATTTTCTTTATCCTGTCGGTTCATAAATGCCATGGAGGCAATGACAAAGATCATCAGTACAATGGAGAGCCCTGAACCAAGATGCCAGTCCATGCCCTGCATAAAGGACTGTTCAATGACATTTCCGATCAACAGTACTTTGCCGCCGCCTAAAAGATCCGAAATAACAAACGAGGTCAGTGCAGGTACAAACACCATAATAATCCCGCTGAAAACTCCGGAAAGGGAGAGCGGCAGAATGATCTTAAAAAAGACCAAGAGGTTTCCGGCACCTAAATCTCTGGCTGCCTCAATCAAATCCTTTCGGATGCGTACTAACGCATTATAGATTGGCAGGATCATAAATGGAAGGTAGTCATAGACCATACCAAATACGACAGCGGTCGGGGTATTCATCAGGTTGATCCCAGAAAAACCTAACGTTTTTAAAAGGGAATTGATAATACCGTTATTCGATAAAAGCATCTGCCATGCTAAAATACGAAGCATAAAATTCATCCACATCGGAAGTACAAAGAGAAAGACCACAAAGCTGTGCTCTTCGATCTTCATATTGTTTAAGATCATTGCCAGTGGATAGGAGAGCAGCAGGCAGATCAGGGTACAGATCACAGCCAGTTTTAATGCTAAAAACAATGCTTTTAAATGTACCGGCTCTGCGATCGCCGCGATATTTTCCATTGTAAAACTTCCGGCACTGTTTGTCAGTGCATAGTAAAGAACGGCAAAGACCGGAAGGATGATAAAGCCGATGATCCAGACCAGGTAAGGACCGGCTAAAAGTTGTTTTCCAAATTTACGCATCGACTTCTACTGCCTCCTCATCACTGGATTCCGGTTTGTTCATAATCTGAATATTGAACGGAATGACACGGATTCCCACTTTAGAGCCGACCTCATGCATTTTAGTTGTGTGCACCAGCCATTCAAATCCGTTTGCAAGGACTTCAATTTCGTAATGAACCCCTTTAAATATGATAGAGATGACGGTTCCATCGATAATTCCTTCCTCCGGTTCTACCAGTTCCACATCTTCCGGACGGATGACAACGTCAACCGGGCAGTTTTGTCCGAAGCCTTCATCAACGCATGGAAATCTGGTATCTAAGATCTCAACCAGATGGTCTTCTATCATAACTCCATCAATGATATTGCTTTCTCCGATAAAATCGGCAACAAAGGCGTTGACCGGTTCATTGTAGATATCCTCTGGTGTTCCGATCTGCTGGATATATCCCTGATTCATAACGACAATGGAATCGGACATGGTAAGTGCCTCTTCCTGGTCATGTGTAACATAGAGAAAAGTAATGCCAAGCTCATTTTTTAAACGGATCAGCTCGTACTGCATATCCTGACGCAGTTTTAAATCCAGTGCACCGAGAGGTTCATCTAAGAGCAGTACCTTCGGTTCATTTACGATGGCACGGGCAATCGCGATACGCTGCTGCTGACCGCCGCTTAAGGAATCGACGGAGCGTTTTTCAAAGCCGTCTAAATTGACTAATTTTAATGCGTATTTGATCTTATCGTTGATGTATTCCTTGCTTTTCTTGCTGATCTTTAAACCAAATGCAATATTTTCCGCAATGGTCATATGTGGAAAAAGAGAATATTTCTGGAATACAGTGTTTAATTTTCTTTCGTTTGGTGCAAGTGAAGTAATATCCTGACCGTCAAAATAGATTTTTCCAATGTCAGGGGTCTCAAAACCGCCGATCAAACGCAGGGTGGTGGTTTTACCGCAGCCGGATGGACCAAGCAGGGTCATAAATTCATTTTCTTTAATGGTCAGATTTAAGTCATCTAATACCATCTGAGAGTCGAAAGATTTCGTAATGTGTTCTAAAGTAATAAAGTCTTTGCTCATGGTATCCTCCTAAAAATTCGGTGGCGTGGAGACCCAGATAAATACAGCCTCTTTGACACCGTATGCTTCGATGTGGTGACGTTTCAGTCCTTTTAAGTAAAAAGACTCCCCGGATTTTACAAGATAACTTTTCGTTCCACGGATGATCCGGATCGCTCCTTTTAAAACATATCCGAATTCTTCTGCCTCACTGGGTTTCAGCTCCATGGAACGGCCCCCGGGCGCAAGCGTTACGCGTAGAGGTTCCATACCGTTTTTCTGTGCGTTTGGCACGATCCATTCAATTTTTGAATGTTCGTTTTCATCTATTTTTGTAAAATAATCTTCCTTTTTAAATACGATCTGTTCCGGTTCATCATCTGCAAAAAATTCTGCAGGTGTGGTTCCAAGACACTGGATAATGTCAAGAAGCGTTCCAACAGAAGGAGAAGTCAGATTTCGTTCTAATTGAGAGATAAATCCCTTAGACAGCTCAGAACGATCGGCAAGCTCCTGCTGGGTCAGTCCATAGTGAACCCGAAGCTCTTTCATGCGGTGCCCGATGTCCATAATAAACTCCTTTTTCTATTATTACTGTGATGTATATGTCAAGATCATGGGTGTATCCATGATAAAAAGTTGCACTATATGTAAATTGCATGTTTAATAATAATAAACAAACTGAGAATTATTATACCGCGTTTGTGGGAAAAGTCAATATTTTCAGATAAATAAAATAAATTTTCCCGAAAGCAGGGGGCGTGTTAGAAAAAAGTATGTGCTCAGCGGGTTTCCGACAATTATTGCAAGTTTCCTTGTGCTAAGCATTCCGATGAACCTCCCCAAAAGCAGGAAGCGTGTTCGCCAGAGAGCTCCACGCTTCCGGGAGTTTCATCTCCATAGCCCAAAAAGAAACTTTTCATAATTGTCGGGAACTCGCTGGGATAT